>JANOQY010000001.1:0-1742 GCA_031414995.1 Betaproteobacteria bacterium
GAAGGCCGCCGGAATCCCAGCGCGCGCAACGTACCGATTTCTGCGGTGCGCATCGCCACCGCTGAATACATCGTGATCGCCGCGCCTATCATCGCGCCGAGCGAAAATATCACCGACAGCACCGTGCCAAGTATCGAAATAAACGTAGACAACGCACGTGACTGGTCTTCGTAAAATAATTGCTCGCGTTTACCTTCGACGGTCAGCCGGATATCGCCGTCGACCAGTGCCTTCATCGCGTCGAACGCGTTGCTATCAGCGAGCTTGGCAATTGCCGACGAGTATCCGGTGCGCCGGAACGCCTGCATCAATTGTTCGCTATCGCCCCAGACCTCGGAATCGAATGCGCTCTTGCCACCATCAAACATGCCGACCACCAGCCAATCCCGCTGCGCAAATCGCAACGATTGGCCGATCGCCACGCCATCGAACTCCTCGAAGACGCTGCGACCAACCACGATCTCGGATGAGCCGGGCCGAAACATGCGGCCTTGCATAATTTTTACCTGTGGGCGCAAGGTCACGCCCATCGGCGGCAACCCACGCGTGACGATGTTGGAGAGTTTGTCCTGACCACGCTTGGTCAATGACGTCAGCACCACCGCCTCCTTCGATACCATCGCGCGCCCATCGGCGTCGCGCGCGATCTGCGGCAGGCTCTCAATGAGTGAGGCCTGCTCGCGCGATACGCCGCTCTGAATTTCTGTTTCAGCCGCCTTGCGTATGAACATGACATTGTCAAAACTACCCGTACCCACCATCGTCTGCTTGAGGCCCGCATCGAGCATCAGCACGGCGGCGAATACAAATGCCACCAGCGCCATTCCCCCGGCGGTTAGCGCAGTGGTGAGCTTGCGCGTCCAGAGATTGCGAAAGACGTATGAGAACGGGACCTTCATCCTGCGTGCCTTAACCCGTCGACAATTTTGATATTGGCGCTGCGCCAACCCGGCACCAGTGCCGCCACGAAGCCGACAGCGACTGCGCACACGATCTGCATGACAACTGTCGTCGATGATACGTTGAAGGACGCGAAAACCGCGCCGGCAGGTGATGCTGCAAATCCGTGCGCAGCCGGAAACGTGAGCAGGATACCGATGCCAGCACCAATGAGCGCCAGCATCATTGCCTCACCAAATACCAGTGCAGCCACAAAGCCGGGCGAGAACCCGAGTGCCTTCAGCGTCGCGTATTCAGCCAGCCGTTCACGCGCCGTCATGGCCATCGTGTTTGCGACCACAGCCATGATGATAAAAATAACAACGAATGAGACGATGCGAATCGCCACCACAATGGCTTCGGATTGCGCGATAAATCCAAGCTGAAATGACTTTTCTGTTTCGGTAAGCGTTTCGGCCAGGGAGTTTTTGAACTCGGCATCGATGGCCTTGGCAATATCTGCGATACGGCCGGGATCGGTGACTTCGATATTGAAAATACCGATCTGATCGGCACGACGCGGGAAGCGTTTGATCAGGAATTCATTTATGTAATTCCACTGGAAATAAAACTGGCGCGTGATGGTGGTCTCATCCTTGCCGTCAAATATTGCCCGGATGGTCATCTGCCAGTTGCCGGGAAAAATCGTGCCGCGAATGGGGATAACATCGCCCACTTTCCAGCCGAACTGGTCCGCGAGTTTGCGGCCAACAATCGCGCCCTGACGATCTTTTTTAAAGGCCAGCAACTCTTCCGGCTTCATCAGGAATTCGGGATACATCTCAAAGAAATTGTCGCTATCG
>JANOQY010000002.1:0-2462 GCA_031414995.1 Betaproteobacteria bacterium
GGACAGCGGCACCATCCGCGTTTTTATCGATGGCCGCAACGGCGAAGTGCTGGGAAAATTCGACCACCGCGACGGTACCGTCGGCGACAAGATTCGTATTTGGCAGTTTCCACTTCACAGCGGTCAGGGATTCGGCATGCCGGGCCGAGTGCTGGTCTGCCTGATCGGCTTGATCCCGCCGTTGCTGGCGATGACCGGCGTGTGGCTCTGGTTGCGCCGCAAACGCCTTCGTCGCGCGGCCATGCCGCAGGCAAGATCGGTCGAAAACCCTTCACCTCTTGCAGCGGATTGATCATCTGTGACGCCTAGACCTTCGGAAGAGCCCAGAGCGTTTTCCTGGCAGGGACGCGCGTTGCTGACCACCGGCTTGGCGCTATTTTCTGGCCGCGCGAGTGACAATCGCTCGCACCGCCACTTCGCCGTGCAACTTGCATTGTCGGAAGAGGGGGTGGTGAAGCTGGCCGACGCCGATGGCAGAGTGTATGCCGGTGGATTCCTGGGCTGCGCCGCGGGCACGATGCATCGCCTCGAACCGACGGAAGATCAGATCATCCTCGTCTATCTGGAGCCGACAACGATAATCGGCGCGGCGGCGCAGAAAAGAATTGACGGTATATCGATCCTGGAGACGGCCCGTCGAGTGGACCTCGTCCGTGCGTTGCGATTAGCAATTGCCGATGGCTCGCCCAAAGTAGCCCAAGCCGCGCTCCATGACTACTTCGGCATGGACGATGCAATAGGAGAGCACCAACCTGACTTGCGCCTCGCGGGACTCATCGATTCTGCCGCGTTCGGCGGTGTACCCCCCGCACTTGCGCAAGCGGCGCGCCAGATCGCATTATCACCGAGCCGCTTTTCGCACTTGTTCTCCGCAGAGATGGGCATCGCGTATAGCGCTTTCCGAAAATGGAGGAAGCTCATCGCCACACTGCAAAGTGTGGCGAGCGGCGCCCAACTGACGGCTGCGGCACATGACGGCGGCTTCGCGGATTCTGCGCACTTCTCCCGCACGTTCAAGGACACGTTCGGGCTCACACCCACTGAAGCCTTGTTCCACATGCGGTTTTCTTCCCCGCCTTCTGCCGGCGAGCCACGTTAGCGGTTTCATTCAAGCGTTGTCCAAGGTGTGTTGAGATCATGCAGCACGACCATACACTTCCATCGGGCCGCCATGCTGAAAAAATTTGTACGACTCTTTGCTTATCCATTGATTTTCGGTACTTGTGCCGCCGGCATCATCTTGCTTGAACTGGCCAGCCTGCCGCTGTGGCCTTGGACGACGCTAATTGCCTTGACCGGTGCCGCCACGGTCGGCCTGCTTGAACACTTCGCCCCGTTTGAGCCGCGCTGGCTGCAATCCCAAGGCGATGTGGCGACTGACCTGTGGCATAACTTCGTCAATCTAAGTCTGATCCAGTTCGCCTCATTCGTGCTGTTCGCCTGGACTGGAAATGTGCCGGTTGCATGGCGCCTTTGGCCTATCGATTGGCCCTTCGCTGCGCAGCTATTAATCGTGGCCGTCATTCTGGATCTGAGCCTTTACGCGATGCACCGCGTGAGTCACAAGGTGGAATGGTTGTGGCGACTACATGCAACCCATCACAGCCCTGAGCGCCTTTATTGGCTTAATGGCGAGAGACGCCACCCTCTACACGCGCTGTTGCTGGCCGCACCCGGCTTGACTATTCTGGCGATCATGGCAGCGCCTCAGAATCTGATCGCCATCTGGTTCGCCATACTCACCGTGCATCTCGCTTTTCAACATTCAAATATCGATTACACGCTAGGCCCGTTGCGAAAATGGCTGGGCGTGGCGGAAGTACATCGTTGGCACCACAAGCGCGAGTTCGAAGATGCGCAGGTCAACTATGGTGAATTTTTAATGATATGGGATCGGTTGTTTGGTACTTTCTTCGATGTCGACAGGCGCGTCAATGTGGATGAACTTGGGCTGCGCGATCGTAATTTCCCATCGGGCTATTGGGGACAATTAAAATATCCCTTTGACGCACACTTAGGGGATCAGCAAGATCCTCGCTGAATGTAAAAAATTAAATTTGGTGCCAGCAGTTGATGCGAATCTGACAATCAATACTGTTCGACGCTTACAACTATGCTCAGCACATCGCGTCTACTTCATCTCAAATGTGAGTGTGGCCCAATTCGTTTCGTAGTCTGCGTCGGCATCTTTGACCGGATGCACGTGTATGAGCGCGATATACCAAGTGGATTTTTTGCTGATATTGACGCTTGCAAAACCATTTTTGTCGGTGCGTAGTTTCTGGGCGTTGACGCGCCGCTCGGCGTCATCGTCCTCGTTAAACCCAGCGTGATTTACATAAACGAGATGGTTCGCAACCGGCTGGCCGTTGTGCAAAACCTGGAAGCGCAATGATTCATTTAGCTTTAGTTCATACGGATTATTTTGGGGAACGATCTCCACTGGATAACCGAGGCGCCGA
>JANOQY010000003.1:0-2460 GCA_031414995.1 Betaproteobacteria bacterium
GGACAGCGGCACCATCCGCGTTTTTATCGATGGCCGCAACGGCGAAGTGCTGGGAAAATTCGACCACCGCGACGGTACCGTCGGCGACAAGATTCGTATTTGGCAGTTTCCACTTCACAGCGGTCAGGGATTCGGCATGCCTGGCCGCGTGCTGGTTTGCCTGGTCGGGCTCGTTCCGCCCTTGCTTGCTGTTAGCGGCATTTGGCTTTGGGTGCGCCGCAGACGCCTTCGACGCGTCGAGTCGCCGACAGAATCGGTCGAAAATCCTGCACCTCTCGCTGCGGATTGAACGCCATTGATGCCAAGACTCCCGGAACAATCCAGAACGTTTTCCTGGCAAGGGCGGGCGCTGCTGGCCACCGGATGGGCACTTTTTTCTGGCTGTGCCAGTGACAATCGCCCGCACAGGCACTATGCCGTGCAACTTGCGCTTTCAGAGGCGGGCGTGGTGAAGCTTGCCGACGCCGATGGCAGAATGCATGTCGGTGGATTCGTGGGTTGCTCTGCGGGCACAATGCATCGCCTGGAACCAAAAGAAGAACAGATCATCCTCGTCTATCTGGAGCCGACAACGATGATCGGCGCAGCGGCCCAGAAAAGAATCGACGGTATATCGATCCTGGAGACGGCGCCTCGACCGGACCTCGTCCGCACGTTGCGGCGGGCAATTTCCGATGGCACGCATCAAGCGGCGGAGGCCGCGCTTCACAATTACTTCCGCATTGACGTTTCCAACGGTGAGCGCATGCCTGACCTGCGCCTCGCGGCACTTATCGATTCAGCCGCTTTTCGAGGCGTGCCCCCAGCGCTTGCTCACGCCGCCTGCCTGATCGCACTCTCACCCAGTCGGTTCTCGCATTTGTTCTCCACCGAGATGGGAATCGCCTACAGCGCATTCAGAAAATGGCGCAAGCTATTGGCCACGCTGCATAGTGTGGCAAACGGCTCACAGTTGACTGCGGCGGCGCATGACGGCGGCTTTGCTGATTCTGCGCACTTCTCCCGAACGTTCAAGGACACGTTCGGGCTCACGCCCACTGAAGCCTTGGTACGCATGAAGTTTTTACCCGCGCTTCCCGCTGCTGAACTACGATAGCGGTTTCATTCAAGCGTTGTCCGAGGCGTGCTGCGAACATGCAGCACGACCACACGCACCCATCGGGCCGCTATGCTGAAAAAACTCATTCGACTCTATGCTTATCCATTGATTTTCGGTACTTGTGCCGCCGGCATCATCTTGCTCGAACTGGCCAGCCTGCCGCTGTGGCCTTGGACGACGCTAATTGCCTTGACCGGTGCCGCCACGGTCGGCCTGCTTGAACACTTCGCCCCGTTTGAGCCGCGCTGGCTGCAATCCCAGGGCGATGTGGTGACTGACTTGTGGCATAACTTCGTTAATCTAAGCCTGATCCAGTTCGCCTCATTTGTGCTGTTCGGCTGGACGGCAAATGTGCCGGTTGCATGGCGCCTTTGGCCCATCGATTGGCCTTTCGCTGCGCAGTTATTAATCGTTGCCGTCGTTCTGGATCTAAGCCTTTACGCGATGCACCGCGTGAGTCACAAAGTGGAATGGTTGTGGCGGCTGCATGCCACCCATCACAGCCCTGAGCGCCTGTATTGGCTTAATGGCGAGAGGCGCCACCCTCTACACGCGCTGTTGCTGGCCGCACCCGGCTTGACTATTCTGGCGATCATGGCAGCGCCTCAGAATCTAATCGCCATCTGGTTCGCCATCCTCACCGTGCATCTTGCTTTTCAACATTCAAATATCGATTACACGCTGGGCCCGTTGCGAAAATGGCTAGGGGTGGCGGAAGTACATCGCTGGCACCACAAGCGAGAGTTCGAGGATGCACAGGTCAACTATGGTGAATTTCTAATGATATGGGATCGGTTGTTCGGTACTTTCTTCGATGTCAACACGCGGGTGAAAGCGGACGAACTGGGGCTGCGCGATCGTAATTTCCCATCCGGCTATTGGGGGCAATTCAAATATCCCTTTGGCACCCTCGTAGAGGATCAGCAAGATCGTCGCTGATCTTGAAAGGTTTTAATTCGCGTCCGCAGCCTGTGGGGAACCTGACAATCAATACTGTTCGACGCTTACACCAATGCTCAGCACATCGCGTCTACTTCATCTCAAATGTGAGTGTGGCCCAATTCGTTTCGTAGTCTGCGTCGGCATCTTTGGCCGGATGCACGTGTATGAGCGCGATATACCATGCCGATTTTTTGCTGATATTGACGCTCGCAAAACCATTCTTGTCGGTGCGTAGCTTTTGGGCGTTGACCCGCCGCTCGGCGTCATCGTCCTCGTTGAACCCAGCGTGATTTACATAAACGAGATGGTTCGCAACCGGCTGGCCGTTGTGCAAAACCTGGAAGCGCAATGATTCATTTAGCTTTAGTTCATACGGATTATTTTGGGGAACGATCTCCACTGGATAACCGAGGCGCCGA
>JANOQY010000004.1:0-4763 GCA_031414995.1 Betaproteobacteria bacterium
ATGCGTATGAGCAAACCATTGAAGAGCCGCAGCCGCGCTGATGCGCGCACCACGCCCATCGTTGCAATTTAGCGCGCACGAAACTTGAAATTTATTTCTTAACCCTGATACGACAAACGCGACGAATGTCATGAAACAACCAATCTACCTCGATTACTCCGCCACCACTCCGGTTGACCCGCGCGTGGCCGCTAAAATGATTCCGTTTTTAACTGAGAATTTTGGCAATCCCGCTTCACGTAGTCACAGCTACGGCTGGACGTCGGAGGAGGCCGTAGAAAATGCGCGTGAGGAAGTCGCAAAGCTTGTGAATTGCGACGCCAAGGAAATCGTCTGGACTTCAGGTGCCACGGAGTCAATCAATCTTGCGTTGAAGGGTGCCGCGAATTTTTACCAGACCAAAGGCAAGCATGTCATCACGATTAAAACCGAGCACAAAGCCACGCTGGATACGGTTCGCGAGCTAGAGCGTCAGGGTTTTGAAGCAACCTATCTCGACGTGAAGACCGATGGCCTCATCGACATGGACGCGTTCAAGGCAGCGTTGCGCGCAGACACGATTTTGGTCTCGGTCATGATGGTGAACAATGAAATCGGCGTGATCCAGCCGATAGCCGAAATCGGCGAAATCTGTCGTCAGCGTGGCATTATTTTCCACGTCGATAGCGCACAGGCCACCGGCAAAGTGCCCATCGATTTGCAAACGCTGAAAGTGGATTTGATGAGTTTTTCGGCACATAAATCCTATGGCCCCAAAGGCATGGGCGCGCTTTATGTGCGTCGCAAGCCGCGTATTCGGCTGGAAGCGCAGATGCACGGCGGCGGGCACGAGCGCGGTTTCCGTTCGGGCACATTGGCCACGCATCAGATCGTCGGCATGGGTGAAGCCTTCCGCATTGCTAGGCTTGAAATGGCGACCGAAAATGAACGCATCCGCATGCTGCGCGACAAATTGCTGTCTGGTGTCAAAGGCATGGAAGAGGTTTATGTCAACGGCGATATGGATAATCGGGTGCCGCACAATCTCAATGTGAGCTTCAATTTCGTTGAAGGCGAATCGCTCATCATGGGGATCAAGGAACTCGCAGTCTCGTCGGGATCCGCTTGTACGTCGGCGTCACTGGAGCCTTCCTATGTGCTGCGTGCGCTGGGGCGCAACGATGAACTCGCACATAGCTCGATTCGTTTTTCCATCGGTCGCTTTACGACCGAAGCCGATATTGATTTCGCGATCAAGCTACTGAACGAGCGCATTCAAAAGTTGCGCGATATGTCGCCGCTGTGGGAAATGCACAAAGATGGCGTCGATATCAGCAAGGTGCAGTGGGCTGCACATTAGAAAAGTACTACCCGCTGCGGCGGGTTCGGGTGAGCGGTATACCCCGCTTGCCGAAACTGGAGTAACGAACATGGCATATTCAGAAAAAGTAATCGATCACTACGAAAATCCCCGCAATGTGGGCTCGTTCGATAAAGACGACGACACGGTTGCCACTGGCATGGTGGGTGCGCCGGCTTGCGGCGATGTGATGAAACTACAGATCAAGGTTGGCCCTGATGGCATCATTCAGGACGCCAAGTTCAAGACCTATGGCTGCGGCTCGGCGATTGCCTCCAGCTCACTCGTCACCGAGTGGGTAAAAGGCAAATCAATCGATGAAGCCGGCCAGATCAAGAATACGCAGATTGCCGAAGAATTAGCGCTGCCGCCAGTGAAGATTCATTGCTCGATCCTGGCGGAAGATGCGATCAAGGCCGCGATTGCGGACTACAAATCCAAGCATGCTGAGCCGCTAAAACAAGCGGCCGACTAAAACAAAGGCGAAAGATAAACCATGTCGATCACATTGACGGAACGTGCCGCAACACACGTTCAAAACTACCTGACCAAGCGTGGCAAGGGCATCGGCTTGCGTTTTGGTGTGCGCACCACGGGTTGTTCCGGCATGGCGTACAAAATTGAATTTGTTGACACGGCGAGCGCTGAAGATCAGGCGTTCGAGTCAAATGGCGTCAAAGTATTCGTCGACCCAAAGAGCCTTGTATATATCGACGGCACTGAGCTCGATTTTGTCCGAGAAGGGTTAAACGAAGGCTTCAAATTCAACAACCCGAAAGAGAAAGATACTTGCGGTTGTGGCGAGTCGTTTAACGTCTAACCAACATCCTCTCCCGTTTTGGGGGAGGGTCGGGGAGAGGGGGCGGCATACAGCGCGCCCCTTTTTTATGTGATGAATCCAGATTTCTCCAAAAATCATTTTGAGCTGTTCGGCATGACACCCGGGTTTGCGATTGATGCCGCAGCACTGGATGTCGCCTATCGCGAAGTACAGCGTGAAGTGCACCCGGATCGTTTTGCCACCGCATCCGACGCCGAAAAGCGCCTCGCCGCGCAATGGACAACACAAGCCAACGGCGCTTACCGTACGTTGAAATCGCCACTCAATCGTGGCCGCTATCTTTTGCAGCTCAACGGGATTGATACGGAAGAAGAGCGCAACACCGCCATGCCGTTGGAATTTCTGATACAGCAAATGGAATGGCGCGAGGCAGTCGTCGAGGCCAAGGCGTCAAAGGACGAAGCAAAGCTCGATCAACTCGCGGCAGATAAACGTCGCGAAGAGAAACTGCTTTTTGCGAAGCTCACTGAGCAACTCGCGCACACAACATCCATGGCTGACGCGCGCGAAACGGTGCGCAAGTTGCGCTTCCTTGAAAAATTAGGCGAGGAGATTGACATCGCCGCAGAAGAAATTGAATCGTAATGGCTCTGCTGCAAATCGCTGAACCCGGTGAATCGACCGCGCCGCATCAACATCGGCTCGCGGTCGGTATTGATCTGGGCACCACCAATTCTCTCGTTGCCACCGTCAAAAGCGGTGTGGCTGAAGTATTGTTGAATCACGATGGCGACAAGCTCACGCCGTCCGTGGTGCGCTACTTTAGCGACGGCCATTGCGAAGTCGGCGCGAAGCCGAAAGCCGAGCAAGCGGATGACCCGGCAAATACGATTGTTTCGGTCAAACGATTTATGGGGCGCGGCATGGCCGATGTCGCCAAATACGGCACGCTGCCTTACAAATTTATCGATGCGCCCGGCATGGTGAAAATCGACACGGTTGCGGGTGTGAAGTCGCCTGTCGATGTGTCGGCCGAGATTCTGAAAGTGCTGCGGGTGCATGCCGAGGAAGCCTTGGCGGGTGAACTGGTCGGCGCGGTGATTACGGTGCCTGCGTACTTCGATGATGCGCAACGTCAAGCCACCAAAGATGCGGCGCGCCTGGCGGGCATCAACGTGCTGCGACTGCTCAATGAACCCACCGCCGCAGCGATTGCCTATGGCCTCGATAACGCGAGCGAGGGCACCTTCGCGGTGTTTGATTTGGGCGGCGGCACATTTGATATTTCGATACTCAAACTCACCCGCGGCATGTTTGAAGTGCTCGCCACAAACGGTGATTCCGCGCTCGGCGGGGATGATTTTGATCAGGCAATTGCTGCGCATTGGCGCAAGTTGCATGGGTTGGTGGGGGCCGACCAAAAAGACATGCGGCGATTGTTGATGGCCGCGCGCGCGGTTAAAGAGCAACTCACTACCGCCGATGAAGGCACCGCCGAGATTCGCTTGAGCTACGGCCAGACGCTTAACGTCAAACTGGGCCGCGCTGAATTTCATATGTTGACCGCGCATCTGGTGGATCGAACATTGCTGCCCGTGAAGAAAGCGTTGCGTGATGCCAAGCTCAGTATCGACGACATCACCGGCGTCGTCATGGTTGGCGGCGCGACACGCATGACGCACGTGCAACACGCCGTGAATACATTTTTTGCCAAGCCGCTACTCAATAATGTCGACCCGGACAAGGTCGTCGCACTCGGCGCTGCGATTCAGGCGAACGTGTTGGCGGGCAATAAAACCGGCGAAGACATGCTGTTGCTTGACGTCATCCCGCTGTCCCTTGGCCTTGAAACCATGGGTGGCCTCGTCGAAAAAGTGATCCCGCGCAATTCCACGATTCCGGTCGCGCGCGCGCAGGAATTTACTACCTTCAAAGACGGCCAGACCGCGATGGTGATTCACGTCGTGCAAGGCGAGCGCGAGTTAGTCAAAGATTGTCGTTCGCTGGCGCGGTTTACGCTGCGCGGCATTCCGCCGATGGTGGCGGGTGCGGCGCGTATTCGCGTTGCGTTTCAGGTCGATGCTGATGGACTGGTTTCTGTCAGCGCGCAGGAGCTCGTCAGTGGCGTCATGGCGCAGATAGACGTGAAGCCGTCATATGGGTTAACCGACGCTGAAATCGCGTCGATGTTGCAGGCCAGTTTCACGCACGCCAGCGCTGATGCAGATGCGCGCGTACTCGCTGAGGCCCGCACAGACGCATCTCGTCTGATCGAGGCCGCTAACGCCGCGATGCAAGTGGACCCTGAACTTCTCACGGTTGATGAACGCGTCGCGATCACCGAAGGCGTGCTCGCACTTGGCCGCGTGGCGGAATCCGTGGATCCGCGCGCGATCAAGGCTGCTATTGAACATCTGTCGACAGCAACAGAATCATTCGCCGCCAAACGCATGGACAAAAGTGTCTCTGCTGCGTTGACTGGAAAATCACTCGCCGAACTTGGCTAGACATTGAGCACACCGAACAACAACGGATCATCATGACCACCATCACCGTATTGCCCCATGAAACATTAGCGCCCAACGGTGCCGAATTCGATGCGTCGCAAGACGAAACATTGTGTGACGCGCTCCTGCGCCAGGG
>JANOQY010000005.1:0-2054 GCA_031414995.1 Betaproteobacteria bacterium
AGAAGCTGACGGAAAAAATGCCTGGCCCTATCGTATCTACACGGCTGAAGACGAAGGCGCTTCGCTTGCCACACAGTATCGCAAAGCCGTTGCCGACGGTGCCGCCGCCATTGTCGGCGGCGTGACGCGCGATGGCGCAAACACGATCGCACGGGAATCACGATTTCTACCAACACTGGCCTTGAACGCGCCGGTGGTCGCGGTCGAAAACGAACTGCCGGAGCGTTTTTTCTATATTTCACTCAACCTCGACCTTGAAGCCAATCTGGTCGCGCGCATGATGTCCGACGATGGTCTGCGCAGCATCGCCATCGTGGTCGCGAATAGTCCGCTGGCAAAACGTATCCGCGATAGTTTTGAAAAAGAATGGTTGCGTCTCGGTGGCGAAATTGTGGTCAATATTTCAGTGGGCAATGATCCAAACGATGCGACGCGCGTCGCCACCGCAATGGAAAAAGTGGGTAGTAAGGCAAATGCGGTGTTCCTCGCAGCCGACCCCTCATCCGCACGCGTCATCCGCCCTTACCTGCCAGTGGGCATGCCGGTATTTGCGACCTCGCACACGGTCGATCCGCGCGCAGCAGCGATCGCCAACCTTGACCTCGATAACGTTCGCTTCCTTGAAATGCCGTGGTTTGCCGAGAAAGACCATCCCGCCGTGATGGCCTACGCCAAACCCGCTCAATCATTACCGGTCGAAATTGAGCGGCTTTATGCGTTGGGCATTGACGCATGGCGGCTTAGCCAGCTCATTGCCAAAAATGACAACACGCGTAGCCTGCCGCCGCTCGATGGCGTCACCGGTCGCATTACTCTGGATGGGCATCAGCTCAACCGGTCCCTATCTTCTGTCGAAGTACGCGACGGCAAATCGCAATTGTTTCGTCGCAGCGAGTGACGAATGAGCTTAGCCCAATTTTTTGGCACAAAGAAAACCGGCGATGATGCCGAACGAATCGCCGAGCGATTTCTCACTGGACATGGCTTCAAACTGGTCGCAAGAAATTATCGTTGCCGCTTTGGGGAGATTGATCTCATCATGCAACAGGGCGAGACGCTGGTGTTTGTTGAAGTAAAGCTCAGGAAAACGAAATCAGGAAAAGTGGATTTCGGCGGCGCGCTGGCGAGCATCACGGCGTCAAAGCAGGCGAAAATTATTGCCACCGCGCAGCATTATCTGGCGGGCATGAAGCATTTGCCGCCGTGCCGTTTCGATGCGGTGCTGTTGAACGGTTTGAACGTGAACGATGTCGAATGGCTCCCCAATGCGTTTGAAGCGTAAAATTTGCCCATGATAAATATTGAAACCCGCATCACCCGGCATTTTCAGGACAGCATCGACACCAAACAACGTGTGGCGGCAGCACTCACCCCGCACATCGCGAAGGCCTCGCACGCGATGGTGAATTGCCTCAAAAATGGCGGCAAGATCCTTAGCTGCGGCAATGGCGGCTCGGCTGGAGATTCGCAGCATTTTGCGGCGGAACTGGTGGGCCGCTTTGAGCGTGAACGCGCAGAGCTAGCCGCCATTGCTCTCACCACCGATAGCTCAATTCTCACGGCTGTTGGCAACGATTACTCGTTCGATGAAATTTTTTCCAAACAGGTGCGCGCACTCGGCAAACATGGTGACATCCTGTTTGCGATTTCCACCAGCGGTAATTCAAAAAATGTCGTTGCCGCCATTGATACAGCGCATTTGAAGGGCATGAATGTCGTCGCCATGACCGGTCGCAATGGCGGCAAAGTCGCCAGCCTGATGCAAACCGGCGATGTGCTGCTCAACGTTGATTCGCAAGTCACCACACGCATTCAGGAAGTGCATTTATTGATGCTGCACTGTGTTTGCGATGCCATCGATAACCTTATGTTTGGAGAAATATGATGCGTCCGCTGTTTAAAATTTTTGCCGTACTGCTAATTTCAGCATCCACACTTCTGCTGCAAGGATGTTTCCCGCTCGCGGCCACCGGTATTGGTGCGGCTGTATTGTTGGTCGATGACCGCCGCTCGACTGGCGTGTACGTTGAAGACGAAAACATTGAATGGAAAGC
>JANOQY010000006.1:0-2208 GCA_031414995.1 Betaproteobacteria bacterium
TTCTGCCGGCACCATGACTTCCACAAATCGCACGCCGACTTCATCCATCGTTGACGAGAGAACGATTTTGCCTTCGCGGATAAACATGAGGTCGGTCAAAATATGTTCGATCTCTTCCACCTGATGAGTGGTGACGATGATCGTTTTGTTTTGATCAAAGTAGTCCTCCAGCAGGTGCTGGTAGAACTGTTTGCGGTAAAGAATATCGAGCCCCAGCGTAGGCTCATCGAGTACCAGCAACTTGACGTCGATGGCCATCACCAGCGCCAGATGCAACTGCACCACCATGCCCTTCGACATCTCCTTTACCTTCATCCCCGGCTTGAGTTTTGTATTGGCAAGATAGCGCTCGGCTTTGGCGCGATCAAATTTCGGATGCACGCCTGCGACAAAATCAACTGCATCGCGCACACGCAGCCAACGCGGCAAAATCGCAACGTCGGCGATAAAGCAAACCTGCTGCATCAGCTCGTCGCGATGCGTTCGCGGATCAAAGCCGAGCACATTGAGTTCGCCTTCAAACGGCGCCAGACCGAGTATCGCTTTGAGCGCGGTGGTCTTGCCCGATCCGTTTGGGCCGATCAAACCGACGATGCGCCCGGCGGGAATCTCGAAGCTGACGTTATCGACGGCAATATTTTTTCCGTACCGCTTGGTCAATCCCTTGGCCGAAATAATCGCGCTCATTTGGCACCTCCGGCACTGGCCGCAGCCAGAAGCTCTTCGGTACTCATGCCGAGACGGCGAATACGTTCAATCACGGCCGGCCATTCCACATTTAGGAACCGCTCGCGTTCGCTGACGATCAATTTGTCACGCGCACCATCGGTTACGTACATGCCAATTCCCCTTTTTTTTTCGACGAGTGTTTCGTCCGCAAGCTCTTGATAGGCGCGCAGGACAGTGATCGGGTTTAGCTGAAAATCAGCGGCAATTTGCCTGACCGACGGCAGCGCATCGCCGGGTTTGAGCAGCCCATCAAGCAACATGCCGACAATGCGGTCTTTGAGCTGCCGGTAAATGGGAGCGTTGTCGTTCCAGTTGTTACTCATTCTGGTTCTCCTGATGAAACGCAAAAAATAATTATTAAATTCAATTATTTCAACTACTTGTTTACAATATCTAAATTAAAATCGAGAGGCTGAACGAACTAAATTATGTCGAAACATAGTGATGTAGTAAACTATAACACTAGGTAACCATAGATTGCAATGAGCCTGAAAATAGCGCGCAAAATTGGCGGTTAATCGCATAATCCCGCCGCTCATCGCGTCTGGGTTTCATCGGTTGGTCATCAATGCCAGAGTACGTCAGCGGTTATGGATTTAATTACCCCCTCTCCCTCGATCCTTGCAGGACGCGCAGCCCGCTGCATCGGGCAACCGTTCAACGGGCGAGGCGCATGCGCCTCGAAGTCCCCGTTTCACCCTCCCCCACGAAGGGGAGGGATCGGGGGAGAGGGTGATCGTGAAACACTCACTACATTTAATTGCCGAAACAATAAAACTCTTACCTTCCCAACTAAACACCACGGAAACCGACATGCCCACCTTCCCGTTCTCCCTCCGCATTGCGCGCCTGTTGCCATTCATGCTCGCCGCGCCGTCATTGGCGATGGCAGCACTGCCGACGAACGCCGAAGTCGAGGCGATACTGAATAAAAATCTCATCACCAACAACAAGGCCAAAGGAGTGGCTGTGGTGCTGGTGGATGCAAATGGCATCCGCGTGGTGACGGCAGGCATCGCGCGCGGCAACGAGGCGGTGAAGGCCGACGATTTGTTCGAAATTGGCTCGGTCACGAAAACATTTACGGGGCTGCTGCTTGCTATTGCCGACGAAAAAGGCGAAGCCAAACTGGATGACCCGGTCGAGAAATTTCTGCCTAACAATATTAAATTGCGCGACACCGCCGACGTGCCAATTCGCATGGTCGATCTGGCCACGCAACGCTCAGGCCTGCCGCGCCTGGCCACCAACATGCAGCCGAAGGACCCGAAAAATCCCTACGCCGATTACACCGAGCAAGACCTGCTCGATTTCGTTAAAAACTTCCGCGCCGTGCGCACGCGCAATGAAAAATATGAGTACTCAAATATCGGTTTTGGTTTGCTCGGCTATGCACTGATGCGGGCGGCCAAGGCGGAAAGTTTTGAAGCCCTGCTCAGCGAACGTATTCTGAAACCGCTGAACATGACCAGCACCACG
>JANOQY010000007.1:0-8925 GCA_031414995.1 Betaproteobacteria bacterium
GAGGCAACAATTCTCCGGCCTTCTCCGGCCACTCCACCAGACAAATATTTGTCTCGTTGAAGAGATCGCGAAATCCAGCTTCTTGCCATTCCTCGGGCTCGCCGAAGCGATAAAAATCAAAGTGATACAAGTTTAACTTAGAAACTACATAAAGTTCAACAAGGGTATAAGTTGGGCTTTTTACCCGTCCCGAAAAACCCAACCCACGGAGTAATCCCCGGGACAAGGTAGTCTTGCCGGCACCCAGATCGCCTGACAGATAAATCAGCGCGCCGCTTTGGGTGTTTTCCAGCCTATTTTCAATACCTTCGGCCAGCGCGTTGCCTAACGCCAACGTCGCGCCTTCATCGGAAAGCTGTAAAAGCAAATTGTCGGAAGGTTTCACGCTCGAATGGATCACGCTAAACTCAAAAGATGATGCCGCCAGCCAACCTTGATTTCACGCTGCTCGCCACCGAGATCAAAACATGGGGTCGCGCGTTGGGTTTTCAGGAAATCGGTATCAGCGACACCGAGCTCACGCTTGAGGAAAATTATCTGCAGCAGTGGCTTCATCAGGGCTATCAAGGTGACATGGATTATATGGCGCGCCATGGCACCGCGCGCAGTCGGCCCGGGGAACTTGTACCGGGAACAATAAGGGTAATTTCGGTCAGGCTAAATTACCAGCCGCCCGCCGCGCGGGATAGCTGGGAGACCATGGACGATCCGGACGCCGCGTTCATTTCCCGTTATGCGCTGGGACGGGATTACCACAAAGTATTGCGCGGCAAACTGCAAACACTCGCGACCAATATCGAACAGAAAACGGGATCGTTCCAGTACCGCGTATTTACCGACTCAGCACCGGTGTTGGAAGTTGCACTCGCACGCAAGGCGGGCCTCGGTTGGCGCGGCAAGCACACATTGCTGCTCACGCGCGAGGCCGGTTCATGGTTCTTTTTGGGCGAGCTTTACACCAATCTTCCATTGCCGGTCGATGGCGCGGTGACCGAGCACTGCGGCACCTGCACGAAATGCATCGACATCTGCCCAACCAAAGCCATCATCGCGCCATACAAACTGGATGCACGGCGCTGCATTTCTTATCTCACCATCGAGCACAAAGGGTCGATTCCGCTGGAGCTGCGACCGCTCATGGGCAATCGTATTTATGGCTGCGATGACTGCCAGCTTATCTGCCCGTGGAATAAATTTGCCAGCGCTACGGCTGAAAGCGATTTTGCGGTTCGCAACGGACTCGATGACGTGACGTTGGTGGAACTATTTTTGTGGACGGCGGAAAATTTCAATCAGCGACTTGCGGGCTCACCGATCAGGCGCATTGGACATGAGCGATGGTTGCGCAATATTGCGGTGGCGTTGGGGAATGCATTGGGAGCATCGACAACGCCTGATGCAGTAACGCGAATTACTTCCGCGCTGGAGGGACAGACAGCGCATCCGTCAGCAATGGTAAGGGAGCACGTCATGTGGGCGCTAGCGCAGGCGACAAAAAAATAAAAGCGATCGCTCTTCGTTCAGGCCGCAACGAACGCTTTTTTTCCGTCCCGATAACGTTTTGCTGCCTTCGGATTGTCGAGCGCCTCAAGCAGCGCGGCGTGCAACTCATAGCGATTCGCGTCGCGGCCGGATTCTTCCACGCCACGTGCAAAGCCGAGCGCAACCGCATTGCCGGCAAGCCGCAAACCATCGTCTTCGAGCGGTCCGTTAAGCGGTTCAGTGGGATGCTCAAATGCGCTGCGACAGGTATCGACGGACAGCGAATAATATTTGCGGCACGCTGCCGGGCGGGCTTCATAAACGCTGCATGCACCATCGACCAGCAATGCGCATGGGATACCCGCCTGTGTGTGCTGCAACGGCGCAAGTTGTGCGATACGGGCGTGATTTTCAGCGA
The DNA here is from genome assembly GCA_031414995.1 of Betaproteobacteria bacterium. Lineage (GTDB taxonomy): Bacteria > Pseudomonadota > Gammaproteobacteria > Burkholderiales > Usitatibacteraceae > UKL13-2. The sequence continues at coordinate 1,901 of JANOQY010000007.1, forward strand.
GGCGGCTCCGCACTTCAACCTGCTGCCCGGCTGTCATGCAGGAGCGGATATAGTCGGCCAATATAAAAACTTCATACGGTCGCATTTCAACGCGCTGATGACAGCAGTAATTGCAACCGCGTTCACACGCCAGTGCCAGCTTTGCCGACGCAATGACGGCTTCCTGCTCGCGCGCGAGCCGCGAATACATGCGCACCACCTGCGCACGTACCGCGTCGGCATCACGGGCTAATGTACCGCGCGCATCTGCACGTTCGCGCTCGAACGTTGCTTGCAATGCCGTGGATATGGATTCAGTCACGGCCCGCGCTGCTTACGCGCCAACGATCAGCTTATTGACGCGCTTTACGAATGTCGCCGGGTCTTCCAACTGGCCGCCTTCGGCGAGCAGCGCCTGATCAAACAACACTTGCGACCACTCAGCGAACGCATCGCCATCGGCAAGTTTCATTTTGCCAATCAACGCGTGTTCCGGATTGATCTCCAGAATTGGTTGCGAGGCATTTACCTTTTGCCCAGCCGCTTTCAACATGCGCTCCAGATTGCCTGAAAGCTCATTCTCATCCACCACCAGGCATGCAGGCGAATCGGTCAGACGATGTGTCACACGAACTTCCTTAACCTTGTCGCCAAGTGCGGTTTTGATTTTCTCAACCAGCGGTTTGAATTCTTCAGAAACTTTTTCCTGCGCCTGTTTTTCAGCCTCGTCGGCCAACGCACCTAAATCCAGATCGCCCTTTGCCACCGATGCCAGTTTCTTGCCGTCAAATTCCTCGAACTGCCCGAGCCACCATTCATCCACGCTCTCGGTGAACAAAATAACCTCAATGCCTTTCTTCTTGAACACTTCCAGATGCGGGCTGTTCTTAGCGGCGGCAAAGCTATCGGCGGTGACGTAAAAAATCTTTTCCTGGCCTTCTTTCATCCGCGACACATAGTCGGCAAACGAGACCGTCTGCGCATCGTCGGCGTTGTGCGTGGAAGCAAACCGCATGAGTTTGGAGAGCTTTTCCTTGTTGGCGAAATCTTCGCCGAGGCCTTCCTTGAACACGCGGCCAAACGCGCTCCAGAAGGTTGCGTATTTTTCTTTGTGGTTTTCAGCCAAATCTTCGAGCAGGCTGATGATTTTTTTCACGCTGCCATTTTTGATGGCATCGACATCCTTGGATTCCTGCAGGATTTCGCGCGACACGTTCAACGGCAGGTTGTTTGAATCGACCACGCCTTTTACAAAGCGCAAGTAGCGCGGCAGCAAATGCTCAGCGTCGTCCATGATGAACACGCGCTTCACGTACAGCTTCACGCCACGCTTGGCATCGCGATCAAACATATCGAACGGCGCTTTGGACGGCAGATACAAGAGCTCGGTGTACTCGTGCTTGCCTTCGACTTTCGCGTGCGTCCAAGCCAGCGGCTTCTCCCAGTCGTGCGAAACGTGTTTGTAAAATTCTTCGTATTCGTCTTCGGTGATGTCGCTCTTGCTGCGCGTCCACAGAGCGCTGGCCTTGTTGATGGTTTCGAATTCATCCTTCACCACATCTTCCTGCTTGTCCTTGTCCCATTCGGTCTTCTGCATGACGATAGGCATCTGGATGTGATCAGAATATTTGCGAATGATCGATTTCAAACGCCAGTCATCGAGAAATTCCTTGGCATCATCCTTCAGATGCAACGTGACTTCGGTGCCGCGCGAACTTTTTTCCACAGCTTCCAACGTAAATTCGCCATCGCCGCTGCTTTCCCAGCGCACGCCATCAGTCGCTGGCGCGCCCGCGAGGCGTGTGACGAGACTAACTTTGTCGGCAACGATAAACGCAGAGTAGAAACCCACGCCGAATTGTCCGATCAGGCTGGCATCCTTTTGCTGATCGCCGGTGAGTTTGGCAAAAAACTCTTTGGTGCCGGATTTGGCAATGGTGCCGATGTTGGCAATGACTTCGTCGCGCGACATGCCGATGCCATTGTCGGCGATGGTGATCGTGCCCGCGGCCTTGTCGAGGGACACGCGAATTTTCAGATCGGTGTCGCTCTCATTCAGCGCGGAATTGGTCACGGCCATGAAGCGCAATTTGTCGATGGCGTCGGATGCATTCGAGACCAGTTCGCGCAGGAAGATTTCGCGGTTCGAGTACAGCGAATGGATCATCAACTGCAAAAGCTGTTTGACTTCGGTCTGAAACGACAGGGTTTGTTTTTGTTCGGTGGCTGTGGTCATGGAAAACTCCGTTGTGAATCAATAATTAAGGCAAATTCTGAGGCTTGGTCTAAAACAAGTTTGCATCGCAAATGCGGGCATGGCACAGGTTTTTCAAGTGCTAAAATCGGCGCAGACCAAAAAAACTCTAGGAGAGATTGATGACGCACCAACATCTACTGGCCGCCACGCTGGCGATTGGCCTGTCGCTAATAAGTGGCCCTTCCAGCGCCGACAATATCAGCGTCATTACCTCGTTCCCCAAGGAGCTCACCGAGGCTTACAAAAAAGCCTATGAAACCAAATATCCGGCTGACAAAGTTGAAATCCTTAACAAGAACACCGCAGCGGGCATCGCCTATGTGCGCGAACAATCGGCGGGAAGCCGCCCGGAAGTGTTTTGGGCTTCTGCACCGGACGCGTTTGAAGTGCTCGCTTCCGCCAAGCTGCTGCAAAAAGTGGATAGCGGCAATCCAAATATCCCTGCGAAAGTCGGTGCCTATCCGATCAACGATCCAGAGGGATTGTACAAGGGACAGGCGCTGGCCGGCTACGGCATCATGTGGAACACCCGCTACACCAAGGCCAACAAGCTGCCCGATCCTAAAGAATGGGCGGACCTGATGGCGCCGGTTTATTTCGGTCATGTCGCAATCTCCTCGCCATCCCGCTCCGGCACCACACACCTGACGTTGGAAACCATTTTGCAGGGTGAAGGCTGGGAGAAAGGCTGGAACCAGATGCTGCGTATCGCTGGAAATTGCGCGGCCATCACCGAACGCAGCTTTGGCGTGCCGGATGGCGTTTCCAACGGGCAATTTGGCGTCGGACTCGTGGTCGATTTTTTCGGGCTGGCACCGAAAAATTCCGGCTTCCCGGTTGAATTTGTCTACCCAAGCATGACGGCCATTGTTCCCGCCAATATCGCGCTCATCAATGGCGCTAAAAATGCTGATGCAGGAAAACGCTTTATCCAGTTCACGCTTTCCGACGAAGGCCAGGCGTTGTTGCTCGACAAGAAAATCAGCCGCCTGCCGGTGTTGCCATCGATGTATGCAAAAGCACCGGCTGGATACCCGAACCCGTTTACCGGCACCATCAAAGCCAAGGTAAATTTCGATTCGGATTTGTCTGAATCCCGTTACTACGTGGTGTCGTCAATGTTCGATCAGATCATCACCTTCCGCCATAAAGAATTAGCCGCTGCAACCAAGGCGATTCACGACGCCGAAAAACGCCTTGGCGGCAAAGCCAGCCCGCAACTGGAGGAAGCCCGCAAGCTCACCTTCACCTCACCCGTGTCGGACGCGCAGACGAAAGACAAAACGTTGCTCGCGCTCTTCAAGGCTGACAAAAAAGATGCCGCAGCGACGGCGCAAAAGACCAAGGTCGAAGAAGAATGGGCACAGAAAGTGAAAGCTAACTACGCCAAAGCGGTAGAGCTGGCGAGTGCTGCAAAGTAATGTTGCTGTAATAATAAGTGTCCGCTGTAGGACAAAACTTTTTTTGGGAACTTTATCGAAACCGCTGCACTCAATAGAACTGCAGTTGTTTCTTTGAAGTGAGTGAGTAGCACCGGGGGCCGCAGGAGTGCGGCCCCTTTCTTTTTTGTAGGATAAAATGCGCAAAGTCCAGAATTGACGGCACGTTTCAGGCATTTATGCCCTGAAAGCCTCGCCAGTAATAGAGTTTATAAAAATAATAATGACAAAGCGGATGCGCCGCAAACGTCATCGTTTGCATTCCGGCCCTACGCGCGAATCGACCACCCTTCACGCGCATAGCTGACCATCAGCATTTTCCATTGATGGCCGTCCGGTTCATACCAGTAAACAATGCTGCCGCCGTGCTGTGTATCAACTTGAAAATCAACCGGCCCATGAACATTGCTGCGGTACTCAATTTTTGCCGCTTTGATGCGAGTAAGGATGGCATTGAAGTCGTCTTGGCTCACGCGAAAACAAAAGTGAATCAGCGGAACGGGATCGGTCCATTCATCAAAGTCGATCGTTAACCCGTCGTTCACATATACCGGTGCGAACGGCCCAATCCCATTTTCAGACCACGGCACACCAAGTAGTTCGGACAGTAATTTTGCCGCCGCCAGTTTGTCGCGCGACGGCACCATGAGGTGATCAAGATGAATGGTCATCGTGTTCTCACGTTTTTGAGAGAGTTGATATCAGGTTTAATTGCGATCAACTTTTGAGTTCAGTGACGGCGCACTTTTTGCGCCACCGCTGGAATGACGGACTAGCCAATGAGTTTGTCGTATTCCCCATGGGTGCCAATCCAGAACCAATGGACGCCATCTGGCACCGGTAGTCCGAGTGCCCTGTAATAAAGACCAATCCTGACGCTGTGATATTTGCCGTTGTCGACGGTCTTGAAATGCAGCGATGGATGCGTAGAGTCGATCTTTAGTTGCGCGAAGTTACTCCGTGCGAGAACTTGAATTTCGGAAGGTAGCTTATCGAGACATTGCCAATATCGCTTTGACGCTGTGTGTTTCAAAGCTCTCGCGCCATGCCCGAGTGGTAATCGGCACGAGCCTCTGCTGCCAGCCCGTCAAGTTTTCCAGAATTGGCATCTTGCTCAATTTGTTTGTCCCACGCAGCAGCATCGTACTCAGCAAACCAGCGTCGAAACTCAGCGAGATCCGCCGGTGGCAGTGATTCGATAGCTTTCTCAATAGACTTTACGTTTCCCATGTTTCTACTCCAGTAGAGATACAACGATGCGAAGTATGCGACAAGTCACTGTTGAAGCGCAATTTGGTGGTGAACGTTGAGGGTAAGCCTGAGACAACAGACATGGTGAGGTATCAGCGGTTAGGGCCCATCCGTGCGAAGTGTCTTGACACCATTGCGTTGCACGACGACGACCGAGGCTGATTTGACGTCGAAAAGTCGTTCGTGCGTCTCGGAGCGGTTAAAGTCGCTCCCCAGTGCAGTCGTGATCTTTTTGGCGATCTCAGTTCGGGCGAAAATTAGTCCGTCGTTGTAGCCCACTGCATGAGAGTTGGTGCGCACAGTCGGAAGTATGAAAAACACAAAAACCAACGAGGTAAGTACGATGCCCACTAGTGCGGAGATGATGTGTTTGTACATGAGGGGCCTAGCTCAATATAGGGAGACACGCGTCTGCAAAACATTCCGTGGACAAGCAAGTGCGATTTCATATTCAACAAAACCTCATCACTCGCGCCACCATACAAGATCACCATCAACAGGCTCACGAAGTATGGCAATCATTTTTCGCCCGCAACATGATCAATTCTCAGTAAAAATTCAAACTCAAGCACTGGCGAGCCTTTACAGACACTTTTCCTCCAAGCACCGCACCAGTAATAGAGTGTGAACAATTTACGCCTTCTGCGCCGCCTCCCGAATCGCCTGCAACGTCGTATTCGGCGATATCGCTTCCGGGTCGATGCGAATCTCGATGAGCGCCGGTTTACCGGCCTTCAACGCGCGCTCGAACGCAGGCGCAAATTCTGCGGTGTTCATGACCACTTCCCCGCTCGCGCCAAACGCGCGTGCATACGCGGCGAAATCGGGATTGACCAGCGCAGTGCCGTGAACGTGGCCGGGGAATTCGCGTTCCTGATGCATGCGGATGGTGCCGTACATGTTGTTGTTGACGACGATGAAAATGACATTGAGATGGTATTGCACGGCGGTGGCCAGCTCTTGCCCGGTCATGAGAAAACAGCCGTCTCCAGCGAATGCGACCACGACGCGATCAGCATGCACGACCTTGGCCGCGATTGCGGCAGGCACGCCGTAGCCCATTGCGCCGGAGGTCGGCGCGAGCTGCGTGCGAAGGCCACGATAGCGATGGAAGCGGTGAACCCAGGTGGCGTAGTTGCCAGCGCCGTTGGTAAGAATAGCGTCGGACGGCAATACGCCTTCGAGGTGCTGCATCACATCCCACATCTGCACAGCACCGGGGATGGTTTTCTGCGCTTGCCAGGACTGATAGTCGGCGTTGGCCGCCTTCACGTTCTCTTCCACACCCGCCTGCGTCACACGCGGCAGCGCAGCGAGGACTTTCGCCATCGCGGCCGTGGTGGCGTTGATCATGAGGTCGGCTTGATAGACGCGGCCCAGTTCCTCGGCACCGGCGTGAATGTGCACCAATGTCTGCGCGCTATGTGTCGCACCTGCCGGGTCGAGGAGCGTGTAGCCGCTGGTGGTCATTTCACCCAACCGTGGTCCGAGCGCGATCACCAAATCAGCCGCCTTGATGCGTGCAGCGAGTTTGGGGTTGATGCCGATACCCACGTCACCGGCGTAGTTTGGATGCGCGTTATCGAATAAATCCTGAAAGCGAAATGCGCAGCCGATGGGGATCTTTTGTGTCTCCGCAAAGTGCTGCAAATCCGCGCAGGCTTCGGTGTGCCAGCCACTGCCACCGGCAATCACAAATGGTTTCTTGGCTTTGGATAACAGGCTGGAGAGCCGCGCCAGCGCTTGTTCTCCGGGGGATGTTTCGACACGCTGCCAGGCACGCGCGTCGGCAACAGTCGCCGTTGCAGAGAGCATGTCCTCCGGCAGCGCCAGCACCACCGGCCCCATCCGCCCGGATGTGGCGACCTGATAAGCGTGCGCGATAAATTCCGGGATGCGATCTGCGCGGTCGATCTGTGCCACCCATTTCGCCATTTGGCCAAACATGCGGCGGTAATCGATTTCCTGAAACGCTTCGCGCTCGACAAAGTCGCTGCCGACCTGACCGATGAAAAGGATCATCGGTGTCGAATCCTGAAACGCGGTGTGTACGCCAATCGACGCATTGGTGGCACCCGGCCCGCGTGTGACCAGGCAAA
>JANOQY010000008.1:0-5664 GCA_031414995.1 Betaproteobacteria bacterium
GGTTTCCCCTTACCCACCGGGCAAATCGGCCTGACGCCGGACAATCAATTTCACCAACTGGCCGCGAGCGGCTTATATGATTTTTCATCGACCACGCGCCTCACGCTCACTGGCTCGCGCGGGCGCATGACGCAAAACGAGGCATTCCTGCCTTACACAATCAACCCCGGCCTGACCAGCACGGCATTGCCGCGCACATCGCTCAATGGCCTCGTTGAAACCACTTTTTTCAATGCCCGTTTGGCGATGCGTCCAATGCGCAATTTTTCAGTCAGCGGCACGCTGCGCTATGAGGACCGCGACAACAAAACACCGCTGTCCGAATACATTTATATCGGCGGCGATATCCAGCTACAGCCGCAGCCCGGCAGCGCCAGTGATCGCATCCGAACCAACCTGCCGCGCAGCCGCCAAAACACCCATACGTCGATGGATGCGGATCTGCGCGTTTCTCCCACCACCACACTCAAAACAGGATGGGATCATGATGTCGTCAAACGCACGTTTGCTGAAGTCGAGCGTGCGACCGAAAACACCTACCGGATGGAACTTCGCCTGGGCAGCATGGGCCTGTGGACGGCATCGGCCAGCTATGCGCTGCTGGTGCGGCGCGGCACGCAATATTTGTATAACCTCCCCTATCTGTCGAGCTATACATCTGCCGCTTTTATCAACAGTCTTGCTGCCGCCAACGGCTGCACGATATTGATCGATTGCATTCGCAATGGCCCGTTGCAAAACAAGTTTTATATGGCTGACCGGGATCGCGAACGCGCACGCATCATGATCGGTTTTATGCCGAACGCGGCGATTTCAGTGCAAGCGCGCGTAGATGTGAATCGGGATAAGTATCCGCACTCGCCTTACGGCGTCATCGATGCACGCAGTTGGTCGGCAGGCGCGGACTTGGGCTATATCTTCAGCGACGACATCAGCGCCACACTTTTTGCCGCGATCGAAGACCAACGCTCCCGCGAGCGTACCCGCCAAATCCTGAGCGCTGACACCTCGGTGGCAAGCAATCCTGCCGCTGACTGGGAAAATCAGTTCATCGATAAATCTACCTCGATTGGATTCGGCTTGCGCTACAAGGGCCTCCTTGGCGGTAAGCTGGAACTCAATGCCGATGCCATCGCAGTAAAGGGACGCACCCCTATTACCACCACAGCTGGCAGCGCCACGCCAGCTGCGCAAAATCCGGCCACTGCATTTCCTGACCTGATCGCCCGCTCTGAAAATATAAATTTTTCAGCGCGATACGCGATAGATCGTCGCAGAACAATACGCCTTAACTATTTTTATCGCCGTCTCAACAGTGCCGACTGGGCGTATGAGCAGGTGGGCACCACGACGCTGGCGAACGTGATTGGCAGCAAAGAAAACCCGGCACACTTTTCTGTGCACGGCGTCGGTGTGTCGTATGTGCGATCGTTTCGTTGATCAACTCACCATCACGATTTTGGACAAAGCTTGCCATATGGTGTGATCAATCCAGTCGCGGCTGCTTTCGGCACGGTTTGCCGAATTTTGTCAGCCTCGCTGCGACGCAACTGCGCCTCTTCGGGTTTGCCGGTCTCAGCAAGTGCCCAGCCAAATTTTTCATAGGTGTCCGCAATTACCAGTGGTGATGGTTTGACACGCGGGTCGCGCTCAAGCAACAGGACCAGTTGTGAAAAATATCCCGAAGCCGCGGCAAATTTCTTCTGCGCGACACTGACCGAGCCCAATTCGACAAGCGCGCCGATGGTGGCGCTTCCGGAAGCGTCGGCAATTTCTTTGGCGATCAGCAAATATTTTTCTGCTTCGTTGTATTGGCAGAGCACGCCCATCGCCCGCCCATATTCCAGATGCACCCCGCTACGCATTGCGCCCGTTTTGGGTAAATCCGGATGGTTGATCGCCTGCGCGATCTGCGAGGCCACCGACTCCCAATCGCCGCGGACTTTGGCAGCATTGGCGCGCTGCAAATACTCGTCGAGTTCCAGACCACTCGCCATTACTGTCATTGGCGCCATACATGTAATGGTTGCGCGACATAAACATACTGCGAGTTTTTTCGTGAGTGTGGAACGCATAAAGCAGATTCTAACTTTAATATTCTTAAGCCAGTGTCAATGACGCTGCAGCACTTGGTGCGCAGCAAGATAAAATACGAGCGTACCCACCACTATTGAAAAAAATTCTTCATGCGAACCCCATTGCTCTTGCTGTCTGTAGCGTTTATCGCGTTGTTAAACGGTTGTGCCGTCCTTGACCCACACAATATTATCGGCAGAGTCCGCGCACCCGGTGCGGATCTAAATATTATGGTGCCGGATATCGGCTCGACAGCCTGGAAACGCGATGCGTTCGACAACGTGTGGAATACCGTCAACGATAAATACTACGACGCAAAACTGAACGGCGTGAATTGGCAGGCAGTGCGCGCGACCTATGAGCCGCAAGTTCTCAATGCTCCCAGCGACGACCGCTACTGGGAATTGCTCGACAAAATGACCGGCGAATTAAAGGATTCGCACACACGCGTGCATGGCCCCAAGCAGGTCGAACAACAGCGCAATCAGGAAGTGCATTCGCTTGGCCTTGGATTTCTTGAGATGAATGGCATGCTCGTGGTGACGAGTGTGCACGCTGAATCCGATCCATGGTGGGCGGGAGTGCGTGCAGGCATGACCATCAAAACAATCGATGGCGAACCTGCGCTGGCGTTGTATCAGCGATTGATGAAAGAGGTACGCGACTCGTCAACGCCGTGGGCGCGTACACGTGGCGCGCAGCGAAAAATTGTGGCGGGCGATCCGGACACCCCCATCAGCATGACTTTCGTGCGCTTGGATGGCAATGAAATTAGCGCCACCATGAAGCGTCGCAAATTCCGCACCCCGCCGGAGTTCACGCAGCGTGTTCTGCCGTCGGGTTTCGGCTATGTCCGTTTCTCTAATTTTCTTGGCAGCCTTGAGGGCGGCATTTCACAGGCGATCACCAGCATGAAAGACGGGCCCGGCATGATTATCGATCTGCGCAATAACGGCGGCGGATCGCTTGGCATGGCCAACTCGCTTGCGACCAAATTTCTAAGCTCACCGCAAAAGGGGCCGCGAATCCTCACCCGCACCGGCAAGCCAGTCACGCTGGCGTTCATCCCGACGATGAAAATGGAAACTGAATTAGCGGGTAACAAACAATTGGCCTATACCAAACCGCTGGTGATCCTGACAAATGAAAACAGCGCATCCGCATCAGAGATTCTCGCGAGCACACTGCAAGATCTCGGGCGCGCCACCATCATCGGCCAGCGCACTTGCGGATGTCTGTTAGGTTATCTCGGCTATGCCGACTTACCGGGTGGGGGGCAACTTGCCTACAGCGAGCTCGGCTTTGTTACCCCGAAAGGCAGGCGCATTGAAGGCGAAGGTGTGAAGCCCGATGTAGAAATTAACCCCGCGCGTGAGGATATTTCTCTTAATCGGGATCGCATTCTTGAAGCGGCAGAAAAATTCCTGCGGGAAAAAACCAGCGCTCAATTTGAATTGAAAGCAGCGGAAAAAGGCTAATGAAGATACTCATCCTCGGCGCTGGTGGAACCGGCGGTTATTTCGGCGGACGTCTACACGAAGGCGGCGCTGACGTGACATTTCTGGTGCGTGAAAAACGCGCACAACAGATTGCGCAGCACGGCTTGCAAATCGAAAGCCCGCAAGGCAACGTCACGTTGAAGGTAAAAACGGTGCTTAGCGATAACGTAACGGCTGAATACGACATCGTCATCCTGTCCTGCAAAGCCTATGACTTGGCATCGAGTATCGAGGCCATTCGTCCGGCAATGCATGCGACAACATGCGTTGTTCCCTTGCTCAACGGTATCTCACACATCGAGTCGCTTGATGCCGCATTCGGCAAGTCGCGCGTGATGGGCGGCAGTTGCCAGATCGCGGCCACGCTCACCAAGGATGGCGTGGTTAAGTCATTGATTGACACGCATGCAATCCTCTGGGGTGCGCGCGAACCTTCACAGCAGGCGTTGGCAGACGCGCTCGGGCTTGCGTTTGCAAAAACTATCGTCGACTGGAAAGTCTCGGAAAACATCATGCAGGACATGTGGGAGAAGGTCGCCTTTCTGTCCACGCTTGCCGGGATGACTTGTCTGATGCGCGGATCGGTCGGCGAAATTCTCGCCACGGCCGATGGGCCCAAGCTGATGAAGCGCTATCTGGATTCCTGTGTCGCCGTCGCCGTCAATTGCGGCTATCCGCCGCGTGCGCCGATACTGGAGCGCTATGAGCAAGTGATGAATACGACGGGTTCACCACTGACAGCATCGATGATGCGCGATCTTGAGGGCGGCGGCCCGGTCGAAGCTGATCACATTGTTGGCTTCATGCTTCAAAAAGCGCGCGAATTCGGCATTGATGACACGATGCTTTCAGTCGCGTACGCACACTTGAAGGCGTACGAGAATCGGCGGGCTGGAAATCGCCTGGGCTAGCGAAAAATTAGAAAGCTCTAGCACTGGAGACGTTCTCTGAGCGTTTTGTGCTTGTGAGGCGCACCGGTGCTAGAGTTTGTCAAATTATTATCGTAACGCGCCATCTGCCAGCGTCAACGTACGCTGCATCTTTGCGGCCAGCATGGGATCGTGCGTCACCATCACCAGTGCGGTTTTATATTTGGCGTTGAGCTCAAGAATCAACGCGAACACATGGTCGGCAGTGGCGCGATCCAGATTGCCGGTCGGCTCATCGGCCAGCACGCACGCGGGATGGGTGACAAGTGCCCGCGCAACGGCAACACGCTGACGCTCACCGCCGGAAAGTTCGCCCGGTTTATGGGTGAGGCGATGCGAAAGGCCTGCTTCGCCGAGAATGATGGCCGCGCGCTCTTTCGCGTTGGCGGTGGTTTCACCGCGAATGGCCAGCGGAATGGCGACGTTTTCCAGCGCGGTAAATTCCGGCAGCAAATGATGGAATTGATACACAAAACCCAGCGCAGAATTACGCAATTTCCCCTGCTCAAGCGGCGACAGTTTGTCGATGCGCTGGCCGAGAACGTCAACCTCACCGCTCGTCGGTGCATCCAACCCACCCAAAATATGTAGCAGCGTGCTTTTGCCCGAACCTGATGCGCCAACGATGGCAATGGTCTCGCCTTCGTTAACGAGTAAATCGACATTCTTCAGCACATCCACCGGCGCGCTGCCCTGACGAAATGTCTTTGTTACGCTGCGGCAGGAAATGACCAGCTTACTCATAACGAAGCGCCTCCGCCGGGTTCACGCGGGAAGCCTGCCAGCTCGGATAAAGCGTTGCCAGCAAGGACAGCAAGAGCGCAATCACGGCTGTCGTCCAGACATCGTTCCATTTGAGATCACTCGGTAGCTCAGAGAGGAAATACACTTCCGGACTCAGTACCTTGAAACCCGCCATGCTCTCGATAAACGGCACTACAACATCAATATTGAGCGCCAATAATATCCCGGCCACTACGCCGATCAAAGTGCCGATAACACCAATCACCGCGCCCTGAACAACGAATATTTTCATGATCATGCCGGGTGAGGCGCCAAGTGTCCGCAAAATTGCGATATCCGGATGTTTGTCCGTCACCACCATCACCAGTGTCGAGACCAGATTGAAGGCCGCCACCGCGATGATGAGCGCCAGAATC
>JANOQY010000009.1:0-1973 GCA_031414995.1 Betaproteobacteria bacterium
AGATCCGGAAACATACGACCAATTTGAAAAAGTGGTGCTCGTGCACGGCTGCCGTGAAGTTTCCGAGCTCGCCTACGACCACGTCATTACCGACGAATTGCCAAATAATGAATACTTTGGCGAGCAGGTCAAAAGCAAACTGGTTTATTACCCAACTGTCACGCGCGAAGCGTTTCGCCATCAGGGACGCGTCACCACGTTGATGGATACCGGTAAGCTGCCAGCCGATATTGGTCTGCCGCCGCTGGATATTGCGCGAGATCGCGTGATGATCTGCGGTAGCCCGGAAATGCTCAAGGACACAAAAGAGTTGCTGCTCAAACGCGGTTATCACGAAGGCCATATGGAATCGCCGGGCCATTTTGTGATTGAGCGCGCCTTCGTCGAGAAATAGCGCCGCGCCGTCATTGCGGGGCCAATCCAATTCTTATCTGCGATAAGATAGCGCCATGCAAATAAGGCGTTCCAATAAAACCACGAACAGTCGGCGGCGATGGGCAAAATAATTTTTCTGCTGATCATCGCGGTGATTGGCTGGGTGTTGTTCAAAGGCTTGGGTAAGAAACCCGGCAAGACTTCCGATCGTGGTACAAGCAAATCTCAGGCGTCAACCAGCGTGCCGGAAATAATGGTCAAGTGCCATCGGTGCGGCGTGTTGATGCCCGAATCTGAAAGCATGATGCTCGATGGCAATGTGAGTTGCCACGACCCCGCGCATTGCTTGCATCGCGCGTAATTTAATTGCCATGAACGCGGCTCCTTCCGTCGTCGCGTCCAAAGACACCGAGATAGGCAAAGCCGTTCTTGTGCCCGCGATGGCATACGCGCAGCATCCCTCGGTCGATACCGTCTGGCATCTTCTGGCTGTGTTTTCAAGGTACCGCATTGTCATCGCGGTGATTTTGGCATTGATGTATTGGGGCTTCCAGCGCTTTCAGGTATTAAGCCCGCAGGCACCGGAACTGGCAGCGTGGACGCTTGGGCTTTATTTCCTTGCGGCCACCGCGACATTGGCGGCAGCGCACCTGCGCTTTCCCGCCGCCAGTTACCATCTTGCCGGACAGGTTTTGCTCGATGTCATCGCGATGACGTTGCTGATGCATGCCTCGGGCGGCGTAAGAAGCGGTATCGGTTTGTTATTGCTGGTTAGCCTGGCAGCGGCTGGATTGGTCGCGCGCGGCCGCATTGCGTTTTTTCATGCGGCCGTCGCGGCACTGGCGATACTTCTTGAGCAGTCTTGGCACTTCTTGAACACAGAAACATCGGGCGCTGATTTTTTCCAGAGCGGCATGCTCGCGGGCAGCTACTTCGTCATTGCGGGATTGGGCTACACGCTTGCCAAATATGCACGCGGTGCAGAGCAGATCGCCGAAGAGCGCGGCGTTGATCTGGCCAATCTGGCGCAGATCAACGAACTCGTTATCCGTGACATGCAGGATGGCTTTGTCGTTGTCGATGAAAACGGCGTGATTCGGCAACATAATTCGCAGAGCGAATCATTGGTGGCCGGTTTGGTGAAGGCAAACGAACGAACACTTGCCGAAGTCGCGCCGACGCTGGCGAAGTTGCTTGTCGAGTGGCGGGACGATCCGCAGCGCATTTTTGCGATGTTGCGCGATCCCGGCACCCAACGCGACTACCAGGTGCGCTTCGTTGCCGTTGGTGCTGGCAACGGGACCAACTCGCCGACGGTGATTTTTATCGAGGATGCAGGTCGTATCCGGTCGCAGGCGCAGCAGATGAAGCTCGTCGCGCTGGGGCGGCTCACGGCGAGCATTGCACATGAGATCCGCAATCCACTTTCCAGCATTACCCATGCGGCGGAACTGCTTAATGAGGAAAGCGAGCGTCGCCCGGAGGATCAGCGCTTGTTGCAGATCATTCAGAAAAATTCGCACCGTCTCGACCGCATGGTGCAGGAAGTGTTGTATCTGAACCGCCGTGATCGGGCGCATCCCGAACCGATCGACGCC
>JANOQY010000010.1:0-5113 GCA_031414995.1 Betaproteobacteria bacterium
GCAAGTACTGTGGCCACGCCAAACAAGGCCAGAAAGTAGAAATCAATATGTTCCGTGCTTCCGGCCCCAGCGGCCCCACCGGCACCGAAGCCCAAGTCGATCATCTGCTTGAACGCATACGGTATCGCGAGCGTGGCCCCCGCTGCGAAGAGCAGCGCAATGCCCGCCAGCACAAATTGGCTTTTGTAGGGACTCAGGAACGGCAGTAAACCCCGAAGGGTGGCGACACTGCTTTTCTTTTGCGCTTCAGACGGTGAAGCAATAGCGGTAGCAGACATTTTTTTCTTATGCGGGAGAGATTTGGGGAAAGTCGGCTGGGACCGTTCGAGACTATGCGCAGAGTACCGGTTCCTGAGACGGCGGGCAAAATATGACACACCTCGGCCCAAGGCAACCGCACAAGTTTTATAACGTTGGGGCGGACCGGGGACAGTCAAGCCCCGGTCAGCTTGCCTATCCTAGACCAGCGTCTCGATTGCTAGTGAAGCAGTTCTGGAAACAATTAAAAACGAGACGAGTTCGCCGTAATAAATCGGGTCGGCTTGAATAGTTGTACATGTGCAGCTGATGCGCTCAATTGTTCGACGATTTTTGACGTTCAAAGTCGCAAAGCGCCATTCAGCGGGGGTTACGGAGTCTTTTAGCCCCTTAAGCCGCACCAGCGCTAGAGTCTCACCTTTTCATGTATACGACCTGCAATCCTCAATCACCTTGCCATCGTTCGCCAACTCGCCATTGGCTACCAACGCCACGTCCCCTCGCAGCTTGGTGACATCGCGGATGGAATTTTTGACAGCTTCTATGTCAATTGCTGCGGAAGTCTCGCAAGAAAGCAGCATTGCATCAACAGAGTCCACATTGCTCACCGTCAGGCGCGCTTTGTGAATCGCGGGATGACGCTTGACGATTTCTGCGATCTGGTGCGAGTGCACGAACATGCCGCGGACTTTGGTGGTCTGGTCTGCGCGACCCATCCAGCCCTTGATACGGACATTGGTGCGGCCACACGGCGAGGTGCCCGCAAGCACGGCCGATAAATCACCAGTGGCAAAGCGGACCAGCGGATAGTCGCGATTGAATGTCGTCACCACCACCTCGCCCACTTCGCCGTCAGCGACCGGCTCACCAGTACCCGGTCGGACGATTTCGACAATGATTTTTTCATCCAGTATCAGCCCTTCACGCGCGACGCTTTCATAGGCAATCATGCCCAGATCCGCGCTGCCGTAGGCCTGATACGCGTCCACACCACGCACTTTAATGAATTCGCGCGCAGGTGCCAGAAAGGCCTCTCCTGATACGATCGCTTTCCTGATCGAGCTGATATCGCCACCCATTTCATCGGCCTTCTCGAACAGCATTTTCAGGAATGACGGCGTGCCTGCATAAGCGTTTGGCTTCAACGCGCTAATGGTCGCCACCTGCATCTCGGTTTGCCCAGTGCCGGCCGGTATCACTGCGCACCCAAGCGCGTGTGCACCGGTTTCAAACATCGATCCGGCCGGGGTGAGGTGAAATGAGAAAGTGTTATGCACAATGTCGCCGGCGCGAAATCCTGCCGCGTACATGACGCGCGCGGTGCGCCAGAAATCGCTCGCTGCTCCCTCTGCATCGTAAATCGGGCCGGGCGAGACAAACAATCTGGCGAGCCTGCCCGGCGGGATGGCGTTCAGCCCGCCGAATGGGTGCTGCCGCTTTTGCAGTTCCACCAAATCGGATTTGCGCGTGACGGGCAAGGTCGCCAGCGTTTTTCGTGAGGTAAAGTCACGGGGGTTTACGTCGGCAAGCAGCGCGGTAAAGTAAGGCGCATTGCCTTTGGCGTGCGCAATCTGCGCGGGCAATGCTGCAAACAATTCGCCCTCACGCTGCTCCGGTGGACGCGTTTCGAGAGAATCGTAATGCGTCGTCATTCGCGCACCATCGATACCAACGGCAACGGTGCCATCAAGCCAGCCAGCGCTTGCGGCGCCGGTAATGTTTTACATCGCGAAAACTCTTGCGGCCGGCTTTCGAAATGCCGAGATAGAACTCTTTCACATCCTCATTCTCGGCGAGGCTTGCCGCCGCGCCCTCCATGACGACGCGCCCGTTCTCAAGGATGTAGCCAAAGTCGGCATAGCGCAGCGCAACATTTGTGTTCTGCTCGGCAAGCAGAAAGCTCACTTTCTCCTTTTGGTTCAGGTCGCGCACGATTTCAAAAATCTCTTCGACAATCTGCGGGGCCAGCCCCATTGAAGGCTCGTCGAGCAGGATCATATTGGGTCGCGACATCAGCGCGCGTCCCACCGCTGTCATCTGCTGCTCACCGCCGGAGGTATAGCCGGATTGCGATTGGCGGCGCGTTTTCAATCTTGGAAAATAGGTGTAGACCTTTTCCAGATCAGCATTCACCTCAGCACGGCTGGCATTTCGCGTATAGGCGCCCGTCAGCAAATTCTCTTCCACGGTCAGATGCGCGAAGCAATGCCGTCCCTCCATCACCTGGATCACGCCACGCTTGACCAGATCGGACGGCGATAACTTGTGCACCTTCTCGCCACGATACTCAACCGATCCCTTGGTCACGTCACCGCGCTCGCTCTTGAGCAAGTTCGACACGGCACGCAGCGTCGTAGTCTTGCCTGCGCCGTTCGCACCAAGAATCGCCACGATGCCACCTTCGGGCACAATGAGCGAAACGCCCTTGAGCACGAGGATGACGTGGTTGTAGATGACCTCGATGCCGTTGACGGATAGGAGAGGTTTTGCGGCTGGTGTGATTGTGGCGTTTTGCATAAGCTCTAAAAAAATAGAACTGTCATTTCGAGCGCAGCGAGAAATCTACTTTTTCTAAATGCCGCGATAAAGCAGATTTCTCACCGATAAAGCCGGCTTCGAAATGACAGATTCAAAGTGTTGCGTTAACTCTCTTTCTTGCAATCGCGCGGCGTAATTTTCTTTTCCTCCGCGTATTTCTTCGCCTGCGCCGTAATCATCGGCATCAAGATGCTCCGGTCGGCCTCATACCAGTCCGATGTATAGCTCCATGCTTTACCGTCCCACGTGTGGATGCGCGCTTTGTGTGCGCCTTCGTGGTCGCTGCACGAGGTCTTGATCGGCTGCAACATGCCATCGAAGCCGATGGCCTTGATGCGGGCGCTGTCGATATTCAGATTCTCCGCACCCCAACGCACCTGCTCACCGGTCACCGGCTTCTTGCCGTATTTCGATTGCGCCTTGCGCACTGATTCAACCACGAGCATCGCGCTAATCATGCCGCGGTTATAGAGCACGTTGCCGACTTCTTCTTTCTTGCCAGTACCTTTGCTCTTGTCGTAAAGAAATTTCATCATGTCCTTGTGTACCCCGGCATCTTTCTCACTCGAGTGCTGCAAGGCAAGACCGTTGTAGCCCTTGGCAGCGGTGTCGGCAGGCAACACGTCCGGCTCAGCCGCCGACCACCACACGCCGTATATTTGCAGACGCGGATAGGAAACCGCAATCGCCTCCTTGATCGCTGTCGAGTTCATGCCTCCCCAGCCCCACAGGAATACGTAATCAGGCTTTTGTTGGCGAATTTGCAGCCATGTCGCTTTTTGTTCCAGGCCGGGATGCGTAACGGGCAACTTGACCAATTCGAATCCGTGTTTCTTGGCATGCAGTTCCAGCACCGGAATAGGCTCTTTGCCGAACGGTGAATCGTGATAGACCAAAGCAATTTTCTTGCCCTTCAGGCTGCCTTTTTTGGAAACGTGCTGCACCAGAATATCGGCTGCCGTCCAATAGGTACCCATCAACGGAAAGGTCCACGGAAAGACGCTGCCATCGACTGCTTCCGAACGGCCGTATCCGGTGGAAAACACCGGTACTTTGTCGGCCGGGGATTTATCGATCAGTGCGAACGTGATGCCGGTCGAGAGCGGATTGAAGCCTGTCGCGCCGGTTGGACCTTTACCCTTGAGGCGCTCATAGCATTCGACGCCACGATCCGTCGCATAGCCGGTCTCGCATTCCTCATAAGTAATCTTCACGCCATTGATGCCACCATCGCGTTCGTTGATCAACTTCAAGTAGTCCACGAAACCATTCGCCCATGGCACGCCGTTCGGTGCATAGGCACCCGTGCGATACACCAGCACAGGCACAAATTGTTCGTTGGCCTGCGCAAACACACTGCCCGCCGCCGTGGCGCAAAGCGCACCAAGGGCGATCACTACTTTGTTCAATATGCGTTTCATCTCCGTCCTCCTAAGTTATGAACCAACGTTTCAAGCATCTTTATCACCGTGCTCTTTAATTTTTGAATCAATGGCAACACTACCAAAATTTCAATTTCAATGTGTATCAATGCGGGAAAGGCCAAAGACGCAGTTTCTCTTTGGCGATTGCCCAAAGGCGCGCCAACCCATGTGGCTCGACGATCAAAAAGAAAATAATCAACGCGCCGAAGATCATTGCTTCAAAGTGTGCGGCTGTCGCGGTCGACATTGGCAGCCCAAGCCATAGCGGAATCTGGTTCAGCAGTAGCGGCAAGATCACGATAAAAGCGGCGCCGAGAAACGAACCGAGAATGGAACCGAGGCCGCCAATGATGACCATGAACAGCAGGCTGAATGAGCGATTCACATCGAACGCCAGTGGCTCCCATGATCCAAGGTGTACAAAGCCCCACAAGGCGCCGGCGATGCCAACGATAAAGGAGCTGACCGCAAACGCGGACAGCTTCGCGTAGACGGGACGGATACCGATAATTTCGGCGGCGACGTCCATGTCGCGCGTCGCCATCCACGAACGACCAATGTGGGAGCGCACGAGATTTCTAGCGATCAATGCGAACAACACGACGACGGACAGCACGAACAAGTATTTTTCCAGTGGGGATTCCCAGCGAAAACCGAATACCTCCAAAACCGGCGCGCTGACCGAGCCGGACGACGAATCATTGGTGAACCATTTCACGCGTGAGAACAGCCAATCCAAAAAGAACTGGGCAGCAAGTGTTGCGACGGCCAGATAAAGACCTTTGATGCGCAGACTCGGTATCCCGAAAATCATCCCCACGACGGTTGTGATCAAACCGGCGAGAATGAATACGATCAGGATATTCAGGTCAGGCACGCGGACCGCAAGGTTG
>JANOQY010000011.1:0-6853 GCA_031414995.1 Betaproteobacteria bacterium
CCTTGCTAACCAACTTGTTTTCGAAAGCCCAATCATGCGAAACATCATTATCAAATCTGCTGTTGCTTTAGCTCTTGGTGTTCCGCTGCTTGCCAGCGCCGAATCCAATTTTACGACCGGTGTTGCTACGCCGCTCACCGCCACGGCCAAGATCGACTTTACGATCATCATCCCGAAATTCATCTCGCTACGCGTTGGCGCGGCAGGTGTCGGGAGCTTTGATTCCATTGTGTTCACCGTGCCGGCTGCCAACGTTGGCGTTGGCGGTGCTATTGCCGGTGTTGGTGGTGATTTGACCGGCGGTGTTGTAACAGCCAAGGTAACCGGCAACAACGGGCAGGTGACATTGTCGTCAACTGCGACGGGTGCCCTCTCAAATGGTAGCGATACGATTCCTTTCACCGAGATTACGACGGCAACTGCAGTGCTCACGTCGGCTACCGCATTGCCAGCGCCGGTACTGACCAACGGCGCTAGCGCAGGCGTTCTTGCTGCGCTGACCGGTGCAAAGATCACCAATCAAGATGCGCGATGGACCTATAGCTACGCCAACAGTGCCGTTGTTGCGGCTGGTACGTACGGTGGCGTCGGTGTAAACAATGGTCGTGTGACTTATACTGCATCAATGCCTTAATCGCACCGAACAGAAGGTCACTCTCCCGAAATACCGAGGTGCCCGTGCGATATGCCGGGCACCTTTTTTTTCGGCCAAGTTTTTAGATGTTACCAAGCGGAGTAAATGTCATGAATCGCGCATTGAACCGTTTTGTGCACGCCACGGGAGCAGCTATCCCTGCCGCGATGTTCGCGGCGATTACTCTTATTCACGGATCGGCCTCAGGCTTTACGGTCAACATAACCCCTGGCTCCAGGGTCGTGTATCTGGTCGTCGGCAACGGATCATTTACAGGCACGCTGCAGGGCGGCGGGACGCCCGCGTCCAACGCCACGGTCAATACGGTCTCTGTCACTGTGCCTGCCAACGTGATCGGCAGCGGTGCGGCGCAGGCAATGCAAACCAACAGCACGCAGGCCACTAGCTTTTGGGACGGCTTCACTTTTTGCTCGCCCGCGACCCAGCAGGTATATGTCGGTGGATTCTTCCGTATGCCCGGTGCCGCGGGCAACGCAACATTGACCGTGGCAACCCCCGTTGGCGGTTTGGTCAATGCCGGTGGAGATACCATACCTTTCAACCAGGTTCGCTGGGCAAGTAGCGGTATTGGTGACACTGGTGCGCAAGTAATTCCAGCCGGTACGTTCACTGGAGGCACGCAGACGCTAGCCACATTTGCAGTCAATACATGGAATGAGAGTTGTCACACGTTTTCGTATCTGAACGCGAGTGTCGTTGCCGCCGGGACGTACAGGGGCACGGCAAGGTATACCCTGAGCGCGCCATGAGATACACCGCTAACCGCGACGAATATGCACGTACTCACGTATTGACGGTTGCGGCATTGCGTTCCGTTTTTGCGCTGATGTTTGCTGCCATTTTGACGCAATCTGCTGTTGCCGCCACCTTTGCCGTCGATGATTTGAGTTCCTACACGCATGACGCCAATACGGCCATGAAGTGGAAATTCATGGGCGCGGACCGCAGGCCTGGCAGCGCAGTTGAGGGCGCAACCATGGTGACTGTGCGCCTGAATTTGATGCCTTGGGCGAACAAAACCGGCAAGGTTTACATGGCGCTCGCCAAGCAGCCGATTGGTCCCGTCAAAGCCGCATGGACCACACAAGGCCGCTTATTGGCGGGACAATTGATCTCCGGTAATCGCACGTTGGTGTATGCCGGTCCGATCCGCTCCGCGATCCTGGAAGACACCATCATATTGACACTGGAGACCGATGGGCAACGGCTGGTCTCGGCGCAACGCTTGCAGTTTTATTTTGAAATTGATGTGGACTGATGACCATGAATAATCTGCACGCCCGCAGCAGGTATTTCCAACTGCTTCTCATCCTGTTGTGTGTCTTGACAGCGATCGCTGCTGCGTGCAGCGCGCGGATTGCCCACGCGCAGGGGTTCGCCGCCATCATTTCGCCGCCCCGGTTTGTGTTGTTTGTCAAACCAGGTGAGAAAACACGGCAGGTCATTGAAATCACCAATGCCAGCGGCCAGTTGGCCAAGTACTATCTTAAGACAGCAGATTGGGCCCTGGATAAAAATGGCGGCGTCAGTTTTGATGAGACGCTACAGGCGGGCAGTTGCCGTCCCTGGGTTGCCATCGAAGCACGCGAGATCAGCGTATCCGGTGGTGGCAAGTATCGATATCGTTTTGAAATTGCGGCGCCAGCCGACGCGCCGCCGGGTGAATGTCGTTTTGCACTCCTGGTTGAAGGTGATGAACAAGCCATCAAAGCCACGAACGGCCCGCCGGTGCCATTGGCCGGTCGGATTGCCATCATTGTTTATGTGACAGTCGGCAATGCAGCGCCGAAGCTGGAGGTGGTTTCTTCCCAAGTGGCATTGGTCGATGGCGAGTCGATACCAGTGCTGCAAGTCAAGAATGCCGGCAATGCGCACGGTCGACTCGACGGTTTTTTATCGGGCACCGACGCCAGTGGCAAGAAGCTTGAATTCACTATCTCCACCTTGCCAATATTGCCGGGCGAAACGCGGGTGATTTCGTTGACTGTCACCCGTGGTGAACGCGATGCGCCAGTCAAGATTACCTATCCGATCACGATTCGCGGCAATCTGGAATGGTCTGATAAATCTATCCCGTTCGAGCAGCGCTTCGCACCGTGACGTTGAAGGGTTCGTCTAGGGCAGCCTGCTTCACCAGTCTTGCGCTCACGTTTGCCCTTTTTAGCGCGCCATGGCAATCCGGCTGGGCGCAAACGATTGTGCCGACGACGGAGCAATCGACGCTGCCGGAAAAAAAGCCGGTGGCGCCATCGGTGCCGCCAGTTTACGAAGATCGCTTAATCGATACCGGTACTCTGCCGCCATTGACCGATGACGCAGCGGGTCTTTCGTACAATGCGGACGGCCAACCGCGCTCATGGCGTATTGAAGGCTTTGCCAGCAATATTAAAAGTGGTGGCATTTCACGTAGCGAAAACGGTTTCAGCATCGGCGGTCGATACGATACAACCGACTACGGCGCGTGGAGTATCGACGGTACTTTTCGGGGCGAATTCAATTCCAGTCTCTTCACCATTTGGCAGCGGGGGCTGGCATTTGATAATGGGTGGCGAGCCAACAATGGCCTCGGTATGCTGAATACGCCTGCCATTGAGTTATCGCGCAGCCAGTACCGGTTTTTCCTGCCGACCTTCCCGATCGCTGGTGTTCAATCCGAATGGCTGCACGATGGTGATCTGCAAATTCAGGCAAGCGTGGGCGAGCCGGGCACGTTCAATGGTTTGCGCGCTTCTGGTTTCTCCCGATTGGGCGGGCGTGTTTTTACCGGCGGCGCACAGTGGATCGTAGCGCCGCAATGGCTGGCCGGGATTCAATTTGCTGATGTGCAGGGCATCAACAGTGGTCTCGATGCGTCGCTGCCGGACGCGAAAGCTTCGGGTAGATCATGGTATGGAAGCATGTCGTGGCAGGACGCAAATTCGCGACTACAGTTCAACGTCGTCGATAGTGCATATAGCCAAAGCACGCACAGGAACGGAGTCTGGCTCGATGGTGAAACGCGCGATGGTCGCTACCGCCACAACTATGGCCTGTTTAGACTTGATCCCCAATTGGTATGGGGTTATTTGCCGTTCATCGAAGATTCTTTGGGCGGATATTACCGGTTGAATTATCAGAGCCAGCAATGGCTATGGACCGCCGGCGTGGACAGTGTGAACTCCGTTTCCGGACGCGGCGTCGATGGCATCTATGGCACGGGCAGTATCCGCTATCAAGTCAATCGCTCGCTCGGCATTGGTGGCGGGGCCACGGTGCGACATGCAGACGACTCGGCACAAGCAGCGCTCGTGTTCATCGACAAGCAAAGCAGATATGGCACCACACGCGCGCAACTCGATGTTGCCTCAGCCACCGGCGCGCAACGAAGCCAACAAATTACGCTCGATCACGCGTGGCCGCCAGAAGCGGGCCTGCGATTGAGTACGTCGCTTTCGCTGGCGCGTGAAACGATTGCAGAAAAACGCATTACCCGCGCCAACCTTGGCGTCAATGGCGGCTTCGACCTCACCAATAATTTGTCGCTGGAGGGCAACTTGCATTGGCTGGCCAGTCGCGATACGGGTACCAGTCGCGGTGTGTCGGCAAACCTGAGTTTGAATTGGCGGATCAGTGCACGTTGGTCGATGCTGATGACCTACTACGATAACCGCCGGGAAGATACGCCAATCCTCAGTGTTGCCACACTAATACCGACGCCGCTGTTCACGCCCGTAGTGAGGGATCGTGCCGTGTTCCTGACGCTGAGATATGAAGACCGCGCTGGAACGCCGATTGCACCACTTGGTGGTGCAATCGGTTCGGGCGCGGGAAATATTGTCGGATATCTTTATTTTGACACCAACGACAATGATCGACGCGACGCCAACGAGGCCGGTGCGGCTAATGTCACCATCTTGCTCGATGGCAGATTTTCCACGCGTACCGATAATCAAGGTAAGTTCGAATTCCCGCTCGTGGCTTCAGGTAACCACGTGATCAGTGTTGTGCCCGACAATCTTCCGCTGCCATACGCCGTTGGCGGCGATGGGAAAAAGCAGGTGGTGGTTCGTACGCGTGAGAGCGCGCTGGTGGATATTGCGGCAGGCATTCGGAAATAGCCGGCAGTTCTCGATAAAAATACGTAGATCGCCATTTGGCGGGCATGACAGGGCGAAAGTGCTCGTGAAGGCCCGCCAATGCAAGTGTTTGGCAATTTCCATGCTAAATCCTAGTTTTCGAACCGAGCCCCAAACGCCTCAGCGTAGGCGCTTTCGCCAAATTCAAAATGGCTGTCAGGCGTTTCGCCCAGATACGTTGCTTCGACCGTTACCTTGACGTAGCGGTCCAGCTTTTGCCAGATCGCGTAGGAGAGGGTGCGGGCAATGTCAGCAGGTTTTTCGCCGGCGCGAATTTCGTGGTCTGCGGTGAGTGTGATGGCGACGGCGTCTATTACTTTGCCACGCTCAATTTCTTCGGGCTTGCACCAGTGCGTTGTGAATGCTTCAACGACTTGCGGGACCTCGCGCGGCAGTAACGGCGATGCACAGACTTCCAACCGATACAGGTTGCCAGCTTTTGCGAATTGCACACGGACGGGAATGTTCATATCGATAAGTTAATGCAACACTGCAAATCGCGCAATGCTAGGCAAGCAGCAAAGATTGGTTTAGCATCATCAGTCGGTCATGGCGCACATGCATTTGCATGACATGAAAACAAAAAAGGCAGCCGAGGCTGCCTTTTTTATACGTCGGTCGAATGGTTATTTCTCTTCGATCTTGGCTTTGCCGCGCAATTCCTGCACCAAACGCCCAACTTGTTCTTGCTGTGCTTGCTGGCGGAATTTGTCTTTCACTTCGTCAAATGACGGCACTTTCATCGCGCGTGAATCATCGACGCGAATCACGTGGTAACCAAATGGTGATTTGACTGGCGTCTCGGTGAGCTGGCCCTTCGGCAGCGCTTTGATGGCATTGCCGAACTCAGGCACATAGCGACCGGCAGGTGCCCAATCGAGATCGCCGCCGTTGTCTTTGGAACCAGTGTCCTTGGATTTTTCCTTGGCGAGCTTTTCAAATGTTTCGCCGCGCTTGAGCGATGCAATGATTGCCTTGGCCTCGTCTTCTTTGTCGACGAGGATATGGCGCGCTTTGTATTCCTTGTCGCCCAATTGAACGACGTACTTGTCGTAGTCAGCTTTCAATTGTGCGTCGCTGATCGGGTTGGCTTTGACGTAATCTTCAAAATAGGCGCGGATAAGAACAGCCTGACGCGCCATGTCCATTTGCGCAGCAACCGTCGGTGACTTGTCGATGCCTTTCTTCTTGGCCGCCTGTGCCAATACTTCGCGGTTAACGAGTTCGTCTTTCATGGCATTTGCAAATTCAGGATTCGCTGGCTGGCCTGATTGCTCGCGCTCGCGGTTCATTGCATCGAAATAAGCATTCGGGATAACGACGCCATTGACGCTCAAACGGCCGTCGGCCTTGGCTGCTTTGGGAGCCGCCTTTTCAGCTTTCTCGGCCTTAGCCTGCGCGAGAGCCAAGGGCGCTGACATCGCAGCAAGCGCTACGGAAAGGGCGACAACGATGGTTTTCAAATTGTGTTGCATAAGTCTTCCTTCAGTAAGTGAAAAAATCAAAAAACAGAATCAAAAAATAACACCTATTGAGCGCGCGCATCAATTTTTAATGCATGAATTCGCGTACTCATCAACTCGTCCAACAAATCGTAAATCATGCGGTGGCGTGCGACCAGCGTTTTGCCCGTGAAGACGGAAGCAACGATGGTGAGCTCAAAATGCGTCCCATCGACCGCACCCGTCCGCGCCGCATGATCAGCCGCGCCAGCATGCCCTGCGTGCGAAGCGGAGTCATCGATTACTTCAATCAACGACGGTGCTAGCGCTTGAAGCCTGTTTGTAATCTGATCACAAGTGGAAATCATCTGCGGACCTAGAAAACGCGCTTGAACGGTTTTACGCTGACAGATGTAAAGACACCAGCGATACAGTAGGGGTCTTCGGACGCCCAGGCAATCGCTGCTTCGCGCGACGCGAATTCGGCAACGATCAAGGAGCCAGAAAAACCGGCAGGTCCAGGATCCTCGGAGTCAATCAACGGGTGAGGGCCGGCCAGAATCAATCTACCCTCGGCCTGCAACTGTGTGAGTCGTGCTACATGTGCAGGTCGGTTGGCAACACGCCTTTCCAGCGCACCG
>JANOQY010000012.1:0-6633 GCA_031414995.1 Betaproteobacteria bacterium
TAGGTTTGGTTAATTGTCTCTGATTGTCCCAAGCCAGTGACGATGGCCCGCGCGACATCCTCTACCCAAACGGGTTGGAACATGGCATCGGGAGAGCCCAAAGGAACCATTGGAAAAATATTGACCAAGCCTGCAAACATATTGAGAAATTTGTCGCGTTCGCCAAAAACCACTGAGGGTTGGAACATCGTGACACCAAGTGATGGGTTTGCTTTGGAAACCGCCCAAACAGCCGCCTCGCCGCGTCCACGCGAGCGCAGGTAGTCGCTTGGCCCATTGACGTCGGCATTGAGTGCGCTCATATGGATCAGGCGCGATACGCCAGCTTCCACGCAGGCATCCGCCACCATTTTGGGTAACCTGACGTGCACGCGTTCGAAATCGCCATGCAGGATGCCGGTCAGGTTGATGACCGCGTCGTGATGACGCACCAACGCGTTGAGCTCTGCGACATTGAAAATATTCGCTTCAACGACATCGACTGTCGGCAGTAGAAACAAATGCTTGCCGCGTTCGCGTCGACGTGTGGGCACGGTGACAAAAATTTCCTGCGCCGACAGTTGTTCGGCGACCGATGCGCCGATGAAGCCGCTGCCGCCAAGCAGCAGCACTTTGTTTATCTTCATTCTACGTTCCAGTTATTGTCAAATCTGGCGTTGCCGCCACTGGTTATGGTGCGTTAGCTTTCAAGGCGACGCTTGCCAGACTGCTGATGCCGACTTTGCCCTCACGGCTCCCGGGTACTGTTCCCATCATTTCTTTTAGGCGGCGGTTTGTTTCGCCGGCCTGGTGCGCGTAAAACCACGCGTTGGCCATAACTTTCTTTACATAATCACGCGTCTCGGTAAATGGAATTGACTCGGCGTAGATGGCGCCTTCGAGCGCCTGATCGGCGCGCCAGCGGCGTGCACGACCGGGCCCGGCGTTGTAGCCAGCCGTGGCCAGCACAGGATGGCCAAGGTCATCGAGCACATGCCGCAAGTAAAACGAGCCAAGGCTAAGATTGACCGGTACATCGGTTACTTTCGCGAGTGAAAAATGATTCATGCTGACTTTTTTTGCTGCCCATGTCGCAGTCGCAGGCATTAGTTGCATCAAGCCCATAGCACCCACTCGTGATTTGGCATCGGCCATGAATCGGCTCTCCTGTCGGATGAGGCCATACACCCACGCAGCATTCAGGCCTTGCACCCGCGCCTGCAATGCCAGATCTGCGTGATGCGGCGTGGGGAAGCGCTGGGAGTAGTCGTGAACCACCAACGTTTTTTCCGCGGTATTGATGGCCCGATCTGGAATATTTGCTTTCCGTGCCAGCTCAGCCGCCGAAAGCAGTTCCTGATCATCCATGTTGCGAATGCCGTATTGCCACTCCCGCAATCCCTCAGTCTTCAAATCGAGCCGGTAAAAAACCAGCGCCCGCCCGATGGCGGGTCGCTTCATGACGGTGTTGATCGCCTCGAGCGTCGGTTTCCAGCCCACCCATTGGGGGTTCTGTGGCGCGCCCAGCTCTTCTGCTGCGAGCACGCCGTAGAAATTATGTTCGCGCGCTAACGAATCACGCAACGCACGTGCAGTTTCGACGTTGCCGGTTTCGTGTGAGGCCCTCGCCAGCCAGTACCGCCAGGCGGATTCTCGTCGTTCAGATTCAGACATTGCGTTGATGGCGGCGCGCACGCTCGCCCATTCACCAGCACGCAACGCAGCACGGGCTTTCCACGCCGCCTGAGTATCGTTTAAGCGCAACGACCCAACAGAACCAGCGCGCTCAAACCAGACAAGCGCTCCCATGTCATGTTGCATGCCACCATAAAGTCCCACTTGCGCCCAGGCGTAGGCCAGATCGCTAGCGGGCAGTTGCTTGCCGTGTGCATCCAATAGCGACGCAGCGCGGTCAGCATCGGTACGTGCGAGCCGCGTGACGGCAAAAAGAAATAGCTCCACCGAAGCTTGCGATGAAGCTGAAAACTTCTCCCGTTGCAAGTATTGGGCGGGATTTTGGCCGATAGTGGCAGTCATTCTTTCAAAGCTTGATGGGAGGTTCGGTATCAATGCCGCGCTTTTACGCGCCTCGGCAAGCTGGTTATTTTCGAGTTGTCGACGCACTCGCGACCAAGCGTGTGCAACCGGCAGCATTTTTTCCGTTGCCAGCCGGTTAAAAACGGCGTCGCATGCGTCTGGCGCTGGACGCGCGGAGGACCAGAATGCTTTCACCTCGGTTAGCGCATCGCGGTCGTTACGGTTCAACCGATAACGCCAGTGGTGGCAAGTGATTTCTGCATCATCGCTGTTAAGCAAAGACATTTCCGGGGTGAGCAGATCCCACTGATCCAGCTTGCCGAGAACCTTTAGCCAATCGCGTCGCAGGCTGTCGGCAACTACCGAATTCGGATTGGCGTTCAGGAACGCGCGGATATCAGCACTTGCCGCCACTGCGAAGGTGCCAGATTGCGACAAATTCGCCGATAGCCACCAGTAGTTTGCGTATTGTGAAAGCGGGTGGGATGCACCCATCGCGGCATTGAGTTTTTCCTTCGCCGCGGCGAGCGTTTTTAGATCGCGCCTTTCAAAAGCATTGCGCGCGATAAGCACTTCATTGTCTGCTGCCGATAACTGCCGCGTAACGCGCGCTTCAACGTTTGCAGAATCTTCAATAGCGGCTGCCGCAGGCAAAAGCTGAGCCTGTACCGGAAAAATCTTGCCTAGCATCAATGAAAGCACAACAAGTGCAGCGTAAAAACGATGCACGCGATACGGGGCATCGAGTTGACGAGTAGTAGCGACCGGGGCGACAGGAAAAAAGTTTGTGTGCATAAAGCGCTAATGTTTAGCACCGAAGTTCGGATCACTTATTCTATAGGCTCAGTGGCTTGGACGCTTGCTTGATGATTGAGCTGTGATGGGAACGACTTTATGGATCGGTACCCAATTCGGTCGGGATGCAAAAAAACAGTGGGTTTTGCGTCTGTCGAACAATTGCCGCGAGGCGCGCCCGCCACTCTCGCATTGTTCGGTGGGAAAGAAAATTTTAGAGGCTAGTGTGTCATCATTTCGTCATTCTGCTTGGGCACATCATTCCACCTATCGGCTAGTTGAAAAATATGAACTTCGGAGATTCTGAATTTTGGCTTGCAGTCTTGAAAATTGTGGGCATCGATATTGTGCTATCCGGAGACAATGCCATCGTCATTGCGCTAGCGGCAAGATCGCTACCGCCGCGCTACCAGAAACTCGCTGTTTTCTGGGGTACTGGCGCCGCTATCGTGCTACGCCTTACGCTGATCTTCTTCGCATTGGCACTACTAAAACTGCCGTTGTTGAAGCTTACTGGTGCGGTCTTGCTGTTATGGATCGGCATGAAACTGCTGACCGACAATGGTGATGAAGGCCACAACATTTCAGCAAGTGGCAGCATGCTTGCCGCAATACGCACGATCGTCATCGCAGACGCTGTAATGAGCGTTGATAACGTCGTGGCAGTGGCCGCTGCTGCAAAGGACAGTTTTGGTTTGGCGATGTTCGGTATTGCTTTATCGATTCCGATCATCATTTTCACGAGCCAGATACTGATCAAGGTGATGGAGCGATACCCAGTGATCATTGTGATTGGTGCGGCTTTGCTTGGATTTGTCGCAGGTGAAATGGCATGGAATGATCCAATACTGAAAGACTACACCAGTGGGCTTCCGCGTTGGGGTGAGTACATCGCAGGTGCTTTTGGGGCCGCCTTTGTGGTGTTAGCGGGCAAGTATGTCAACAGCAGGCGCACGCCACCCACAAAGATCACAGATGCTGGTGCTTGAATGTAGTAGGGCGGCGGCCCGGTTAAATTTGGTTGCCAATTTAGCGGTTTGATGTTTTCAACAATAGCTCGGAGGTAGCAAATGAAGAATATGAAATTCAAGCGGTCCGTCGTCGCATTAGGGTTCGCCGCCTTGTCACTGGCCGCTCCACAGGTATTTGCATGGGAACCAACAAAGAGCGTCGAGTTCGTCGTGCCGGCAGGCACAGGTGGCGGTGCCGACCAGATGGCAAGATTCGTTCAGGGGGTGGTAACGAAGTACAACCTCATGAAGCAGCCTCTAGTGGTGGTGAATAAAGGCGGTGGCGCAGGCGCTGAAGGTTTCCTCGATGTAAAAGGTGCGAAGGGCGATCCGCACAAGATCATCATTACGCTATCAAATCTTTTTACGACACCGTTAGCGACAGGCGTGCCGTTTAATTGGAAAGACCTTACCCCCGTACAAATGATGGCACTCGACCAGTTTATTTTCTGGGTAAATGCCGAAACCCCGTACAAGACTGCCAAGGAATATGTCGATGCGGCCAAGTCAGCGGGCCCCGGCAAGATGAAGATGGGCGGTACCGGCTCCAAACAGGAAGACCAAATCATTACTGTCGCAGTTGAAAAGCAATCCGGCGCCAAATTCACCTACATCCCGTACAAGGGCGGTGGTGAAGTAGCGGTCCAGTTGGTCGGCAAACATATCGATTCAACGGTAAACAATCCGATCGAGGCAGTCGAGCAATGGCGTGCCGGCAAGTTGCGCGCACTATGTGTGTTTGACGATATCCCTATGCCTTACAAAAATAAGGTGACCGCCACGCAATCGTGGGGAGACGTCCCAACCTGTAAAAGTCAGGGTTTGGATGTCGATTACCAAATGCTGCGCGGTATCTTTATGGCGCCCGGCGTGAGCAAGGATCAAGTCGAGTACTTTGTGGGTGTTCTGAAAAAGGTTCGTGAAGCGCCAGAGTGGAAAGAGTTCATGGAAAAAGGCGCTTTCAACCAGACCGCGCTCGGTGGCGATGAGTATGTGAAATGGGTCGCGAAGGAAGAGCAGCGTCATCAGGCTTTGATGACCGAAGCTGGATTTCTCGCCAAGAAGTAGCACTGAAAAAATAGCCCTGCGTGTGATTTCGGGGCTATTTTTTCGTCCAAATTAGTAAATAGTGCCGCAATCAAAGGCATGTCCGCACTGAATCAATAGGAGAGCCTGTGAAAATCGCTGAAGAAAAATCAGCTGCATCGGTTAAAACAGTCGACGCGGTAACCGCCGTCGTAATTTTTCTGATTGGTGCCGTGGTTATTTGGGATAGTTACAGGCTGGGATCCAAATGGGGGTCGGACGGCCCCGAGGCGGGCTACTTTCCGTTCTATATCGGCCTGATTCTCTGCATCGCGAGCTTGGTGAATTTTGTTTCAGCAGTTCGAGAGAAAGGCAGCAAGTCTTTCGTCAGCGTGTCGTCGTTGAAGATGATTCTCTCGGTCATTGTGCCGACGATTTTCTACGTTTTCCTGATCGGCGGAGTGGGGCCAATGCCTGCACTCGGCATCTATGTGGCATCGACCATTTTCATCGCGCTATTCATGAAATGGCTGGGCAAATATGCTTGGCCAATTACCGTCGCCGTTTCCGTAGGCGTGCCGGTGGTTTTCTTTGTGTTGTTTGAAATCTGGTTCAAGGTGCCACTGCCCAAAGGCCCACTAGAAGCCGCGCTCGGCTTGGCCTGAGGAGAAACCACATGGAAGAAATTAACAGCTTGATGCAGGGCTTCAGCATCGCGCTCACACCCTACAATCTGGGTCTAATGTTGGTAGGCGTGATTCTCGGCGTGTTGATTGGCGTGTTGCCGGGCTTGGGTGGGGCCAATGGTGTTGCAATACTGCTGCCGCTGACGTTTTCGATGAATCCGACGTCGGCCATCATTATGTTGTCCTGCATTTATTGGGGTGCATTGTTTGGCGGTGCCATCACTTCAATTCTGTTCAATATTCCCGGAGAACCGTGGTCGGTCGCCACCACCTTTGACGGTTATCCGATGGCGCAGCAGGGTCGAGCGGGAGAGGCGCTTACAGCCGCATTCACGTCCTCTTTCATTGGTGCACTCGTCGCTGTGTTGATGATCACTTTTACCGCGCCACTGGTGGCGAAATTTGCGTTGAAGTTCGGTCCGCCGGAGTATTTCGCGGTTTACCTTTTGACCTTCTGTAGTTTTGTCGGCATGTCCAAAGGCTCACCGTTCAAGACCATTTCCGCGATGATGCTTGGCTTTGCGCTTGCCGCCGTTGGGCTCGACACGGTTACTGGTCAATTACGCCTGACGTTCGGGTTTACCGAAATGCTCAAGGGTTTTGATTTCCTTATTGCCGTGATCGGCCTGTTTGGCATTGGCGAGATTCTGCTGACGATCGAAGAGGGCCTCGCGTTCAAAGGTGCCGAAGCAAAAATTAAAATGCGCGTCGTCATCGAGACATGGAAACAATTGCCCAAGTACTGGAAGACCTCGATACGTTCTTCAGTCATTGGCTGCTGGATGGGCATTACGCCAGGTGGCGCAACGCCGGCTTCGTTCATGGGTTACGGCGTGGCCAAGAGCATGTCCCCCAATGGTGCGAACTTCGGGAAAGGCGAAATGGAAGGGGTGGTAGCGCCGGAAACCGCTGCGCATGCGGCTGGCACTGCGGCACTGTTGCCAATGTTGACGCTGGGCATTCCCGGCTCGCCGACCGCTGCCGTGTTGCTCGGTGGTTTGCTCATATGGGGTTTGCAGCCGGGGCCACTTTTATTTCAGGAGCAGAAAGAATTTGTCTGGGGCCTGATCGCTTCGATGTACTTGGGCAATATCGCTGGG
>JANOQY010000013.1:0-4883 GCA_031414995.1 Betaproteobacteria bacterium
GGCGCATCGAGATAATCGCCACCCGCCGCGATAATGCGTTCTGCAAAAGACTTGGTCGCAATCGGGTCGATTGAGCTGCAATCAACAATCGTTTTTCCCGCTGTCAACGCGGATAGCACGTTGCCATCCGCGCCCGGGCCAAACAACACTTTTTCGACATCCGGTGTATCGGGCAGCATCAAAAAAATAATGTCGGCGTGCTTGGTGACGTCTGCGGCTGTTTTGCAAACTGTTGCGCCGCCATCAACGATTGCTTGCGGCACCTTGCTGCGCGTATTGACGAATAGAGAGTAGCCGGCCTTCAGCAAATGCCCCGCCATGGGTGCCCCCATGATGCCCAAGCCAATAAAACCAATTTTCTGTGTTGAGGGTGTCATCTTTTTCCTTTAAGCGACTAGCGCATCGCGCCAACCAAGACCCGCCACCGTGGTGGTCTTTGGTTTGTATTCGCAGCCGATCCAGCCGGTGTAGCCAATCGCATCGATATGTTTGAACAACCACGCGTAGTTAATTTCGCCGGTACCCGGTTCATTGCGGCCTGGATTATCAGCGAGCTGAATATGACCAATCTTCGCGAGATGATTTTTCAGTGTGTTGGCGAGTTCACCTTCCATGCGCTGGGCGTGGTAAATGTCGTACTGCACAAATAGGTTGTCAGCACCGACTTCATCGAGAATGTCGAGCGCCTGCTGCGTGCGATTCAAGTAAAAGCCGGGAATATCATAGGTATTGATGGGCTCAATCAGCAGCCGTAATCCTCCCGCATCCAGCTCGGTAGCCGCAAAGCGCAGGTTGCTTACCAGGGTCTGGCGCAGTAAATCGCCAGCAACACCAGCAGGCGCTTTGCCCGCCAAACAGTTGAGTTGCACTACCCCTAAGCCTTTGGCATAACGTATGGCGGTGGCAACACCGGCGCGGAATTCCTCCACACGGTCGGGTAAGCAGGCAATGCCGCGCTCGCCTGCGTCCCAGTCGCCCGCGGGCAAGTTGTGTAACACCAACTTGAGTGCGTTGCTATCGAGTTTTTGTTTGATGTCCTCAACGGCAAAAGCATAGGGAAACAAAAACTCCACTGCCTTGAAGTCGGCTTTGGCGGCGGCATCAAACCGCTCCAAAAAAGGCCGCTCGGTAAAAAGCATGGTCAAGTTGGCAGCGAAGTTGGGCATTGTGTTCCCCTCTGGACTTTTGTAGTGTGTGGGTAACAGTGACTTTTTGTGGTGGCTGGTATTGGCTATTGCGGCGATACCTTAAGCCGCAATAGCCACCGGACAGTTGCTCTTTTTTACCTCCGCTTGACCAGCCGCGATACCTTTCCGAGTCTGCTCGCGGTTGACCTCGTGGATTCTGGTGTCGGGCAGTGCCTACTCCAGCTTCAGCTTCTGCTCAAGTACCACGCGTTTGTAGATGGCCAGCTCATCCCTCACTTGCTTCTGGTATTCCGCGGCGGAATTGCCCACCACGATGGCACCAGTGGCTTCGATGCGCCCTTTCACAGTGACGTCCGCCAGGGCGGCCCTTACCGCCGCATTCACTTTGTCGACCACTTCTTTGGGCGTGTCTTTAGGTGCGGATACGCCCAGAAAAGACATGCGGTTGACAGGCTCCAGCCCCAGTTCGGCAAATGTCGGCACGTCTGGCAGATTGACGAGACGATTCGGGGCGGCCACAACGATGGGAATCAAGCGCTTGTCTTTGATGAACGGCAGCGTCGAGGGGAGGTTATCCGCGATGATGAGCACCTGTCCCGCGACGACGTCATTCAATGCGGGGCCGGAACCGCGATAGGGAATGTGGGTGATATCGACTTTGGCCGCATTTTTGTACAACTCGGCCAGCATGTGGCCAAGGGATCCATTTCCACCGGTGCCATAGCTGTACTTGCCGGGGTTTTTCTGTAGCGCGTCGACGAAGGTCTTGTAGTCTTTGGCCGGAAACGTGGGATTGACCGCGATGACATTAGGCGTGGCGGCGACGTTGGTAATGTGGACGAAGTCTTTGATCGGGTCGTAAGGCGTCGCCGGGTTGATCGCCGGGTTGGCGGCCATCGTGGAAACTGAGGACATGAGCAGCACATAGCCGTCAGGCGGTGCCTTGGCGACGTCCGCCGCACCAATCGCGCCGCCGGCACCCGCCTTGTTTTCCACGATAACGGTTTGCCCCAGGGCCGCGCCCATCTTCTCGGTAATGATTCGGGCCAGAAGGTCGGTCGTACCACCGGGGGCGAAGGGCACCACCAAGCGCACCGGCTTGTTGGGGTAGGTCTGCGCCGCTGCTAAATTGGGTAGCGTGGCCGCAGCAATACAACATGCTAGAAGGTGGGTGCGAATGCGATTCATGGGCTCTCTCCAGTTTGGTATAAGAAAGTGGCGATATAGTTTGTCCCCTTCTCCGCCATTGAACAATGTGGCTTTTAGTAACAACCGCAGTGTACGGATGTAGCCAACCTCCAGCACTGGCGGACTTTGCCGGTAGAAAACGCGGATTCAATCTGAATTAAAGTTCGGGGTGAAGAATTTTGAAGTAGTCGAGAGTAACGAGAAACAATTCACCCTGCACCCTTTGAATTTGCACCGCGACGCAGCCAAATGGATCATCAACGTGACAGACCAAGGCTACGGCATTGCAGAAAGCGATATGTCCAAATTATTTTCGCGTTTTACGCGCTTGAAACACGACGCACAGCCAGAAGAAGATGGCATCGGCCTGGGGCTGGTATTCGTCAAAACCGTCGTTGAGCGCCATCACGGCTCGATCAAGGTATCGATCAAGGTATCGAGCAAGGTCGGGGTTGGGAGCGGTACAACGTTTGCGGTTACGTTGCCAGCGGCTGAAATACCGGCTGAGTAAATATTACAAACTCTTGCACTGGTGTGGCTTGCAGGTCACTTTTAGTCTGAAAGGCCCGCCAAATGGAGATCTACGTGATTTGGTGCTTGTGAAACCATTGGTTGGAAGCTGGTTAGTGTTTGGCAACGCGTTCTGTGTTCGTGCAAACAATTGACGCTAGCCCTAATTACTCGCCAGAATTCACTCATTCAGCTGACTTAAGGTTGTGGGCATAACGAGGCTGTAGAAAAAGTCTTTTCATAAACGCATCGTGCCGTGAACCAATCCAAAGATCAAGGTCGAAGAGAAAGACCAATCTGCGGGGTGGTAAATGGCACGCTACAAACACATCGACACCAGCCCGCGCCTGATTGCGGTGGACCTGCAACTGCAACTCTTGCCCGGCACCATCGAGCACGCGCTCCATCACCTGCTCGAGCACCACATCGACTTGAGCGCGCTTGACGCCAACTACAAGAACGACACCACCGGCGCGAGCGCCTACCCGCCCGCCATGTTGCTCAAGATCATCCTCTTCGCCTACAGTCAGGGCATCATCAGTAGCCGCAACATCGAAGCCGCCTGCCGCGAACACATCATCTTCATCGCCTTGTCCGGAGACACCTCCCCGCACTTCACCACCATCGCCAGCTTCATCGGCACGCTCGGCGACGAGATCGCGCAGATCTTTGCGCAAGTGCTCTACATCTGCGACCAGCAAGGGCTGATCGGTCGCGAAATGTTTGCCATCGACGGCGTCAAGCTGCCCGGCAACGCCTCCAAAGCCAAGAGCGGCACACGATCCGAGTTTATCGCCCGCGCGGCCAAGCTCGAAGCAGAAGCCAAGAAGATGGTCGCGCGCCACCGCGAGGAAGATACCAAGCTGGAACCGGCACCGAACGCAAAAGCGGCCAAGCGCATTCAACGCCTCACGCGCGACGCTAAACAGATGCGCGACTGGCTCACTGCCAACCCGGCCGAGCGCAAAGGTGCGAAGAACGCCATCATCAAAAGCAACCTCACCGACAACGAATCAGCCAAGATGGCTACATCCAAAGGTGTCATACAAGGCTACTGCGGCGTGGCGACGGTCGATGCCAAACATCAGATCATCGTGGACGCGCAAGCACACGGTACCGGGTCGGAACAATCGCTACTGGTGCCGGTGGTGAAGGCCATCACACCACTGTTGGCTGGTGCCACGAAAAGCGAACCAGGCGAACCGGCACAAAAACCCACCCTTATCACCGCCGATGCGGGCTACCACTCGGAAGCCAATCTGGCCACGCTCGCGGCAATGAACATCAACGCCCTGATTGCCGACAACGGCATGCGTGGCCGTGACGAGCGCTTTGCCGATCAGGCCAAACACAAGGCCAAACCCGATCCGCTGCATAACAAGACGCCCAAGCCTGATGGCCTGTTTCGTCCCATCGATTTCACCTACGACGCACAGACCAACACCTGCATCTGTCCGGCAGGCCAGAGGCTCTACTCCAACGGCACCAACTGTACCGTCAACGGACGCACCCATCACAAGTTTCAAGGCAGCCTCACGAGCTGCGGCGCATGCACGCTACGCACGAAATGTTTGCGGCATCCGGAGAAAACCAAAACCCGGCAGGTCGCCTTCTTCCACAAGAACCAGGTCTCACCGCTGCCGCACACGCAGGCGATGAAAGAGCGCATCGATAGCGAGGAGGGCAAGCAACTCTATGGCCAACGCTTCTCGACGGTCGAGCCGGTGTTTGGCAACATACGGAGCAACAAGCGATTAAACCGCTTCACCCCGCGCGGGCGAAAGAAGGTCGATACGCAGTGGAAGCTCTACGCGATGGTGCATAACGTCGAGAAGCTGGCGCATTACGGGTGCGTGGTGCCGAAGGAAGCGATAAACGGTGGAGGAGTGCCCGCGTAAAGAGCGCGACAGAAACCCGAAATGGCGCGATGGAGGCCATCACAAAACGCTACAACAAAAATTCACGACCAGCGCGCAAAACGCGATGCGCGCGGGACAGTATTGCGAGTGAAAAAAGGGTTTTTCTACAGCTTCAACG
>JANOQY010000014.1:0-4985 GCA_031414995.1 Betaproteobacteria bacterium
GGTCGCATCGCGGGCACGACGGATTTGTTGCGCATGACACGCCGTCAATACGCTTTCCACTTTTTCCAGATGTTCGCGGACCTCCTCGGCGTCACCATCGAGCTCAACCAGCAAGAGCGCCTCGGCGTCGAGCGGAAATCCGGCGGACATGAATTTTTCGCAGGCATTAATGACCATCTTGTCCATCATCTCAAGTGCTGCCGGTATCACGCCGGCACCGATGATTTCGCCAACCGCATTTGCCGCATCCGTCACCGATGGAAATGCGGCCAATAATGTTTCGATGTGCTCGGGTTCCGGCGTGAGCTTCACGGTGATTTCGGTGATGATCCCCAGCAATCCCTCCGAGCCATTCATCAGCGCCAACAAATCGTAACCCGGCGCATCGAGAGATGCCGCGCCGATCTCAAGAATTTCTCCGTTCAGTGCGACCACCCGAAGCCGCATCACGTTGTGTACCGTGAGGCCGTATTTGAGACAGTGTATGCCGCCCGAGTTTTCGGCAACATTGCCGCCAATGGAGCAAATAATCTGGCTCGACGGATCAGGCGCATAGAACAATTTATACGGTGCCGCCGCCACCGATACCGCAGCATTTGCCACACCCGGTTGCACGCGCGCGGTGCGGGACGCTGGATCGACATCAAGAATTTTATTCATGCGCGCCATCACCGCCAGCGCACCGTTGCTGAGCGGGATCGAGCCGCCCGAAATACTCGTACCGGCACCGCGCGTCACCACCGGCACGCTGCGCGCGTTGCACGCTTTCACAATCGCCACTACCTGTGCTTCCGACTCAGGCAGCACCGCGCAGAGTGGCAGTGCGCGATGCGAAATGAATGCGTCAGTCTCAAACGGTTTCAGGCGCTCGGTATCGGCGATGATTTTTAGCGGCGGGCTGATGCGCTCGAAATCCTGGATCAATGCTGACTGCATGGCTAGGCAGCGTTTCTTAGCAAAAAACAATAGCCCTCTAGCACTGGCGGGCCTTCACGGGACATTTGACCCCAAACTCCCCACCCAGAGCCGACCTCCATATTAAAACCTTGGTATGTCTGCATGCGCCAACTGTCCGCCATGCACGCGCATACGACCATACTCGGCGCAACGGTTCAGCGTTGGAATGGCCTTGCCGGGATTGAGCAGCATGGCAGGATCAAACGCGCGCTTCACAGCAAAAAACATTTCGCGCTCGGCATCCGTGAACTGGCTGCACATCTGGTTTACTTTTTCAATGCCAACGCCGTGTTCACCAGTGATGGTGCCGCCGTACTTGATACAAAGCTCGAGAATATCGGCCGCAAATTGTTCAGTACGATCAAGTTCACCCGGAATGTTGGCGTCGAACAAAATCAACGGATGCAGATTGCCGTCCCCGGCGTGAAACACATTGGCGCAGCGCAGTTTGTAGTGAACGGAAAGTTCAGCGGTGCGTTTCAACACCGGCGCCAATGCACGCCTCGGAATCGAGCCGTCGATGCAATAGTAATCCGGCGATATCCGGCCGACGGCAGGAAACGCAGCTTTACGTCCCGACCAGAATTTAAGCCGCTCGATTTCATTTTGGGATACGCGGCAAGCGGTCGCGCCTGAGGCCTTCAACACCGCTTCCATCTTGGCGATTTCTTCTTCCACATCTTCGGGCGTGCCATCGGATTCACATAGCAGAATCGCTTCGGCATCAAGATCGTAACCGGCGTGCACAAAATCTTCGACCGCTGCATTGGCGAGCTTGTCCATCATTTCAAGGCCTGCGGGCACGATGCCTGCGCCGATGATGTTGGCAACGGCATCCCCCGCTTTTTCGATATCATCAAAACTCGCCATCACCACGCGCGCCAGTTGCGGCTTTGGTACCAACTTGACGGTAACTTCAGTCGTCACACCGAGCATGCCTTCGGAGCCCGTCATCAGCGCGAGCAAATCGTAGCCCGGAGCGTCAAGCGCGTCGGAGCCGATGGTGGCTTTTGTGCCCTCGATGGTGACCACTTCTATTTTCTGTACGTTGTGCACCGTCAGGCCGTATTTCAGGCAATGCACGCCGCCTGCATTTTCGGCCACGTTGCCGCCGATCGAGCAGGCAATCTGTGACGATGGATCTGGCGCGTAGTAAAGGCCAAGCGGTGCGACTTCCTCTGAGATTTTCAAGTTGCGTACACCTGGCTGCACGCGTGCCGTGCGCGCCAGCGGATCGACGCTGACAATGCGATTGAATTTCGCCAGCGACAAAAGAATACCGTCACCCAGCGGCGTGGCGCCGCCCGATAGCCCCGTGCCCGAGCCACGCGCCACCACCTTGGTGCCGGTTTCATGCGCGAGTGCAAGAATACGTTGTACTTCGTCAACCGACTGCGGCAACACCACCAGCATCGGCAATTGTCGATACGCTGAGAGCCCGTCGCATTCGTATGGCTTCATCGCCTCCGCGTCGGTCAGCAAGGCGTGCGCAGGCAAGATCGCGCGCAGCTTTGCGATCAGCGTGTTGCGAAAATCCGGGAAGGTGATTGGTAATGCTGCCAAGATGGATTTGATGGTTGTAATTTTTGGAAAGGAAGCACTCGAGAACTATGATAGGCGAAGTCGCTGCCACTGACTTGGCTATCATCCAAAAGTGGCTTTTACCCAAACCGCGATAATCGCCCATGCATTGGAAAATCAACCTTTGAAAGCGTGCATATGACTGAAACTGCAACAATATTGCTTTGGGCTCTGGCAGGCTTGCTGGTAATTGTCGGCCTTGCCGGCACGATCCTGCCAGCGTTGCCCGGCGTGCCATTGGTGTTTATGGGCTTGCTGATCGCGGCATGGATTGGTGATTTCCAGAAAATCGGCTGGCCGACGCTCACGGTACTCGCGTTACTGACAGCGCTGGCTATCGCTGCCGACGTGGTGGCGACTTTGCTCGGCGCAAAGCGTGCTGGTGCGTCAAAGCTCGCACTGCTTGGCGCGGCGATCGGCAGCATCGTCGGTTTATTCTTCGGCTTGATCGGGATATTCGTGTTCCCATTTATTGGTGCCATCGCAGGTGAACTGATTGCGCGACAGCGATTGGGGCAAGCAGCAAAGGTCGGCTTCGCGACGTGGCTCGGATTGCTGATTGGCGCACTCGCCAAACTGTCGCTTGCCATCACCATGATCGGCGTATTTGTGATCGCTTATTTTATTTGAACCCGCGCTGTTGCCGGTCAAATCAGTTCAAAGCACACGCACCAAATTCGCCACCGCCAGCGCGACCAGCAAAACCATGGTGCCTGCCGTG
Source organism: Betaproteobacteria bacterium (assembly GCA_031414995.1). GTDB lineage: Bacteria > Pseudomonadota > Gammaproteobacteria > Burkholderiales > Usitatibacteraceae > UKL13-2. The sequence continues at coordinate 3,260 of JANOQY010000014.1, forward strand.
CCCGCAACACGACCACGTGACGCGCCGCTTGACCCATATAGGCCGCTTGCATGCGCGATACGGGCGACCAAAAATGCAACGCCGAACAGATGCAGCATCGCGACCGAGCCGTGATTAAGCTCAAAGACTGCGAGCATGACAAGAAAAATCGGCACACACTCAATCGCGTTGCCGTGCGCGCGAATGGCTTGTTGCAGATCGCGATTGCCGCCATCGCCCAAGCCAATTTTCAAACTGCGCCGCAGTTTGATGACGGTGAGCATCAGGATAACGAACAGCAGCGAGAACATTGCGGCATAAAGTGCTGTGACAGGAACAAGCGGCACAAGCATGTCAGGTCACGGCAAGTTGTTGATTCGCAGCTTCGAGTCTCCCCACCAGCGTTTCCAGAAACTTTCGATCAAACAGGCGACGACAATCGGTGGTCGCAATATTCAAATCCTGCGCGCGGACCTTCATTACGATGCAATCCGTGGCAGAGGTGACCGTCGCCGAACGCGGCGCATCGCGCTTGGCGAGATAGGACATTTCACCGAAACAATCGCCAACACCAAGAACATTGAGCAGACGTTTGCCGCGCGTAACCTTGACCGTGCCGGTGACGAGCAGAAAGAACGAATCGCCCATATCGCCCTCTCTGATAAATACCGTTTCGGCCGGGAAAGAGCGCCACTTGCTGATCTTCAATACTTCCCACAGTTCGTTTTCGGGGAAATTGCGAAAGAACGCCAACGTCTTAAGCAGACTGAACTGCTCCGTGTCCGACACCTCGCCCTTGGTTTGCTGCGGAGAATGTTCTGACTCCCAAATGCCAGCGAGGTCCTTGCCGAACTCCTCCCACGATTGGTAGCGCGCCGTCAGATCCTTGGCAATCGCTTTCTTGACAATATCCTCAACCGAAACGGGGATGCCTTCGCGAAACGATGACGCCGGTTCCGGCTCATGGTTGACAATCTGGTAGTGCAAACTCGCGGTACTGGATGCTTCGAACGGCGTGCGCCCGGCAAGCAGCATGTACATGACCATGCCGACGGCGTAGATATCCGACTGCACTGTCGCTTTCGCACCGGTGATGATTTCTGGTGCCATGTAGAGTGGCGACCCGACCGCGGCCACCTGGGTACGATCGGAGACAACATGTAGTGCTGCACCAAAATCGGCGACCTTAATGTCGGTGCCAGACTTGTGCAGAATATTGCCGGGCTTCACGTCGCGATGGATCAGGCCTTCAGTGTTGGCAAACGCGAGCGCACGCACACATTTGAAAATAATTTCCGCCACTTCAGGAACGCTGAGCAGGTTCTCCGGCTGGCAGAATTTCTCCAGCGTGCCACCTTCAACGTATTCCATCACGATGTAGCTCATCTCTTCTTCGACGACGGCGTCGTAGATCGAGACGATGTGCGGGTGCTGCATCTTTCCCGCGAGCGAGGCCTCGTTAAGAAACATGCGCCTGTAAAGCTCGCCATCGACCGCGTCTTTCAACACTTCGGGGAACATCACCTTGATGGCGACGCTGCGATGCTTGAACGTGTCCTCGGCAAGATAGACCGCGCCCGTCGCGCCCTTGCCTAGCTCGCTGATGACCCGATACTTGCCGATGTTTTCTGGAATTTTCATGCGGCCCTCAACCCCCACTGTCTTATGGAACGATTATCCGCGTGTGTCGAAAACCGCGTCAAGCATGCGAACGGTAAAATCAGGGGATACCAAGCCATTACCCCGC
>JANOQY010000015.1:0-4868 GCA_031414995.1 Betaproteobacteria bacterium
ACGGCGCAACTCGGTAGCCGTGTCGATCGCGTCTTGCGGCACTTTGTAATAAGCCCGCGATAGCCACATGCCGTAACTCCATATCGGCGGCAGTGCCGCGCGACCCGTAAGTGCGGTGTAGCGGTCAATAATGTTTGCAGGCTCACCGGTGAAGAGGAACAGGTCGAGCACGTCGTCTTCAACTTCCAGCAAATAGGTGCGATGCGACCATTGCGGATAGCCGACGCCGTGGCGCACGACGCCGGGCGTGTGCGCCATCAGCCCCCAGCCGTCGGGGCTCCAGCAAAACGGAATATTCTTATACGAGAGTTCGGTGTTGACGCCGAGCGCATCTTCGGTACGGCCACGCACCAGTTGGCCGCGCTTGTCGAGCGGGCCGAATTTCTCGCCGAAACCGTAGACGGCGGTGTCGCTGTTCAAGGCAAATGCAGCGCACCAACGGCGCGGTTGTTCGCCGCCTGGCTGCAATCCGATAGCGGGTAGACGTGTGCGGCCTCGAAAGTGCTGATCGGTAATGGATTCGAGGAGCGTCTTGCCCGCTTTTGACAGGGTGAGGCGTAGCGGGGCTGCGTCGATTGTCAGCGTGATATCGCCACTGCTCACGCGCCAGCCCTCTCCCTGCGGCGCGACCGTCAGCGTGCCAGCAGCGCCGGACTGTTGCAACAGGCCGTAATCAGGAAGCCGGGATTGGCCGAAGGTGAGACGCAGCGTGTCCTGCGCATGCGCGGAAACACTGAGCGTATTGCCATCGACGTCAAAGCGCGCGCACTGCGCATCGGCGTTGATAAAACGAACCGCGCTCAAGCGTTGAAAGCTACTTTGCTGAAAGACATCTAATGACAAATTCCGACTCCCATTGCGTTGCGTTTTTTGATTATCAAAGCCCGATCAGCCCTTCGACAAGCTCAGAGCCTGCCCCGGCATGTTTGAAGCCGGGGGCGAACGGGAGTGGCGTTTCGTGGCTTCCATTTATGTAAAGTCAAGCATTGGCGGGCCTTCCATGGCATTTTGCGCCTGTGATCCGCGCCAATGCTTGTGTTTGCTATCCCTTCAAGCCACCGGAGGTTAGTCCACTCACCACCCGCTCCTGAAAAATCAGAATCACCGTTACCACCGGCACCAGCGCGATCACCAATGCCGCCGAGATCGTCGGCCACGGAAATGAGAATTCGCCTTGATACATCTGGATGCCCACCGGTAGCGTCCGGTATGCCACCGCAGCGTTCATCGACATCGACAATAGAAATTCGTCCCACGCATTCACAAACGCGAGGATGCCCGCCGTGAACACGCCCGGTGCGGCCAATGGCATCACCACATGCCATAACGCACCGAGGCGCGTGCAGCCGTCGATCATGGCGGCGTTTTCGATGTCGCGCGGAATATCCTGAAAGAAGCTCACGAGTATCAGCGTGCAAATGGGCAGGTTCAGCACGGTGTATGGCAACACCAGCGCGGTGTAGCTATTGAGCAAATTCAGCCCGCGCATGATCTCGAACAGCGGCACCATCAACGTCACCAGCGGAAACATCGATACGGCGATGATTGCGGTGAGGATCAGATTGCGGCGTTTGAGATTGAGCCGCGCAATGGCGTAGGCCGCGAGCGTGCTGATGAACAGCGCCAGCAGCATCGACAGGCAGGCGACGATGACGCTATTGAGCAAGTAGCCCGGTAGCGGTTGATCGCGGAAGGCGGCGATGTAATTGGCCAATACCGGATTCTGCGGCCAGTAGGTAATCGGCTTGGCGGTGAGTTCAACTTCGTTTTTGAACGAGGTAAACAAAATCCACACAGCAGGAAAAAAGCCGTTGAACAGCACGATCGCGGCGGCGAACCAGCGCAGGCGTTTGGCCGTGAAGAGGTTGTTCACTCTTTATCTCCACGCACGTAGCGCAAATAAACGAAGGTGGTTGCCATCGACAACAAAAACATGAATACCGCGAGTGTTGAGCCGTAGCCGAGATCGAGGTAGTCAACGGTATTTAGCTGAATGTACATGGCCAGCGTCTGCGCTTCCTCGCCGGGGCCGGGCATGCTGAAGGGAATATCGAACGACTGGATGGCAGTGAGCGTACGAAAGATCAGCGCGACCAGCATCGATGGCACCAAAAGCGGCAAGGTGATCTCAACGAACTGCGTCCATTTCGACGCGCCATCGACTTCAGCTGCTTCGTAAAGCGAAGCCGGAATCGTCTGCAAGCCAGCGAGAAGGATTAACGCCATAAAGGAGGATGTTTTCCAGATGGTGGCGATGCAGATCGCCATCATGGTTAGTCCCGGCGAGTTGAACCAGATCTGCGGTTCACCACCGAAGCGACGAATGATGTCGTTGATGATGCCGTACTCGCTATGAAAAAACCACGCGAAAATCAAGCCCACAAACGCCAGCGGCAGCGCCCACGGCAGCAATAGGGCTAGACGGATCGGCCCACGAAACCGGAACGGCATATTGGCCAGCATGGCGAGGCCCAGCCCCACCACCAGCGCGCCCGGCACGGTGACGAAGGTGATGATGAGGGTGTTTTTCACGGCGCGCCAGAACATGCTGTCGGACAGCGCCGCTGCATAGTTGTCGATGCCGACGAAGCTGACCGGCAGTCCTCGCGACAAGCGTATGTCGAAAAAACTGTTGATCAGCAGTGTTGACACCGGGTAGGCAACGATGACGGTGATGAACACCAGCGCCGGCGTAAGAAGTGCCCATGCCAGCGCCGTTTCGCTGGGGTCGAGAATGCGGTCACGGAGGGAGCGGGTGGTCATGTGTGCGTTTTATCGGAGTGCCCGTGCCACACGCTGCTCGATTTCATCCAGCGCTTGTGTTGGCGTCTTCACACCCGCCATTACTGTGTTGGTGTTGATCCGTAGCGCATCCGAAATCGCACGATAGACCGGGGTGACCGGGCGAGGACGGGCCGTCTCGACAACAGGCAATGCATCGGCAAACCAGGGCACCGCATTAATCACCTCGGGGTCTTTGTACACCGAGGGAAACACGGGATGGAAAGAGCCCTTCATCGCCAGTTGCTTCGATACTGCCGGGCTCGACAGCCAGCGAACCAGCGCAACCGAAGCTGCTTTGTTTTTGCCAAACGCGGATACCGCCCAATTCCACCCGCCCATGCACGACACAGCCTTGCCGCCGGGCATGGCAGGCAGTGTCGCGACACCCACTTTATTCTTGACGCGGGTATCAACACCGCCTTGAAAGTGATTCCACGCATAGCCCCAGTTGACGCCGAAAATGACTTTACCCGCCTGAAATTCCTTGCGCGTGTCGTCGGTGGCAACCTCGGCCGTGTTTTTCTTCGCGACACCGTCATTCACCATGGCCCGCCACATGTTCAGGCCGGCTTCTGCTTTGCTGCGCTCAAACGATGTCTTGCCGTCGCGGATGATTTCGCCGCCGAGACTCCAGTAGGGCAGCAGGAAAGTACACACCGCACCCTCAACCGCCTTACCCTGAAAACTAAGGCCTTGCAGATTCGGGTCATTTTCGCCCTGCATGATTTTCTTGGCGACGCGCGCGAGTTCCGGCCAGGTGGTCGGCGGTTGCTCGTTGTATTTCGCCAGCAGATCTTTACGATAGTAGAGGAACAGGGAGTCGGCAAATCCCGGCAACGCATAAACCTTGCCGTTAACGGTATTGGCTTCGCGATAGGCCGGAAGATACTGGGAGAGCGAAGACTCAAGGTCCTTGCCAAAGTAGGCGTCGAGCGGTTCGGCCCAGCCCGCGGCGGCGAATTGCGCAGGACGGACGACATCGATGAAAAAGACATCCAGCGTGGCGTCTTTTGCGCTGAGCACGGTGTTGAGATATTTCTGGTGCAAGTCCGAGGTGGCACCACCGATTTCGACCGTGACCTTTACGCCCGGGTTGGCAGTCATGTATTGAGCGAGTAGCTCGCGCATGATGTCGGGGCGCTGTTGGCCGCCGATGTAGGCTTTGAGATGGATAGGGTTCGTGGGCTGCAATTGTGCGTGACAGACACCCGCAGCTGCCGCTGTGCAGAGCAGGAAAAGTAATGACCGGAATGCGGCCAACATCTCAGGTACCCGCTCGCAACACGGCACCACTGGCCGTATCAAACAAGTGGAATTTATCCATGTTGACCCACACCCCTGTCTGTTGATCAGGCGCGAACGGCACATTGGGTGGCAGACGGCCGATCAGTTCGCCGCCTTCACAGGCCATCGTGACCAATGTCTCGGCGCCCAGCGGCTCGACCACCACCACGCGCGCATCCAGGCGCACGTCGTTGCTGCCGGTTTTCTCGATGCCAATATCTTCCGGGCGAATGCCAAACGTCACGGCACGACCGGCAAGCGAACGGTAGTAATCCTGATGCGCCGAAATCGACAGCCGCTGTGCGCTATTGCCCAATGCAATGCATGGCTGGTTGTCGTTGACCGCAATGGTTGCGATCAGGAAATTCATCGGTGGCGAACCGGTAAATCCCGCCACGAACTTCGATACCGGCTGGTTGTAAATTTCATCCGGCGTTCCCACCTGCATGATGTTACCGCCTGACAGCACGACAATGCGTTCGGCCAACGTCATCGCTTCGACCTGATCGTGCGTGACATAAATCGTGGTGGCACCAATGCGCTGATGCAGTTTCTTGATTTCGGTGCGCATTTCAGAGCGCAACAGCGCATCGAGATTCGACAGCGGTTCATCGAAGAGGAACAATTTCGGCTGCCGCACGATCGCGCGGCCCATGGCCACGCGCTGCCGCTGGCCGCCGGAAAGCGCACGGGGCTTCCTGTCGAGGAGGTGGTCAATCTTGAGAATGGCCGCCGCTTCTTTGACGCGCTTGTCGATGTCGGCCGCCGGAAATTTGCGCAACTTCAAGCCGAAGGCGAGA
>JANOQY010000016.1:0-4088 GCA_031414995.1 Betaproteobacteria bacterium
CGAGTGGATTCACGTCAATATTCTTGAGAAAGAAACGCGCACGCCGGAATTCCTATTCAAAAACCCGAACGGGCGCATCCCACTTCTGGAGCTCGATAACGGTATTTTGCTTGCCGAGTCCAACGCCATTCTTCACTACCTGGCCGAAGGCAGCGCGTTTCTGCCGGATGATCGGCTGGCGCGCGCACAAGTATTGCAATGGATGTTTTTTGAGCAATACAGCCACGAGCCATTCATTGCGACGGCGCGCTACATTGTTCGTTATCTTGGTCGACCCGCAGAGCATGAAGAGCGGCTACAGCAAAAAATGCTGCCGGGCTATCAGGCGCTGGATGTGATGGAGCAACACTTGAAGGCGCGCCTGTTTTTTGTCGGCGGGCGCTACTCTATCGCCGACATTGCCTTGTATGCGTACACGCATGTGGCGGATGAAGGCGGATTTGATTTGACCAAATATGCGGCCGTGCGCGCCTGGATTGATCGGGTGAGGGCGCAGCCGGGTTACGTGGAAATGGACGGCTGACGCGTTGCTGATCAGGCGTGGGATTAGAGCGGCAACTTCATAATGCGCTCGCCCTCGTCCTCCTCGCCGGTTTGAATAAAGCCGAAGCGTTTGTAAAAGTCTTCGGGATTGTTTGCTTTGGGCACGAACGACAGCAGCATGTTTGCAACGCCCGCGCGCGACCCAGCATGCGCAATGAGCAGGCGCATGGCCTGTGCGCCGAAGCCAAATTTTTGATAACGCGCATCGATCATGAAGCGCCATAACGCCACATAAGCTTTACCTCCATAAAGCTCAGGCTCAACGCCCTCGACTTGCGACCAGTCTTCCATCATCGCAAAGCCCACCGGCGTTTCGTCGGCGTAGATACCGCGAAACCACGCCTCTTTGTGGAAATATGCCTGCGCGATGGAAACTGCATTCGGTGCAACCAGCCCATCCTGCCCGGGCCCGACTGCCATGCGACAGAAATCGCGCACGCTGTCCTTGGTGATTTCACGAAGGGACACGATGGAAGTTTTTGAGGGCGCTGGATTGGATGTTGTCATGGAAAAATTCTAACTCGCATTAACAAACTTGACCGAAACGAATTCGGTGACAATATGCACCGTGAAATCAAGAAAAATTTCCAGCGCTGCACAAACGCCTTCGTCGTCCTGGATTCTGTATCTGCTCGAATGCGAAAACGGCTCTTACTACGCCGGCATCACGACCGATCTTGAGCGACGCTTTGCGGAACATGTATTTGGCATCGGTGCGCGCTACACCCGGGCCAATCCGCCCAAGCGCGTTGTTGCAGTGATGGCGTTTCCTGATCGCGCGAGTGCGTCGCGGGCGGAGGCTGCGTTAAAGAGATTGCCGCGATCTGCGAAGGTGGGTTATTTTTGTGGGTAGCGAACGTGATGAGCCTGCGAAAAATAGTGAAACTCTAGCAATGGCGAGGTTTTCAGGCTATAAATGGCTGTAGAAGCTCGTCGGTGCTAGTGTTTATAAATTTAATTCGTCATGCGACTCGGTTAAGCGTCACTCTTTACCGTTCGTGAAATGATCACGGCCGTAATGGCACCAGCCAGTAAGGTGGCTGCCATCTGCATAAAAAATGACAACCAGAACCCAATAAGAACAGTAAAAAGTGCGCCAACACCGTACGACGACCAGGCTACCTTTCGTCGCTGAGAAGGTGCGACAAAGGTTGCAACCGCCACCACAAGGACGGCCGCCAAAGACGCCCCGAAGGTGGCCGCGCCTCTTTCCACGTCGTCCCACCAAGGAGCAAAGCAACCACTCGGGGTGAGAAAATCGGCTGGACAAAAATAAATTTCGGCTTTGCCCAAGATATAGAGACTTACAACGAACGTAATCCCTAACGCGAGCATTGCACTTGGGACCACAGCGAGCCAACGCAGAGTTTTATCCATGACGCCTATCTTTTGACATGGACTGAATCTAGCTATTTGGGGACAGCCCACGATTTCTTGTTTGCCACAACGAGCTTTATGTTCTGCAACTTTGCCCGACGTTTGATCTCGCGAATGGCTTTTCCCATTGCGGCACGAATTTCCGGTTCGGTAGGATTACCTACTTCTCGCGTGTCTTTGCGAGCGTCTGTAGTCTTTGCCATTTTTGTTCCTCAACGATGTTTTCAATTGCTCCGTGTCCATGCGCAACAAGCGTAGGCGTCTTCAGTTCTGCATTGTCGTACACAAACCATTCATCGACAACCTTGCGATAGCGGAACATCAGATTGTCCAGCGAACGATAGAAACGTCGGTCAATTACGCTATCCGGAATAGAGTGACCGCCCTCTTTGACTCGCCTTGCAACGCGGCGCTTGGCAAGTTGCGCGGATGGCAGCGCGACGTACAATAATGAAACAAAATAGCCCGCCATCTGAGCGCGTTCGATCAATCGTGTGAAAGACTTGCTCGCTAAGGTCGTCTCAAAAGCGAAACTGCTCTTGTTTTTCAAGAGCATGTCTATGCGCCGCAACATGATACGACCCGCTTCAAACGCCACTGCCTCTGGAGCAAATGCTGAAAGCCCAACAGCGATAGAGTCTGCGTTCACAAATTCGTCGATTAAATATTTCTCGGTAAGCAGGTATTTTGCGACGGTGGATTTCCCGGCCCCGTTCGGCCCTGCAAGAATGACGATACGCGGTTTTGGCATTGGGAATTGCGACTACTCAACCGTCACACTCTTCGCCAAATTCCGTGGCTTATCCACATCCGTCCCCTTCATCAGCGCCGCATGATACGCAAGCAACTGCACAGGGATGGCATGCACGATCGGGGAGAGCTGGCCGGCGTGGCGGGGCGCGCGGATGACGTGCACGCCTTCAGACTCGGTGAAGTTGCTGTCGAGATCGGTGAAGACGAATAGCTCGCCGCCGCGTGCACGCACTTCCTGCATGTTCGATTTCACTTTTTCCAGAATCGCGTCGTTGGGTGCGATCACGACCACCGGCATTTCCGAGTCCACCAGTGCGAGCGGGCCGTGTTTCAATTCGCCGGCCGGATACGCTTCGGCGTGGATGTAGGAAATTTCTTTGAGCTTCAACGCACCTTCGAGTGCGATGGGGTAGTGCAGGCCGCGGCCGAGAAACAGCGCGTGATGTTTTTCGGCAAACATTTGCGCCCACGCCTGAATCTGCGGTTCGAGATTCAACGCGTGTTGCACACTGCCGGGCACGTAGCGCAACTGTTCGAGGTAATCGGCTTCCTGCTTCGCGCTGAGGCGTCCGTGCGCCTTCGCGAGCGTGAGCGCGAGCGTGAACAGTGCGATCAACTGTGTGGTGAAGGCTTTGGTGGAAGCCACGCCAATTTCCTTGCCTGCGCGCGTGTAAAACACCAGCTTGGACGCGCGTGGAATGGCGCTCTCGCGGACGTTGCAAATCGAGAGGGTGTTGGTATGGCCGAGTTCTTTGGCGCGCTTTAAGGCTTCCATGGTGTCAAGCGTTTCGCCGGACTGGGAAATGGTGACGATGAGTTGTTTAGGATTCGGGATCGAATCGCGGTAGCGATATTCATGGCCCAGTTCGACATTGCAGGGAATACCCGCAATGGTTTCGATCCACTGCTTGCCGACCATGCTGGCGTATGAGCTGGTGCCGGAAGCGAGAATGAGGACGGCTTCGGTTTCCTTGAAAACTTCTTTCGCACCTTCGCCAAACAGCGCGCTTTTTACACCAACTGAAAGCAAGGCTTCGAGCGTGTCAGAAATCGCGCGCGGCTGCTCGTGGATTTCTTTTTGCATGAAGTGGCGATAGGGGCCCAGTTCCGTTTCGTCAGCGGAGAGGTCAGAGGTGTGAATGTCGCGTTCAACTTTGTTACCTTCACGGTCTACAACGTTGATGCCCTTGCGGCTCAGCTCGGCGACATCGCCTTCTTCGAGATACATCACGCGGCGGGTGACTGGGAGAATCGCGGAAACATCGGAGGCGATAAAGTTTTCATGCTTATCGGCGTCGCCCACGCCAATCAGCAACGGACAACCGACGCGCGCGCAGATCATCACGTCCGGCGCGCCAACGGCGACGACACCAATCGCGTAGGCACCGTGCAAATCCCTGGCCGCGGCCTGCGTG
>JANOQY010000017.1:0-4334 GCA_031414995.1 Betaproteobacteria bacterium
GGCCGCGCGCGCTGACAGATTGGATTCAGCGCGGCTGATACCAGGTGCACGTCGTTCCCGCAGTTGCTCCCGCAACAATGCCCGGCACTCGCGGTATTGACCCAGCGCTTGTTGTTGTGCATCACGGGTGGCGTTGGCCAAACTCCTCAGTGCGCCGGAGAAATTGCCAGAAACAGAACTGGCCAAGCGCCCACCAGCGATCTTGGAAAGACTTGCCACGAGTGTGTTCAAGGGCGAAACAACGATTGGCCCAGCGAGAAAATAGATCAGTTCCAGCGTGACAAATCCTGCAACGATCAGGATCACCAAAAAGTCCAGCATCAGTTCTGAAAAGAGACGAGCCACAAAGCGCGGATCGACAGCGACTTCAAGCAACTCGCTCGTTCCCGCTGCCGACGCAATCGGCACGCTCTCCACCAGTGTCTCCACAAGACCGTCGGTTTTTTCTGCACGTGCGGTGTAAAGCGGCGTGCCAGCGACCACAACGGAGATGCGTGAAAGCTCGGCGTGTTGCTGACGTGTATCAGTAAGTTTTTCGGATACGCCGGGCATTTTTTCAAGCGGGATGCCAAGCTCTGCTGCACGGTCGAACGTGCTGGCCAGTGAGCGGGCGACACTTTCGGCTTTGCGCATCGTCTCGTATGTGAGCACACTATCGGTCAAGCTGAATGCAAACCACGCAATGACGGCCATCGCAGTGGCAATCGTGATGAGCACGACGCCCATGCCAGCGAGGGCGAGTTTGCGCGCCGGTGTTGGTTGTGTCATTTGCTGATCGTTTCCTGCTGCTCGCGCCAAGCAGTCAACGCAGTCTGCGCACCGGCAAACTGGTTCTTTGTCGCCGTGATCAGGCTGTCCCATCCACCGTGAAGCGGCTTTGTACTAACGTCGTTACCAGCCAGTCGCGCCGCAGCGGATTGCACATCGCGTTCGAATCGCCATGCGAGCAGTGACAGCGCGATAAACAGCACCGCCGCGCTGACGCCGAATACCGTCAACGCGACCGGCCTCAAGCCATCACGCAGTTGATCCCGCGTGGCGCGGCCTTCCGTGGCCGAATATCGGACAGCGACATAGCCTTCGACAACATCAAAATTATTTTTCACGACCGTGCCGGCGACAGCGTCATCGTCAGCCAGATGCCTCCAAAGCCCGCCCCGCGCCGTGCCCAACGCTGGCTGCCATGTCGGCGTCGATTGCCCGACGCGTTCAGCCTCGGTGGAATAAATGGCTTTGCCTTGCGCGTCGAGAATGTCAATGCGCGAAATGGCGGCATCGGCCTGCTGGCGACGTTGCATCGCCTGTGGCAGTGCACTGAGTTCTGAAAAATTCAGTCCCATCGCCATACTTTGCTCAACGATACGATCAACTTCTTTGGCAATCAGTTCAAAGCGGCCGTGCCGCAATTCGCGATGCGTTCCCTGCACCTTGAACAACACCAGCAGATAAGTCATGCCGACGGCAAAGGCGGCGATGCTGACCGACAGGATGAATATTTTTCGATACAGCGGATTCATTTGAGCTGTGGTGAACAATTATTGTTGACGCGCATGGATGGCTTATTACCTGCTACGTTCGGGCTGCAACCGCTTCTGCCGGTGCCCGCGCGGTCAGGTTTTGAATGTGTATTTCCACTGCAGGCCATTCAGAATCCAGAATGCTGTAATAAACCGATGAACGCACCGTACCATCAGCGAGGATGATGTGGTTACGCAGGATGCCTTCGCGATAGGCGCGGATGCGCTCGATGGCGTCTAGCGAACCAAAATTACGATGATCAATCTTGAACTGTACGCGTATCGCTTTCAACGTCCCGAACGCATGGCGCAGCATGAGATATTTACTCTCCAGGTTTAATCCCGCGCGTTGAAATTCGAGACCAATCCAGGTGCCGACTTCAACTACGCGATTGTCAACTTCAATTTCCATGAACCGAGTCGTGCCGACTGCTTTGCCAGTCTTGACGTCGATGATCGCAAACGGCAAATCCGATCCCGCTTGCTGGCGCGCCATCAGTTCCTTGACAAGCCCCGCCATGCCCTCCTTGCGATAAACGCGTGAATCCAGCAAGTAGCGCCAGATGGTGCGCTTACCGTCGGGGGAATCCTTGCATGCGCTGTCGAGTTCAGGAATATGCGCTTCCGACAGCGGCTCCAGACGGGTCAGGCGACCGTTGAGCGTAATTGGCTTAATGTCCATTGTGGGCATCCTTTTTTGGGGACAGGTAAATAATTGTGCGCCGGTATTGAGTGTAACCAACCGCAGGGGGCGCGACAATGGGAGCGAAACGGTGTTGGCCCGTGTGGACGGCGTAAAATCCAGTTGTGCCTGCCTTAATGGTGCCTACACTGGCTCGCATCACCGTCATCATTCCACGCCCCGCTACCTTCAAAACCTCCAGCATGCCCCCCAATCACGCCACACCCACTGTGGTAAGCCCTCTCCCCGTTGCGGGCAGCACCGCCGCCGCAACCCCTGTTAAAAGGAAAAGCGATTGGCGCGTAATTCGATCGTTAATTCCCTATCTTTGGGATTTTCGCTGGCGTGTCGGGCTGGCGCTGACGTTTCTGGTCACCGCCAAAGTCGCCAACATCGGTGTGCCGCTGCTCTTGAAGGAGATCGTCGATTCGCTGGATAAGTCGAAGGCGGTGCTGGTGGTGCCGTTTGCGCTATTGGCCGCGTACGGGCTGCTGCGTTTGTCCTCCACGCTGTTCGGTGAACTGCGAGATATCGTCTTCGTGAAAGTCACCCAGCGCGCGGTACGCAAGGTGGCGCTATCGGTGTTTCGGCATTTACATGCGCTATCGCTCAGGTTTCATCTGGACCGGCAAACCGGAGGTGTGACGCGCGATATTGAACGCGGCTCGCGCGGTATTTCAACGCTGATGTCGTTCATGCTTTTTTCGGTGATTCCGATCATCCTCGAAATCACGCTGGTGACGATTCTGCTGGCACGCAAATTCGATATCTGGTTTGTCGTCATCACGCTCTCCGCCATTCTGTTCTACATCATCACCACGATCGGTATTACCGAGTGGCGCACCAAGCACCGGCGCCAGATGAACGACATGGATTCAAAAGCCAACACCAAGGCGATCGATTCGCTGCTCAATTACGAAACCGTGAAATATTTCGGCAACGAAGAATACGAAGCCGGACGCTACGACAAAAACCTGCAAAGCTTTGAGGCCGCCGCGACCAAAAGCGAGACTTCGCTAGGGCTCCTGAACGTCGCGCAAAGTTTTGTGATTGCCAGCGCCGTCACGCTGCTGATGTGGCGCGCATCTGATGGCGTGGTGCAGGGCAAGCTCACGCTCGGCGATTTGGTGATGGTGAATGCGCTCTTGATCCAGCTCTACATCCCACTCAATTTTCTGGGCGTGATGTATCGCGAAATCAAGCAGGCTTTGACCGATATGGAAAAAATGTTTCGCCTGCTTGGTGAGAATCGCGAAATTGCCGATAAGTCCGATGCGAAGCCGCTCATGGTTCAGGGCGCGAATATCAAATTTGACAACGTCAATTTCGGTTATGACGCCAAACGCCAAATTCTGTTCGACGTGAGTTTTGAAGTACCTGCCGGACACACTGTTGCCGTAGTCGGCTCCAGCGGCGCGGGCAAATCGACATTGTCGCGGTTGCTGTTCCGGTTTTACGACATCGGTAGCGGCAGCATCAGCATCGATGGGCAGGATATCCGTGATGTCACGCAGGCCAGCGTACGCGCCAGTCTTGGTATCGTGCCGCAAGACACCGTGCTCTTCAACGACACCATTCGCTACAACATCGGTTACGGTCGTCCCGGATCGACGGATGCGGAAATTGAAGATGCCGCACGTCGCGCGCACGTGAGCGGATTCATCGAACGATTGCCCGATAAATGGCAGGCGATGGTTGGTGAGCGCGGCCTGAAACTTTCCGGCGGCGAAAAGCAGCGCGTGGCGATCGCGCGCACGCTACTAAAAAACCCAGCCATCATGATTTTCGATGAAGCCACCTCCGCGCTCGATTCCGCGACCGAGAAATCGATTCAAGCCGAGTTGCGCGACATCGCCAAAGACCGCACCACACTCGTCATCGCGCACCGCCTCTCCACCATCATCGACGCCAACCAGATTCTGGTCATGGATCAAGGCCGCATCGTCGAGCGCGGCAACTTCCGTGAGTTGATTGAGCAGAATGGGAAGTTTGCTGAGATGTGGAGATTGCAGCAGCAGGAAGAGGGGATTGGCGCGTAGCGCAGCCGCAATAAGCAATGCATAAAAAACATAGAACGCCATTTGGCCATGTGTTTAGAGGTAAAACGCCCGTAAACCCGCCCCAATACTAGACTT
>JANOQY010000018.1:0-2578 GCA_031414995.1 Betaproteobacteria bacterium
TGACAACGGCCTCGGCAATTTTTTTCTCGACGATCTTTGGAAAATGGAAGCGGTCATCCTGATTCCCAATGCGTCCACGCAACAGCGGCTCGCGACACTTTTTAGTTCGCGTGGTCATCTGAGTCTGCATGATGCGCGCTACAGCATGGTCGCCTACCCGTTCGCAACGAGGTACCAAAATTCGAATCAGTGGGCGCTCGAAGTGATCGCCGCGGCAGAGGCCGGGGATGTGGTGGTGTCGTCACGCGATCAAGCGCAACAGTGGCTTAAGTTTGCGGGATACCAGCCGACAGAATTAAAACTCGACGCCCTTACCCGTCTGGGCGCGCGTATCACCAAAGCCAATGTCGCTTTCGATGATCACCCAAGCGAGCTTCGCTGGTCGGATCTCATTCGTACCGTGACGGTCGATTCGGTATTCAGCTTTATCGTCAATCGCGATCAAGGTGCAGTGCGCATCGAACTTGGTGACGCTGGCACGCGCTGATCACGACCTACTTTTGCCCCACCGCTCTCACCGCAATCGGCACATTGCACAATTCGATATGCCCGGCAGGCACTTTGTACCAGGTGCCGCCACGATTGCGCAGCGCTTCGACCATCGCGGTGAACAATTTCGTGTCGGTGCGGATCACTTCAAGATTGGTCCGCTCGGCAGCAGGAACATCAGCCGCAATGCGAACCGATTTGATCGGCACACGCTGTTCTGCTTTCTCATAAAAACCCAGCGGCCCGGTGCCGCGCGGCAACACCGACAACAGCGACATACCCTGAACGACACGGCCCAACAATGTGATGTTGCGGTCCAGATGACGCGGCGCGTGGCCGGTCACGACGTACAACTCGGCACCGCTGCCGCTGGTGTCATCGTTGTCGCGCCCCGCACCGACCATGCCGTAGCAGTGAGTCAGCCAGGTCCGCTGTGTTTTCGGATTTCGCCCCGCTGGAAAACCATTCGAGAAACCAACCTGTGGCGCATAGCCATCGACGTCGGGCAACCGCGTGAAAGCAAGCTTGTTATCGAGCGGCCGCGTGTATTCAGGGAGAAGACTGTTCTTGCCCTGCTTCATCGCGCGCGCTTTGCCCGATTCAGCATTTTCCGCTTCCGGGTCGCCCCACTGCACAACGTAATTATCCTGAGAACGCAGTATTGAGAGGCCATCGAAATAACCCTCGCGTGCGAGTGCGCGGATGTTGGCGGCATGCGCAGGCGCGTACGCAGCGCTGAGCTCGATCACGACACGGCCTATCGGCAAATCCATGTAGAGCGTGTTTTCCAGATCCAACGGTCTCCAGTCGTGTGGTGTCGCGGTCGCGAGCAATTCTGAATAAGAAGGCTTGGCCTTCGGCAACGGCGCCTTTGATTGTGCAATCGCGGAGGACACCACGAATGCCGATGCAATCGAGCCGAAGATGATCGCGCGAAGGACGGGTCGATCAGTAAACATGGCTTCTCCATGGAGTAAAGAATTGATGAAACGTTGTATCTGCATTTTACTGGGCTGTCGCGTTGCGCCACGCTTGCAGCGGTGTTCACTCAATACCTTACACGTAGATCAAGCGCTGGTGCGGCTTATAGGCATAAATGCCTCCAGTGCACCCGCCAATGCTAGTGTTTAACTATTTGTTTGCGACGTTCGCGAAGCCGTTGTCATGGGGGTGTCACCTGCACGTAGCGATTTCGTCATTTTCGATCTGAATACTAGCCGCTTCTTAACAGGAGCCACGCATGACAAACGCAGCCAACAGCACCAACCACATTGACGACGATATCGACACCAACCCTTCCGCTAATCCCACGTTCGCCAGCGTGCTTGATGCGCGTCTGTCGCGCCGCCATGTATTGAAAGGTGGATTCAGCACTACGGCACTCGCCATGTTCGGCGGCATGGGCGCGCTTGCCGGTTGTGGATCCGATGACAACGAAGCCACGCCATTACCTATTTCACCCGCACCGTTCGTGCCCGCACTGGGATTTACACCTGTGGCGAAAGGTCAGGCCGATGCGGTCGTCGTTCCAACCGGCTATTCCGTGTCGGTGTTGTATCGCTTGGGCGATCCGATTGCCGCAGGTGTTTCCGACTACCGCAATGACGGTACCGACACCGCCGCCAGTTTTGCGCAGCGCGCGGGCGATCACCACGACGCCATCCAGTTTTACGGCATGGGTACCAACAATCTGTTCAGCGCCAATACCAGTGATCGCGGCCTGCTGGTGATGAATCACGAAGCGATTACGCCTTCGTTCCTGCATCCAAATGGTGCCACCGTCGTCAGTGGTGTGCGTACCGTAGCCGAAGAAGTGCAGCGTGAATTTTTTGTGCACGGCGTGAGTGTGATCGAAGTGAATCGCAGCGGCAGTGCGGTCTCCTACAACCGCGCATCCGCGCTCAATCGTCGCGTACATACCTTGACCGAGATGGAGCTATCCGGCCCGGCCGCACGTACGCCGCTGATGATCACGAAATTCTCTCCCGATGGCTCGAAAACGCGCGGCACCGTAAATAATTGCGCCAACGGCTACACCCCATGGGGCACCTATCTCGCCTGCGAAGAGAACTGGGCAGGCTACTTCCGC
>JANOQY010000019.1:0-19943 GCA_031414995.1 Betaproteobacteria bacterium
CGGCTGGCAGGACAAATTCAGTTTCGAGTTGGGTTGGCGCGAATATTTTCATCACGTCTGGCGGAATCAGCGCGATAACATCTGGCGCAATCAGCGTCCGCTGCCTGCCGATGGTGTTGTTGCGTATGCGTTGGAAATGCCGGAAGACATCATCAGCGCGATGACGGGCGTTGCCATCATCGACGCACAAATTCGTGCGCTCTACGCAACCGGGTACCTTCATAACCATGCGCGCATGTGGATCGCCAGTTACGTTGTGCACATTCGGAAGGTGGACTGGCATGCCGGTGCGCGCTGGATGGTTGGGCATTTGCTCGATGGTGATTTGGCGTCCAATACCCTGTCATGGCAGTGGGTGGCCGGAACCTGGACCGGTAAACCATATCTGTTCAATGCCGACAACGTCGAAAAATACGCGCCGGGTTTTGACCACACGGGCACGGCGATTGATTCCACTTATGAAGTGCTAGATCAGATAGCGCGGAATCGGCCCGCCATTCGCGAAGCGCCGCAGAGACGCGCGCCGCTTGCGCCAACAATACCGCCGCCGTGGATCGCCACGTCACAAATCGCCGAGCTTACTCGTCAGCACGGCCTCGAGGTTCTCGATTCGCTACCTGCTAACTTCGCCGGCAGGCTGTTGCATCCATGGTCGCTGCGTCGGCCAGAAGACACGCCTGCCATCGGATTGATCGTGCCAGCGTTTCACCTCGCATTCCCGTGGAGCGAGCAACGTTGGCGCTTTGTCTTGAAGGCGATGCGTGAGTGCTGCGACTCAGTTTGGATTGTCAACGACGCATCCCACTCGATGCCGGGAACCATCAGCGTATCTCACACACTTAACCCACAATACGTGGATTTCATTGAGGCGAGTGTTGCGGTCGGCGCCACAGCAATCGCGGCACCAAGAGCGTTCATTGATCCTGACAAACTCCACCGCTCGTTTTCATCCTTTTGGCATCTTGCCAGCAAAGAAAAGTTTCCCCGATGAATATTGTTACCGTCCGCGCCCTTGAAGCCATCCTCGCCCGCACTGTCGGCGCTGACGAACCCGGCATCGCCGTCGGCATTGCACAGCACGGTCGCCTGTTATGGCGCGGCGCACGCGGCTTGTCGAATCTGGCGTCGCATGCACCACTGACCACGCGCACGCCGTTTCGCATTTGTTCCATCAGCAAGCAATTCACCTGCGCGCTGGTGATGCGTGAAGTGGCGGCAGGCCGCATCGCTCTCGATGCGCACCCGAGCCGTTACCTGCCGTGGACCAAAGGCATGGATCGCGCGCTCACTATTGCGCACTTGATGCAAAACAAATCCGGCCTGCGCGATCAGTGGGTGCTGGCGATGATGATGGGCGCCAAAGCCGAGCAGCCTTTCACGCTGGACGATGGCATCAATGTGAATGGCCGTGCGCCAGAAAGCATGTTCGCGCCCGGCAGCCAGAATTTGTATTGCAACGGCAATTTCGAAATACTCGGCCAGGTGCTGGAGAAGGTGAGCGGCGAGGCTTATGGGCAGCTGCTTTCCCGATACATCCTTCAGCCGCTCGGCATGCACGATTCGCACCTCGCTATCGATACCGCAAAGCCGATGTCGGGCGATGCGCGCGGCTACCGTTTCCACGGCGGGGCGTGGGAGGAAGAACAAAACGCGATCCACTGGGCCGCGTCGGCGGGCATCGTCAGCACCCCGGAGGACATGCTGAAGTGGGCCAATTGCCTGCGCGATCCGCAGGCGGCGGGGCTGCGCTGGGTTGCAGGGATTACACAAGCCTCGCCCTTTAATGACGGCGCTGCCGCCAGCTATGCCTCGGGCATCAACCATGAAGTCAACGCGGAGACGGGCCGCGCGGTGCTGGCGCACTCGGGTGCCTTGCGCGGCTGGCGCTCGGTGCTGATGCACTTCGTGAAGGAGGAGCTTTCGATCGTCGTGTTCATGAACCGCACCAACGGCCCCAAGCCGCGCCCGCTGGGTGGTCTCGCCCTGCAATTCGCCAAGGCCCTGGGCGTGGCGCCGGTTTGGCGCGGCGCGGGCAAGCTGCCGCCGCGCGCGGTGTTGCCTGCCGCGGCCGACGGCGCGTATGTGTCGCGCGAGCAAGGCCTGATGATTCAATTGCGAAACCATCGCGGCCGGGCGGAGGTTTATTCGCATCTCAGTTGGTCGCCGCTGTTTCAATCCGAAGAGGCGGGTACGTTCACCTCTGACGACCGGGATCTCGCTGTTCGTTTCGGTGCAGGCCTCGGTGAGGGGAAGAAGCCGTCACCGTGGCTTTCGGTGGCTGGAGAGAATGTGCACACAAAGATGCAGCGTGTCGTCGCGTCACGTGTGCTCGATGCGCCCTTCGCGGCGCACGGCCGCTATCATTGCGGCCCGCTCGCGAGCACGCTGGAAATTGTTGCTGGCAAGGGTGGCGAAGAGATCATATTCACCGGCATCTTCGGCACCGGCACCCGCTATCACCTCACGCGCCTCAATACGCACACGGCCTGGTTCGACATTCTGCGTGGTGTGGATGAATCGCCGCCGGGCCGCGTGCTTGTGATCTTTGACGAAAAGGCGGGATTGCTGGAGTTGAGCTGCATGCTCGCGCGACGGATGGTTTTTCGCAAAACCTGAATGGCCATGAACCGGCGGGGCGAAAAGAACGCTTATCAAAACTCAAGCATGTAAGCGAATAGAATGGATTAGCGTTGTTTGTTTCGGAACAAATTTACGCTGACCCCGTTGATTGTCCCTATTCAATTAGAAGTAGCTCAACCCGCATCCAATAATTTCGTCACCAGAAAGAGAGTGGAAATGAAGTTCGCACTTGCCTATGCCCTGCTGTTCTTCTGCGCCGCATGCACACACCTAGTGCCGCAGGCGAAGAACGCGTCTGTGTCGTGGAGCCCGGATGTTGCAATGCAGGGGCTGGTCGGTTCGTGGGTAGTTGACCTGCGCGCAAGCCCCGGTGACGCACCCTATTCGCAGCCCTTTGTCGTCTCGTCGGTTGACTTGGCGCAACGCCGCATCAGCGGTAGTTTTTATGGATCGGACATCACGTGGTCGCGAATCAACACGGCCTGGGGAAAACTGGTGGTCACCTTTATCACCAGTGATGGGCAGGGCGAATATACCCATACCGCAACAATAGAGGGAGAAACCTTGGTCGGCACCAGTACCGCCAAACACCGAAACCTGTTGGTGCCGTGGACCGCGCGACGCGCAGGCACTTAGGCGCGCAATCAATGGCGTCAGCGTTATTCGTTTTGCAAACAGGTCAGCCTGGTCACTTCGTTTCCCCATAGAGCGGGTCATTCACAGACCAGTCGGGCAATAGACGTTCTTTGGTTCCTCTCCGTGCAGGTACTGCAGACTTTCTTCCTCCGTGGCCCTTCTCACTTCTACAAGTTGGACACGCGTGCCGTACAAGTCATGCAAGCTGGTGGCCATTTCCCGCCACACGTCATCGTTCGCGCTGAAGGCCTTGAGCCAACGGCGCGGCCTGCCATCGTAGCGGAAGTCCACCACCCAGATTGTTGAAGTCTTGAAAAAGTCAGCCATGAAAAAATTTGGTCGGATGTTGATAATCAAAGGGGCGGCGTGAATTGTTTTCAAAAAATTACGCTGATCCTTTAGATTGCTTAGATTGCTTAGATTGCTTAGATTGCTTAGATTGCTTAGATTGCCCCTCGAATTGCTGAACGACGCTCGCGCTATTTGTCGAGCTGACGTGCCTGCCGAGAGTTTGTTCGGAGTCCGCGCCGCAGCCTCTATTTTTCATTGTTTCTGCGCAACGACCCGCCCTTCTGCGTTCACGAAAACGCGGTAGCGGGTGCCGTCCTTGCAGGTCGCCACGTGGTCGTTGTCCTTTAATCGCGTCGCACTCACTACTTGACCACACGGCAAACCCAGTAGCGCGATGACTGCCGTCAAGTCCTTGAGGAGCGCGGCATCTTCTGCGGCACGCGCGTTCCCAACAAGAAATGCTGATATTGCGAAGATGAGTATCCAGCCCTTAATGTTTTTCATCATGGTGTTTCTCCTGGCGAATGGTTAGATAGTGGCGAACTTGGCGGGATCGGCGAGGATGCCCCAGAGGGCTTCACGCGATGCCACAATTGCGCCCGCAAGCGGCGGATCGCCATCCTGCAGCAGCGCAAGCACTTTTTGCAGCAGCATCTCATACGGTCGCCGAAGTTCGGCCAACGTGATTTTGAGTTGTCCCTGGTAGTAGGCGCGAAATTGATTCAACAAATCGTCGACTTGATTCTTGAGGGCGATCTTGGTGAAAACGCCAATGGCTTTGGTTTCCTTCAGGCGAGTCTCGAGGGTTTTGAGATCGAGCGGCATTGACGTGGCTGACTTCGGCGGCACCGAAGGAGAGGCCTCCTTTTTGGCACGCTGTTCGGCAGGCGCGGGAAAGACGGGCGCCTTTGCCGGTGCGGTGGCCGACGGTGCAGCCGCTTTGGCAGCAGGCTGGTTTGCAGGGTTAGGCGCGGCGGAGGGAGGAACAATTGACGCGAGCGCAGCAGTGTTCACCGCTGTTGTGGCGATGGGCGGTGTCGTGACCGCCGGGACGATCGGAATCGCCGTTGCGATCGCAGCACCTTTCGTCACCTCGCTCTGAGCCGGATCGCTCACCGGCGCTTTTTCGAGCGCGGCGCAGCCCGCGATCAGAATGGCAAAGAGCAAGCCAACGACGTTCCTCGCCCTAATCAACTGCGCTTCAACGCAGCGCATCTCCAATCTATTGCGCATAGGTCACCTACTCCTTCTTTTCTTTCTTGGTTAAAGGGGCCAGCGTTATTTGTATTTGAAAACAGTTCGCGCTGAGGTATCCCATTTGATCGCGCGCGGCGTGAATGTGCCGTCGCCGCATCGCCATGATAAGCGGTTCAGTCCCCAGCCAACTTCGAAGCCTGCTTCCGCTTCATTCTTTTGAGCAGCCAGCCGCCGCCCGCTGCCACCAAAACAATTGCCGCAATCGCGAGCAGCAACGGCAGCGGTTTATCGGTCAGGAGATTTTCGCCGACGACAATGACGCCGACTGCGTAGATCGCCTCGGCGATACCCATGGCTGCGAAAAATCGCACGAAGGGATAGCGCACGCTGCCGAACAAGTAACCCGGTATTTCGGACGGCACCGCGATACAGAACAACAGCACGCCCCAGAACGGCATGCGCTTGCCGACCCACTGCTGGTACGAGTCGAGTTCCTTCTCGTAACCGAGCCGGTTCAGCAGCGGACGCGCCAGGCGGCCGATGCCCCATGCGGCAGCCGCGCCCGCCATCCATCCGCCCCATAGCAAAAAGAACGTGATGACCTCACCCCAGGCAGCAATGGCGGAGGGCACCAGCACTGCACTGGACGCGAAGGCGATCATGGCCGAAAAGGCGGAGAACAGGAAAAACACCAACGCGCCCCGCAGCGGGTACGAGGCCATGACGTCCTCCACCCAACGGGCCATGTCCTCGAGCAGTTCCTTGAAAGCCGGCGAAAAAATGAGGAAGCCGATGAACGCCGCGCCAACGACGAACGCCACCCAGAACCAGGGTGAGCGGATCAGATTTTTTTTCGCTTTTGCCAATTGAAGCCGGTCAGGCACCAACTAGTTCGGGTGCCGCAACGTCGCTATCTAAAGTCCGTTATTTAACGGTAAAGGTCTTTGTGTTGGCCGGTTTGTCGTCCACGAAGATCTCAACCTGATAGTCGCCGACCGGCCATCCGTCGGGCTTACTGATGTGGAACTCGCTGGTGGCAGGACCCGTCGGCGCGATCATCTGCTTATCTTCTTTCACGAGGCTCTCCTGACCGCCCTTGCGATACGTCCACTTTGCCTTGAGCGTCGCGTTGCCGCTGCCGGTCGTATTGACGGAAGCGTAGATCGTATCTTTTGTGCCGAAGCTGTCGGCGGCTTGTGACACCTTCTTGCCGGTATCAATCGCTTTGCCCAGGGTGATCGTGCCAACCGTGACCCCCGCCATCACTGGGGGCGGAACCGGCGCGGGGGTGGATGTCGGCGCTGGTGCCACTTGGGGTTTCGGTGCTTCTTCTTTCTTGCCGCAGGCGTTCAGCGTAAGGACCAGCGCGGCGAGCGTCGCGAGAAGTGTTTTTTTGTTCATTGGGATTTTCTCCATGATTAGGGTTGAAGGAAGTTCGCGCGCTAAAGAGTTAGAGCGGCGGGATCTTGAGTTTCTGGCCTGGGAAAATCTTGTCCGGGTCTTTCAGGAGATCCTGGTTGGCATCAAAGATTCGCTTCCACTCGTTGGCATTGCCATATTCGCGTTTGGCGATCTTCGAAAGACTGTCGCCAGACACCACTTCGTAAATCTTCGTCGCGGTCGAACTTGAGCCGCTTTGCACATTCGAAAAATCCGGCATGTTTTCGTTCATGAGAATGTCCTTCGGTGGTTGTAAGAATGAATCTATTTACCTGCGCGCCAGTACGGCACTTTTGCAGTATGTTCACCAACCGGTGGTTAGTCTGTGCGATAACGCACAAACGTTATTCAGGCTGTCGACAGCATGTGAGCAGTCGTGTACTCACGCGTGCCTCATAGCTGCGAGCGGATCACACTGGCCAGGCGTTCGCGCAGCTTTTCACGCAACGGGCGATTATTCCACTGCTCGAAACTGATCGGCTTGGAGCGGGCCAGATCGGCCTCAAACACCGCTGTCTGCTGCTTCGCGAATGCGGCATCGACGATATTGAGCGTGGCCTCGTCGTTGAGCCTGAACGAGCGGTTGTCAAAATTGGTCGAACCGACCGATACCAGCAGGTTGTCGATGATCATCACCTTGCAGTGATACATCGTCGGCTCGTATTCGGCGATGACAGCGCCAGCGGCCAGCAGCGGCCCCCACTACGCGCGTGACGCATGGCGGACTGTCTCGCTGTCGATGTGGGCACCGGGCATAACGATTCTCAGTTTCACACCGCGCTTCATCGCCTCCAGCAGCGCCTTGATCGACAGGTCGTCGGGCACAAAGTACGAAGCCGACAGGTCGATCGAACTGGACGCCGCCGTGATGGCCAGTAAGTACATCAGTTGCATGCTTTCACTACCGCCACTGGGCGAACTGCTGAACATCTGCGACAAACTCTTGCCGACCGGCTTCAATATTGGAAAATAGTCCGGTCCGTGTAGCACCTCGCCGGTCACCTTGATCCAGTTGTCGATGAACACCGACTGCATCTGCGCCACCACCGGGCCTTCAACTTGGTAGTGAGAATCACGCCAGTGTTCCGGGTCCTGCGCGTGGCCGGTCCACAGCGGCGCCGCGCCAGCGTAAATCGAGTCACGCATTTTTTTCCGAATATGTATGGGAATCGTGAAGAACAGTGTTTGAAGTGTCGTCACCTTGTATGTTAAGGTAGTGCGCAGCCACAGCCTACGAGAAATTACATGAGCCCACATTCACGCCGTTTATCAACGCCCGTCGCCGCAGCGTTGGTTCTGCTATTGGTCAGTGCTCCCGCTTTCGCGGGTTGGCCAAGCGACCAGCCAATCAAAATCATCGTGCCGCAGGCGGCCGGAGGCACAAATGACACGGTGGCGCGCTTGATCGGCGTCGAGCTTGGCAAGCTGTTGAAGCAGACGGTGATTGTCGATAATCGTCCTGGTGCTGCCGGCGCCATCGGCATGCAGGCCGTGGCACAGGCCAAGCCAGATGGCTACACGCTGGGCTTGGCATCGGACTCGTCAGCGCTGTTGGATGTCACACGGCCAAACCTTACCTGGAAGTTCAAACGTGATTTGCAAGGTGTCGGCATGATTGGTGACCAGCCCATTTGTGTCGCCGTCTCCGCTAAATCGACCTTCATGTCTTTTGCGGACGTGCTCAAAGCTGCAAAGGACAAACCGGGCAGCGTGGCCTACGGTAGCTCCGGCATTGGCACATCCCAGCATGTGGTGGGCGAGTGGCTGGGCAAGCTCGCCGGCGTTCAGTTCCTGCACATTCCCTACAAGGGAGGCGGGCAGGCCACCACCGACATCGTTGGCGGCCAGATTCCGTTGGCGGTACTCGGTCTGGCACCGATGTTGGCGCAGGCAAAGGCAGGCACCGTTCGCATTGTGGCCGTTACCTCACCGAAGCGCGCAGTTTCGGTCCCTACCGTACCGACCACGACCGAGCTTGGCTATGCGCAGATTGCGTTGACACAGTGGGCCGGATTGGTCGTGCCGACTGCGACGCCCGAGGCCATCGTCAAGCAACTTTCGGAGGCGATTTTCAAAGTCGTTTCGATGAAGGAGGTTCAACAGAAGTTGACTGACGTCGGCGTTGACCCGAAGCCACTTGGCTCACAGCCATTCGACAAATTTTTGAAAGCCAATGTGGATACCTGGACGCGCGTCGTGCCAGACCTAAATCTGAAGCTGGAGTGATGCGGCACTCACGTTGATCAAGGCGAAATCGTGCAAAAAACCAACATTGTTCTGATCCTGGCGGACAACCTCGGCTGGGGCGAACTTGGCTGTTATGGTGGCGGCGCCATACGCGGCGCGCCCACCCCGCGTGTTGATGCATTGGCGCTTGAGGGCATCCGCCTGCTCAACTTCAACGTTGAGAGCGATTGCGTACCGACACGCTCCGCACTCATGACCGGCCGCCACCCGATACGCACTGGCGCGCTGCAGTCGGTGCCTGCCGGCCTTCCGCAGGGACTGGTGCCGTGGGAGGTGACGATCGCCGAGTTGCTCTCCGGCGTCGGCTACGCGACCGCCATGTATGGCAAGTGGCATCTGGGCGACAAGGAAGGACGCTATCCCAAGGACAAAGGATTCGACGAGTGGTATGGCATTCCCCGCACCACCAACGAGAGCATGTTCATGGAGTCGGTGGGATTTGATCCGACTGTGGTCGATATTCCCTATGTGATGGAAGGCTTCAAGGGCAGTCGCGCCGAGAAGCGTGAGGTCTACGACCTTGAAATGCGCCGGCGCATCGATGAGGAACTTACGCGACGAAGTTGCGCGTTCGTTCAGCAGCAGGCGGAGGCCAAGAAGCCGTTTTTTCTGTATGTGCCGCTCACACAAATGCATTTTCCGACGATTCCGCATCGGTCCTTCGAAGGTACTTCGAAGAAAGGTGATTTTGCCGACTCGCTCATGGAACTGGATGCGCGGGTCGGGGAAATACTCGATGCGGTGGACGCATCGGGCCTTCGCGACAACACGCTGTTCATATTCGCCAGCGACAACGGCCCGGAATATCGTCGTCCGTGGCGCGGCAGTGCGGGGATGTGGACTGGTACCTACCATACCGCGATGGAAGGGGCGCTGCGCGTCCCATTCATCGCGCGCTGGCCGGGACACATTAAACCCGGCGAAGTCACGAACGAAATTGTGCATGTCGTGGATTTGTTTCCGAGTCTGGCGGCACTCGCCGGCGCTACTTTGCCGACGGACAGACCCATCGATGGCGTCGACCAGTTGCCATTTCTCAAGGGCAAGACCGAAAAGTCCGCGCGTGAAGGATTTGTCTACTTCATCAAAACCGAACTGCGGGCCGCCAAGTGGCGAGACTGGAAGATGCACTTTGTCTGGGAGATCGAGCCCAATGCAGGCGCCAATCACCTCGAAACGCCCTATCTGTTTAACCTCGTTCAAGACCCGAAAGAGGAATCCGACGTAAGCAGTACCCAGGGCTGGGTGCGCGGCCCCATCCGGAAAATGATTGATGCATTCCAGAAGTCGTTGAAGGAGGCCCCGCCCATTCCTCCGGGGGCGCCCGATACATTTGTTCCCGCGGCGTATCAGTCGAAACCTCATTGAACAATTCGTTTTCGGCGCATTGAAGAAGGCGTGTTTGACCGCGCGTGCCCCGTTGGATGCATTCAGGTCACGCGAGGTTCAGATACTACTTTCACAGAATCATAGAATGCCATTAGGCGGACCTTTACAGCCACTTTCGGCCGGAGAGCCGCGCCAGCGTTAGGGTCTTGCTCGATAATCGTGACAAGCTGCATCCCTCACCGCCCGTCCGCCTCCCGCCCAAACCGCGCCAGCTTTTCCAAAAACTCCCTCGCCACCGCCACATCGCTCCCCGCAATCCCATCCGTGAACTTCTGGAACCGCGGCGACGCACCCAGCCGCCCGGCCAGCTGCTTTGATGCCCAAAGTGCTACCGGAATGAAGGCGACGCCAAAGGCGATATTCCAGGCGATGAATGTCGGCATGAATGCGGAGGCGGTGTAGAGGTTTACATCAAGCAGACCTTTGAATAGCACCAGCACAAATGGAATCCACCACAGTAATTGCCCGGTGAGGAACGCCCACTTGAATGTGTTGAGCCGCGCGATCTTGATCTGCTCGATCTGGCTTTGCAGTTCCAGCACCGGGCGGCCGTAGTCAAGGTCACGCAGCTGGCTGCGTTGATGGATGCTGAGTGCCAGCATCACCACGGTCCAGGCCTGCAACAACAAGGCCGGCAGCAGGAAGGCGGGCTCATCAATATGGCGGGCGATGACCCAGCCGAACAACGCGAGGAACGGGATCGTAAACAGGATCTGGAATACGTTGCCGACCGTGGCGCTGCCGAGGTTGGCGCTGTGCTTATCCAGCAAGGTTTCGCGCAGCAGCAGTGTGTTCATCCGCAGTTGTGTTTCCAGTTGGCGATCGCGTGCCATCCATTCCGTTTTCAGATCATCGAGTGTGAGGTTCATGCGGGCTTTCCTTCTTTTGTCGAGTGTGTTGCGTTGAATTCAGCTTGCAGCTTTATCTTCAGGCGATTGATGCGGGTGCTGACGTTGCTGGCGCTGATGCCGACGACCTCGGCGATTTCCTCGCTGCTGAAGCCTTCAAGAAAAAGCAGGATCAGCGCGCGGTTCAATTCATCGAGTCCGTTGATGATCTGCCGCAGCGCACGCATGTTGTCGGTGTCGTTATCAAAGAGCGCATCGGCGGCGGCGATGTCGAGACCGTATTCCTCCAGCGGTACGGTATCGCGCAGGCGTCGGCCTTCGCTGCGGTAATGTGTAATGGCCACATTGACGGCGATGCGATACATCCACGTCGAGAACTGCACCCGCTCGTCGAATCGCGCATACGAACGCCACACCTGGATCAACATCTCCTGCACCAGATCCTGCCGGTCGTCGCGGTCGCGGCAGTACATATAGGCGACCTTGAAAAGAATCCGCTGGTGTTTCTCCAAGCGGGCGACGAACTCATCGGTCAGGTGAGCAGGGGTGGATGACATGGCGTCGGCGGGGTCGTTCGAGGAGATGACGGCTGAGGTGAGTTTTGCTTGCATGATGCGTTATTCGCGCGGTGACGGGAATAAATCACGCTGGCCGGAAAATATTTTTCAAGTGACTGGATAGGGTTGGTGTTGAACAACGTAACGTGTTGGGCTTCGCAAGCTCAGCGCCAACCTACGGCGTTGCCAATAGCCATCCAGTTGCGCTTACGTAAGCGCCACTCTGATCAGACAACATTTGTTGCAGAACGCCATTTGGCGCGCCGTTCCGAGCAAAAATGCCTGAAGAGCCTCGCCCGTGCTAGAGGTTAGCGGAAAACTTAGCATGCACTGTCGTGTCGTTTCATTCAGGCGGCGCTACACGCTCAATCACCGCTCGCGCAAACCGTCGTGCCAGCGGCGCCGCCAGTAACACGGCGGGAAAGGCCACAGCCCAGGAGGTCAGCCACGCCTGCAGCCAGAGACTTATGAATCCGGCGACCGGTCCCAGCGCACGCAAGGTGGCAATGCCGGAAACGAGGCAGGACATCAGTCCCGAGAGAATGAAGCCGAAGACAATCGGTTCGTGTTTTCGTTTGATCATGATCGATGGTGGTCTCAATGGGTGGCGAGCGAGCGTGGCGCAACGCCTACTGCCGATGGTGCAGGCATGGGTAATGCCGCCGTTGCAAAGTTTAGCCGCAACAGCGCGTTCGCAAAGTTCGCCCCAAAAAGATGCGCAGTCTTGATGTCACCCGGCGCGAATTCGTCCGCGGGCGCATGGTGCCCCGCCTGCGCCATCAGTCCGGTCCACGAGCCGAGGCGATTGGCGGCCTCCTCGTAGGGAATGCCGGTGTGCTGCTCGGGCATCACCGGGTTGCCGGCCCAGAGCATGCCGTGCTGCATCGAAAACACCACCATCGACATCAGCGTGGATTGTTTGTCTCCGGCGGGCAAGGAGGATACGGTGAATCCCGCAGCAAGCTTGCCCTTGAGCGACTGGTGGCGCCACAGCCCGCCGGTGGCATCCATGAAGGATTTGAACACGCCCGATACGCCGCCGAGGTAGGTGGGCGAGCCCCATATCAAGCCGTCGTAATCGAGCAGCAGCTCCGGCGCTTCAGTCAAGTCTTCGGCCTTGAGCAAACTGGCCTCGACACCTGCAACGCGTTGCAGACCGAGGACGACCTGTTGGGCGATGAAGGCGGTGTGGCCTTGTGCGCTGTGATAAACGACGGCGACTTTTTTCGTGGCGGCGTTATTTGCGGGAAATTGCATTGTTTTCATGATGGCGTCCTTAAAGGAATTGGTTGAATAGTAGTGCCGACACAAACAGCCCGCCGCCGAACACGGCGTGATTCACCACACTTTTGGCGACGTTGCGCAGTGGTGTGCGGGTGCGCGACGATGCGATGCCGGCACCCAACGCTGGCTGCAGGATGAACAACGGTGCTGCGACAGTGGCGATGCCGAACAGCAGCGCGGGAACGAATGTCGGCAGGCGTGTCCAGGCTTCGCCAGTGATCGCGACAAACATCGCCGCGAACACGATGCCGATGGCGTAATGTGCCGTCCAGCCGATACCACGCTCGCCGCGCACGGGCGCAGCAGCGGCGATCGCCCCGTCGGTCAAGCGACCCTGCACGAGGTGCCCGAGCCAGCGGCCGAGCAGCGCCATGTCGAGCGTCGGCACCTTGAGTCGCTTCAGCAGCAGCATCCACAGGTCCAGCAGGACGGTGGCTAGCGTGCCGACGAAGATGATACGAGTTGCGGTTTGCAGTGCCAGTTCCATGATGCCTCCAGGTTGTGGCGTTGACGATCAACGCGATGACAGGCACGATACAAGTTCAAGTCGACTTGAAGTCAAGGGGTTTTTTATGGATATCGCAGAAGTGGTGAAATTGACCGGCATGCCAGCCTCGACATTGCGGTACTACGAGGAAAAGGGCTTGATCGCCTCCATCGGGCGCGACGGGCTTCGCCGGCGTTTCGGCCCGCGCGTGCTGGACCGGCTGGCGGTGATTGCACTCGCCCGCGCGGCCGGATTCGCGCTCGATGAAATCGCCGCCATGTTCACGCGCGAAGGCGGCCTCGCTATCGATCGCGCAGCACTCGTCTCCAAGGCCGACGAAGTTGATCGCACCATCAAACGACTGCACGCCGTCAGCAGCGGCCTGCGTCACGCCGCCGTCTGCAAGGCGCCCAGTCACCTGGAGTGCGCGTCATTCCAGCGCTACATGAAAGCGGCGTCGCACGGAGCACTGACGCGCAGCGAGAAAAAACGCGTTCCAGGCACGCGTTGAGAAGCAAAAAAATAGAACAAAAATATGGCCTTGAAATATGGCAATGCGACGTTGCATGGTTTGATCGCATTTTTGCGCGCAACATCGGCCAAATCAGTTTGCCGCATCCGTTCGTTTGCGCACAGACAATCGAATGCAAGCGAGCTAGCCTGAGTGTTGCCGTCCCGGCATTCTCAGGAGACATCGTATGAACGAATATCGCCACCACGTTTCGGGTTTCTTTGCCAACCGCGAAGAGGCCGAAAGCGCTCTGTCACGACTGGTCGAAGGCGGGCTTCCGCGCGCACGATTGCAGTTGTTCGACACCGATTCCACGGTGCCGACTAAAACACCCCACGCAGGCAGCAAGGAAGTGCTGAATGACATGGTGACTGACGGCGCAGTGGGTGTCGCTGTCGGCACCGCGCTGGGCGGACTGGCGGAGCTGGCGCTGATCGCGGCCAACGTGAGCCTATTCATCGCCAGTCCGTTGATCGCGCCGCTGGCGATGCTCGGCTGGGGTGCCGGGCTTGGCGGATTTCTTGGCGCAGTCGCCGGTGCCGGTAGCAAGGAGGGTGGGTTCTCGGCACTCGTGACGGATGCCATTTCAAGCGGCCAGGTGGTGCTCGTCGCAGAAACGATGACGGCGCAGGAAACGGCGCTCACCAAGGAGGTTATGCAGGTGTCGGTGAACAATTTTCGTGATGTGAGTGTCGCTTGAGGCGTCATTTTTTGATCGCGCTCCCGGCGTCTCGGGCCTGAGCCCGACAGAGGCCAGAGCGAGCCTCCCAACTAACAGCACTCATGCCGGGTTCCGGCATCTCAACAAACCGATGCTACATTGCAACAACTGGCCCCGTAGCGCGCAAAGGGCGAAATAAATCACGCAAGGCAAACGGGAGCAACCATGCTGGGTGTACTGGGAGGAATGGGGCCACTGGCCACCGCAGATTTTTTTATCAAGCTGGTGGCAGCCACGCCCGCCATTGAGGATGCCGATCACATTCCCGTGCTGATCCTCTCCGATCCGCGTATTCCCCCGCGCCCACCCGCCATTCTGGGCGATGGTGAATCGCCATTACCTGCAATTGTGGCGCGGCGCGATCAGCTGATAAAAGCCGGAGCCACCGTGCTGGCAATGCCATGCAACACCGCACATTTCTGGTTCAATGAATTGACAGCGGACTGCCCCGTGCCGTTTATCAGCATCGTTGACGCTGCATGTGCGGAAGTGGCTGCCCGCGCTGCACCTGGCAAGGCTGTCGGCCTGATTGCCACCGGCGCCACGCTGGCCGCACACATCTACGATTCCCGTCTTGTCGCGCAGGGTTATCGGCCCACGATGCCGGATGCCGATACGATGGCGAACATCGTCCTGCCCGCGATCCGATGTGTAAAGCAGGGCGATGCCGCGCGAGGCGGACGCATGCTGGAGCCGGTGGTTAGGCGTCTGCGCGAAGAAGGCGCGACCGTGGTGGTGCTGGCCTGCACCGAAACCCCGCTGGCGCTGGACGCAATTGGTTCTGAATTGCGTGAGCATTGCATCGACACCACGGCCGCGCTGGCGCGAGCGTGTGTTGTGTATTGGCGTGCGAGGGGGTGAAAGCGAAATCAGAATTACGCGAAACTCTGGAATTAACCTCATGGTGTCAGCCGCGGGCACTGTAAAATCGTTAACTGGCGCTCACGTCCATTTTCCGGGCAACTATCAATTCATAAGTTACAGGTAAATCGAAATGAACATCGAAGAAAAACAGGAAGGTCCCAAGTCCGGCAAGCCAGCGAAAGCGCTCACCGGCGTGCTGAAACAAAGCGAGCGCGTCAAGGATCTGGTCGAAGAGGTTGCCGAGGAGCTTTCCACGGTGAACGAGGTGCTCGCGCAGGAACTGGCCATCGTCAATACGCCGCCCATTGTGCAGGACGCCATTGAAAAAAATGTCATCGCCGAAGAGAAGGTGCAGGAAGCGACAGAGCAACTTGCGGTGGTTAACGAGGCGTTGGTGGGCGAAGTCAAAGCACGCCATGTACTCGAATTTCAGTACGCTGCCGCCAATGAGCAGAAAGACGCGGCCCGCCACGAATCCCTTCACGACCCGCTGACCGGCCTGCCTAATCGCGCGCTGTTCAATGATCGTCTTGAGCAGGGGCTGGTGTTGGCGGAGCGGCACACCTGGAACCTCGCTGTGATGTTTCTGGAGTTGCATGGTTTCAAAGACATTAATGACAAACACGGACACGATGTCGGCGAAAAGGTGCTGCAGATGTTTGCGGCGCGTCTGCAGGAAAATTCGCGTGGCGACGATACCGCCAGTCGCCACAGCGGCGACGAATTCCTCTATCTGCTCATGGAGTCAGGTGGCGAAGCGCAGGTCAGATTGATTGCAGAGAAACTTATCCGCGTCATTGAGGCACCGTGCGAAATCAGCGTAGGCACCACCACCGTGCGCCCTGAAATCCGGGTCAGCGTCGGTATCGCGATGTATCCGGCAGATGGCATCGCTGCAGACGCGTTGATCAATGCGGCCGGCAAGGCGATGTATCGGGCCAAAAAGGATAAGTCGGGTTATTTGTTTGCCCAGTGAGTTCGGCGATTTGGCTCTGACTTTCCTCGGATCGCGACCTTACCGGCTGCTTGATGCCTTGCCTTGGGAGGCCGCATGAATTCAAGCCATCGCAGATCGCGGCGTCAATTGTTGGCGTCCGGCAACACCATCACGCCGCGCACGACCGTTGATGCGTTTTAGCGCAACACACAAATTCGGAACACAATGCGCGACATTTCAATGTTTCATCACAGGAGACCACAATGAGCCACGCATCGATGTTGAAGGCAAGAAGGCAGAATCAGAAGCACAAGCGGGAACTGGAAGTCGCAGCCAAACTGGCGAAGCGGCTGGAGAAGCAAGCCTTGGCGGGGCCGGTCGTCAAGAAGGAAAAAGTAAAGAAGGAAAAAGTGGCGTCGGATACGGTCAAGCCAGAGAAGGTCAAGAAGGTGAAGCTGAGCAAAGAAGAGCAAGGCAAGAAGGATGCTAAGCAGGCAAAAGCGGACGCCGAAAAGAAAGGCAAATAATCAGGCATTCCTTTTGATGCACGCCGGGCCAGTACGTCTTTATCGCCCGGCGACCGTCACTGTGCAGTCAGTACAATCGGACGGCTGTGTCGAAATGCCAGGTACGGCGAACTTCGATGACGTCGTACTCGCGGGCCAGTCCCGGCGGGAACGTTGGGTAGGGCACATTGCTTTGCACGATACGCCGTATCGCTTCGTCGACTTCCGCCACACCGCTAGAGACAACAAAGGTCACTGACTCCACGGAGCCGTCGCTGCGAATGGCCACCGTCACCATGGGATTGGTGTGCGGCCGCTTCGCTACTTCGCGGAACGTGTCGGCAGGCGTGTTGAATTGAATCTTCCGCGCCCACGCCTCCGCGTATTGGACGAGTTCAGCATTGGTGTCGAACCGCCCCCATAGCCTGCCGCGACGTGCGGTGCTCAACGAGTAAGGTAGCGTGGAGGGCGCGCGCGCGGCAGTTGCTGCCGCGTCACGCTTGGCGGCTTCCTCATTGAGCAAACGGCCCATCGCCTCACGCCGCGCTGCCCGCTTTGCGTCCTCCTCTTTTTCCGCCAGTAGCCGCGCCGCCTCTTTCTGTACCACTGCCTGTCGCACGGCCTCCTGACGTTCGGTCTCCAATCGCGCGGTCTCCAGTCGTGCAGCCTCTACACGCGCCGCCTGACGAACCACATCCTGACGCTGCGCCTCCAGTCGTGCAGCTTCGATGCGAGCCGCTTCCTGACGAGCGGCTTCCAGTTGCGCGGCTTCGACGCGCGCAGTTTCCGTTCGCACAGCCGCCAATTTATCCGCCTGACGTTGCGCTTCCAATTTTGCAGCCTCCAATCGCGCGACATCTTGTCGTGCAGCTTCAAGCTTCGCGGCTTCAAGCTGTGCAGTCTCGAGGCGCGCGGCATCCTGACGTGCAGTTTCCGTTTTCGTGGCTTCACTGCGTGGCGTGGGCACTGCGTTCTCCGGGCTCGTCGCAATTGGCGCAACTACGATGATTGGTGTCGGTGCTGGCACCGGTGTCGGTATTGGGGGAGGTACGACGAATGTGGGCGCGTCGGAGCGTTCGACAGCAATCACTGTCGACGCAGGCATGATTGCTGGCTCGGCACCAGTTGCGATGTCGGGCGCGATTCTGGCCTCGTTTGCCGGTGCGACCGCTTCCAACCTTGCGGCCTGCGGCGTGATCGCCTCCAACATCTGGGCCGACGTTAGCGCCGGAATTTTTGACAGTGCCAGCGATGGTTTAAGTGTCGGCCCATCGGCAACGGTCGGCTCGATTGATGCCTGCTGCAGCGGCTCGTTGACCAATGTACGCGAAGGTTCCGCTGGCACCGCAGCGATGACCTTCGCCGACGCGAGCACGACCTGTAGCTCAGGCGCCTCCCGCCGGCGCTCTTGCCAAGGGAAGACAAAGCCCGGAAGCCCAAAACTCTGGCCACCGAAGGTCAAGCTCAACAGCGGCGCGTGAATCAGCAGCGAGAGCAGGACCGCAAGAGCCAGTCGCCTGCGGTCAGCGCTCATGTTTTGGCTCGACCGCTGGCAGCGACAGGCTGCTCCCGGAGATCAAATGGGTAGGGTCATACGCCAATTAAGCTTTCCCGTCGCATCGTAGTATAGGAATTAAGGCAAACACTAGCATTCATGAGCTTCTTCTGGCAAAAATGCCATGAATATCCCGCCAATGCTAGAGTTTGACTCTTTGGCCTGTTGAGGCGCGCCATCCTTTACGGCTTCGCTTTTGTCGAAGTTTTCGCCTAGCCAGAACTGTTGAGTGCGACCGCCTCGCGAATGAGCGCCTTGAACGCAGACGCGTCGACTTCTCCACCTTCGTGAATGTCGATCGCGCGGCGCGTGTTTCCTTCGAGGCTTGAGTTGAAGATTCCGGTCGGATCCTTTAGCGACGCGCCCTTGGCGAAGGTGAGCTTCACTTTATCTTTGTAGGTTTCGCCCGTGGTGATGATGCCGTCGTGCGACCAAACTGGAATGTCCCACTTCCACTCCTCGACTACGTCCGGGTCGGCTTGCTTGATGAGTTTTCGCATTCGGCTGAGAGTTTCGCCGCGCCAGTCGTTGAGATCGGCGATTTTTCTTGTGATCAGCTCTGATGCCGACTGGGCTTCGTTTGCGTCCGACTTTTTCATGTTCTTATTCTGAAAGTTTCAGATAAATTTCATTTGCGCGACAGTGAAAGATACATCAGAACGTCGCGGCACCCGGTTGAGAAAAAATTCCCAAACTTGGTCTCATACGCGGGTCTTTCGCTATCATATTCACCAAGCATCGAAATCAGTAAATCCCTTTACTCAACAAACATGAATTGACATTCACCATGGCCACCAGCAGCTTGTTCGCACTCATTGATGATATCGCCACCCTGCTCGACGACGTCGCCGTCATGAGCAAAGTCGCCGCAAAAAAGACAGCGGGTGTGCTCGGCGATGATCTGGCACTTAACGCCCAACAAGTCGCTGGCGTAAAAGCGGATCGCGAGTTGCCCGTGGTGTGGGCCGTCGCGAAAGGCTCACTCGTCAATAAAGCGATTCTGGTGCCCGCTGCGTTGGCCATTAGCGTCGTCGCACCGTGGGCGATTACGCCGCTGTTGATGCTCGGTGGCGCGTATCTGTGCTTCGAGGGCTTTGAAAAAATCGCCCACAAGTTTTTGCATTCTGCAGCCGAAGATAAAGCCCGCCATACCGAGCTGGTTCAAGCCGTCGCGAATCCGGCTGTCGATATGGTCGCGTTTGAAAAAGACAAAATCAAGGGTGCTATTCGCACCGATTTTGTGTTGTCAGCCGAGATCATTGTCATCACGCTCGGTACCGTGGCCGGGGCGGTTTTTAGCAAGCAAGTCGCCGTACTTGTCGCAATGGCGCTCATCATGACGGTTGGTGTTTATGGATTTGTGGCCGCGATTGTGAAGCTTGATGATGTGGGCTTGTACCTCGCGAAAAAACAGAGCAGTTTTGCGCGCGCGATAGGTAGTGGATTGGTCAAAGGCGCACCTTACCTGATGAAGTTGCTGTCAATCGTTGGCACGGCTGCGATGTTTCTTGTTGGCGGGGGAATCATCACGCACGGCATACCTGCGATCCATCATGCGATCGAATCTGCGACCGCCAACGTGGGAGGATTTTGGGGCGGTGTCGCATCAACGCTTGCGGATGGGGTCGTTGGGATTGCGACTGGTGCAGCGGTGTTGGCAGTTGTGGTACTGGCGCAACGCCTGTTTGCCAAGCGCTCAGTGAAAACTTAGGTCAAAAGAATTGAAGTGCAGCGCGTAGGGTGGGCACGCTACGCTTTGCCCACCCTTGTATCTTACGGCTTGTAGCGAATAGCTCCCGCTACACGAGGCGAAGACAAGCTTGTGCCCACCCTTATGGCATTGACCTTGGTTCGTAGATCAAGCCCTTCGCCTCACCTTCACGCCACCCAAGA
>JANOQY010000020.1:0-7952 GCA_031414995.1 Betaproteobacteria bacterium
CATTTCTTTCGATACGCTCAGACACTGCGGACTACTTTCTGCACAACTCGACCTGCTGCTCACCCAGCCAATCAACGACCCGCCGGTCAAACATTTGCTGTTGATTGCGCTCTCGCAACTTCAGTTTTCAAAGGCGGCACCACACGCAATCGTGGATCATGCAGTGTCAGCGGCGGACGCTATCGGCTTTAGTCGTGCCAAGCCGCTCCTCAATGCGGTGCTGCGAAATTATTTGCGAGCGCCGGATAGGTTTGCTCGCGAACGGCTGGCGTCACCTGAAGCACAGTTCGATTTCCCCAGCTGGTGGATCGAGCGGATCAAAAAGGAGCAGCCTACGCATTGGGAATTAGTGTTGCTGTCGGCGCGGTCACATCCACCAATGTGCCTGAGAGTGAATGCAAAACGCACCAATGCGGATGCGTATATGGCGCTGCTGGCAAAGCATGGATTCTCCGCGCAGCATATCTTCGGGCAAGCAGTGTTGTTGGAAAAGCCGGTTGGTGTGAACGAATTGCCTGGATTTCGCGAAGGCCAGGTTTCGGTGCAGGACGCTGGCGCACAACTCGCGGCGGCAATTTTGGCCCCACTACCGGGCATGCGCGTGCTCGACGCCTGTGCGGCCCCAGGCGGCAAGACCGGGCACATTCTGGAGATGATCGCGGATGGATCAAAACTAGACCTCTTGGCAGTCGATAGCGACAGACGCCGATTGATTCGCGTTGACGAGAATCTGACACGATTGGGACTCAGCGCCACACTAAAGACTGCCGACGCGTCCAAGCCGGAAGAATGGTGGGATGGCAAGCCGTATGACCGCATTTTGCTAGACGTCCCCTGCTCAGGCTCCGGCGTTACGCGAAGGCACCCGGATATCAAATGGATTCGCAGGGAAACCGATATCTTTGCGCTGGCCCGACAGCAAGCCAGACTACTGGCTGTGCTATGGAATTGCCTCGGCATTGGTGGTAGATTGCTGTACGCAACCTGCTCGGTTTTTCGCGCTGAAAATCAAGACATCATCGAACAATTTCTGCGAAAAACACCGGGCGCACGTCAAGTGAATTTCGCAAATTTGCTGCCAACATGCGTCGGACATCAAGCCGCAGCCCCTGAACTCGCAGACGGCCAACTTCTCCCCAATGATGTCCACGACGGCTTCTACTACGCGCTTCTGGAGAAAACGGCTTAAGGCCGTCTTGTTCATTGCCGCGCGCTTGATCGCATTGCACTTGGCCGCATTACGCTTGAAAGTTGCTCGGCGACACTTACAATTGAATCATCTGTTGGTTGGGTGTTTTCTCGGCATCACATGGCTGCCCGCGATCGTTCATGCGGAGGGCGCAACCATTTCCAGCGCAAAACTGGAGGCCTCCGAAGACGGCTATCAGATCGATGCCGATATTCAGCTGCAGCTCACTGCCACCTTGCAGGAAGCGGTGCGAAAAGGCGTGCCGCTTTATTTTATTGTTGAATTTGAACTGAGCCGCAGCCGCTGGTATTGGATCGATCAGAGCTTTGCTTCCGCCTCGCGTGAGCGGCGTATTTCCTATGCGCCGTTGACGGACCAATACCGCATTTCGTATTCAGGCATCTCGCAAAACGTGTCGTCATTTGAGGATGTGCGTCGTGCGTTATCGCGGGTGCGGTCATGGACGGTCATTGAAAAGGGCAGGCTGAAGACCGGCGAAAAATATGATGCGGCGTTGCGCTTCAGATTGGATACCTCGCAGTTGCCAAAGCCGTTCCAACTCAACGTGATTGCATCAAAGGAATGGGGTCTCTCTTCGGACTGGTATCGGTGGACTGTTATTGCGCCAGGGGAAAACAAACCATGATTCGCGCGATTCTGCTCGCTTGTGTATTGCTGGGAGTGGCGCTCATTGCTCTGCTATTTCGCGCCAGCAGCAACAACACGTTCTTTAATACCCACTACCCGTGGCTGCTAGCGGTCGGGGTCGCGCTGATTATAGGTTTGCTGTCGCTCATTGGTTACCAGATTTTCTCATTGACGCGAAAACTGCGCGGTCGCGTATTCGGGGCAAAACTGGCGTTGCGATTGATGGCCGTCTTTGTGCTGATGGCGGTGATTCCCGGCGGACTTGTATATGCAATTTCAGTGCAGTTCCTGAATCGCTCCATTGATTCCTGGTTCGATGTGCCTGTCGAGAAAGCTTTTGAGGCCGCACTCAATCTTGGCAAAGGCTCAATCGACACATCCCTGAGTGAGCTATCCCGCAAGGGTGCCGAAGCAGCCGCCCGCCTCTCAGAGGCCGATGGCGAGAGCGTTGAAGTTTTGCGCGCGCTACGGTCAAAATTCGGATTCGATGAACTTTCATTGTTTGCCGCAGACGGTCACTTGATCGCCATTGCCGGGGGTCGGACAAGATTATTTGCCGACAAGCCGAGCCGGGAAGAGATAAAAGAAAGCCTGCAAAAAAAGCCCGTGTCGATGGCTGAATCGCAGACGGATCGGTCGCTGTATTTGCGAGTCGTCGTGCCAGTGCCTGCCCTGGCATCGCTTGATGCCCCACGCGCCTTGCAGATCGTTCGTGCGGCACCCAAGAGCCTGGCCGCCGATGCATACAGCGTCGAGGCCGGCATTCGCGACTATCAACAACTGGGCTTGCAACGGGAGGGATTGAAACAATTGTTTGCGCTCACCTTGACGCTGGCGATGCTACTGACTTTGTTTTCCGCTATTTCGCTTGCCTTCCTGCTCTCAGAACGCCTCTCTGCGCCGCTATCTGCGCTGGCCGAGTCAACGCGCGCCATCGCCAAGGGTGACTTCACCAAACTGAATCCTGTGAAAAGCCGCGATGAGTTCGGTGTGCTCACACAAGCATTCAACACCATGACCCGACAACTGGCCGGAGCATCCGAAATTGTCGGCAGAAAGCAGCAGGAACTGGAACATGCCAACGCCTATCTAGAATCGATTCTGGGTAATCTCACCTCCGGCGTGATCGCGCTTGACGAACGCCTCTACGTGAAGACGATCAACAAAAATGCCGAAGACATGCTCGGCATTACCCACCACGCACTAAAGGGCGTGAAAATGTCGGACTGGGGCAGCCAACTACCAGCACTGGCACCTTTCATTGAAGATTTCATGGTGCAGCTTGCATCACTGCGCGACAAACCCTGGGAGCGGCAAGTCGATTACGCGGGACATGAGGGCCCAGGCGTGCCGACTGGCCGCAAGACCTTGCTGGTGCGCGGCACAAAACTACCCGCCACGCTCGAATCAGGGTTCGTATTGGTGTTCGATGACATCACCGGCCTCATTCAGGCGCAGCGCAATGCGGCCTGGGGCGAAGTCGCACGGCGTCTGGCGCATGAAATCAAAAACCCCTTAACACCGATTCAGTTGTCCGCCGAGCGCCTGCAACACAAGCTATCAGGAAAATTGCCAATTGCCGAGCAGGAAATTTTGCAGCGTGCGACCAATACCATTGTCGCGCAGGTCGGCGCGCTTAAAGGCATGGTGGATGATTTCAGTTTGTATTCGCGCAGTTCCCGCCTGACGCCAACCGAGCTATCGATCAACGATTTGATCAACGATGTGATGGTGCTTTATGAATCCATGAACGTTGCCATCGAATTGAAGCTCAGCGAGGACATTCCCATGATCACAGCCGACGCATCCTTGCTGCGGCAAGTCATTCACAACTTAGCCCAAAACGCGCTGGATGCATTGGCAGGGTTGCCTGAGCCAAAAATTATCATGCAGACGCGTGTCAGCGACCGTGGCGTTCATTTCAGCGTTGAAGACAACGGCACCGGCGTTCGCGAAGATGTACTGGGGCGAATTTTTGAGCCCTACATTACCACCAAGCCCAAAGGAACCGGACTTGGCATGGCGATTGCAAAGAAAATCATTGAGGAACACCAAGGTAGTGTGACCGTGGTGAATATCAAACCGCACGGTGCGTTGGTAGAAATTCTATTGCCTGTGTCGTTGCGGACACCGCCCATGAACGTTGAGTTAACCGTATGATGCAGGCAGGGTCAAAAATATGACAACAAACAACAACATTCTGGTCGTCGATGACGAAATCGGCATTCGCGAACTTCTTTCAGAAATTCTGACGGATGAGGGTTATAACGTGAGGGTGGCCGAAAACGCCGCCACGGCACGTATCGCCAGAAGGGAGCAGCGCCCGGATCTGGTGCTGCTAGACATCTGGATGCCCGATACCGATGGCATTTCATTACTCAAGGAATGGGCCGTTTCGGGCCAGCTCACCATGCCGGTCGTGATGATGTCCGGCCACGGCACCATCGAATCAGCGATCGAAGCGACGCGCATCGGCGCGTTTGATTTTCTTGAAAAACCGATCAGCCTGCCGAAGCTTATCGCCACCGTCGGTAAAGCACTGGCTGGTGGGAAAATGTTACCCAAGCCCGGTCTCACGTTCGCCCATCTTGGCCGCGCGAAAGTGGTGACCGAACTCCGCCAACGACTCGAACAAGTAAGCCGCCTGAAAGTACCGCTGCTGCTAACCGGAGAACCGGGTTGCGGGTTCGAGCTGATTGCGCGCATGGTGCATCAACGTAATACCTCGTGGCTTCAGCCCGCCGACCATGGCTGGCTGGCGCAGAATCCATTTGCACCGCTCGCCGATGCGCGCGACGGCGTCCTGTTTATTGATCAGCTAGAAACGCTGAATAAAAATGAACAAAAAGGCTTGGGCCAGCTGTTGAGCAAGCTCGAAAAATTCAACGTTCGTCTCGTTGCTTCAACGGCACAGCCGATGTTGCCACTCATCGAGAGCGGCGAATTCGATGCCGCGCTGCTCACGCAGTTGTCCGGCGTGACGCTGCGCATTCCAAGCTTGCGTGAGCACCCCGAAGATATTCCTGATCTGGCCAATACAATCCTCTTGCAGATGGTGGAAGCCAACGAATGTCCGCTCAGGCAATTCAGTGTTGCAGCACTCAATGCGCTTCGAAATCTGGAGTGGCCGGGCAATTTGCCTGTGTTGCAAAATGCGGTGAAGACGCTTGCGCTCACCAGCTTGTCAGGTGAGGTCTCAGCCGAAGATGTGATGCGTGTGGCCCGTGAAATCGGGCTTGACCACGTTGGTGCGTCGGGCGCGATCAGCCGCATCCCGTTCGATTTGCCGTTGCGCGAAGCGCGCGAGCGCTTTGAGTATCAATACTTTCTGCATCACATCCGGCGCGAGGAAGGCAATATGTCACGCGTGGCCGATAAGGTGGGGCTGGAGCGAACGCACTTGTATCGGAAGCTGAAACAGCTCGGCATTCGGCCGTCCGGAAAAACTGAAGACACCACGCAGGGATAACCTC
The DNA here is from genome assembly GCA_031414995.1 of Betaproteobacteria bacterium. GTDB lineage: Bacteria > Pseudomonadota > Gammaproteobacteria > Burkholderiales > Usitatibacteraceae > UKL13-2. The sequence goes on from JANOQY010000020.1 coordinate 5,311, forward strand.
CTTTGCCGCATTTTGCAGCCGCATAAGATATTAAATCACTAGCACTGGTGCGGCTTTCAAGGCGTTCTGTGCCTGCGGGGCGCGCCGGTGCTGGTATTTATGAACAATTTTGTCATTTCGAACCCAGCTTCACCGGGTGAGAAATCTACTTTTCGCGGCGTAAAACAAACTGCAGATTTCTCGCGGTGCTCGAAATGACAGCGCTTAAGCTGAATACACCAACTACTCCAGCCGCCCCAACCGCACCGCCGTCAAACCCGGCTTTACATGGATCATCGTCGGCATGATCAGCACGCAGTTGTCGTACGGCGCAGGAACCGGTTTTCCGCCGTCGAGCGCGATGACATCGCCACGCTTGGGCACGATAGACAATCCGTGCAAACCGTCCGCAAATTTGAAATCCTTGTCGTTGGCAATCACAGCTTCGGTCACGCGAACGACCTTCTGTGCAACCGCCGGCGTGCTGTCGATTTGCGCATCAGCGAGAGCGCGATCAACAACATCGAGCGCGCGCAAAAAGCGCCACACTGTTTGCCACGCCAGATCGGCGCTGGCGCGTTCCCAGTGCTGGCCGCACTCCACCAGCAATGCCGCCTTGTCTGACGCCGGATCTCCAAAGCCGCCGTAGTCTCGCATGCGCGTACCGTTGGCGTGCCCTGCATCGGCGACGATAAATTCGGGCACACCCGTTTGCTTGGACAGTGCGATACCTTTGTCCAGCGGACCGGAAATCATCACCGGGCCATGCGGATCGTGCATCGAGTGGATATCGAGCAGAAAATCGATCTGGTCGATAATGGGTCGCATGGCGCGTGCGCGCGTCAATTCGACCGACTGGCGTGGACCATCGAGGACGGCGGGCGTCCAGACGCGGTTGAAGTCTTCATCAACGAAACGCGATGCATGTGGTAGCGATGGATTGAAGGAATGAAAGGCAGCGACATTGGCAAAGGCCAGCGACAGTTGGCCGCGCATCGGTCGCACATTGATCTTGAACATGCGGTCCACTGCAATCGCGCCGCACAGTTCGTTGCCGTGCGTGACGGCGTTTACCATCACGTGCGGTCCCGGTTTGCCGCTGTCATACGTGGTGATGTATTCGACGCCGCTGTTGCCCTTGCGGTAGGCAGAAATATCCGGCGGCAACAACTCTACGGTGTAAGGAGAAACCCCCGGTTTAATGGTCATGCTTGTGTCCGCTTTCATGTGAGTGGTTGTGTGCGTGATCGTGATGATCCTGTCCGCAGTCGTGGTGGTGACCGTGCGCAGGAAGATGTTGTCGTGCGTAGCTTGAAATCGCCTTGATGAGCGCGGTGATGTCGGCTTGCAGCTTGCCGAAATTGGCGTTGGGCTCGCGGGTGATTTCATCCATATAAAGCTTGCGGTTCACCTCGATTTGCAGTGAATGCTTTTGCTCGGCCGGTTCTGAATAAGCGCGCACCAATTCAACACCTTTGTAAGGGTCGTTCACCCTTACCTCGTAACCCATCCCGCGCAGCGTCAGTGCGACGAAGGTGGTGAATTCCGGCGCGCAGGTGGTGCCATCACGGTCACCGAGTACAAAATCGGCGCGCAGCACACCCGGTCCTTCTTCTGAAATGACCGAGGATGTTGCAGGCATCGAATGGCAGTTGATGTGCCAGACCGCGCCGTAGTGTTTGTGTGCCGCGTTGATCGCATCGCGCACGGCCTTGTGATACGGCGCGTAGCAGTTGGTGATGCGCGCTTGCACTTCTGACACTGTTAGCTTGCGCGTATAAATGGGTTCGCCTGTATCGAGCAATCGCCAGACGAGGCCGATGCCTTTTTCGGTTTTTCTGGTGACATTGATCGGTCCCGGCCACGCGCTGTCCAGCAGCGCGGCGTCCATGTCGAGCAATGAGCGATTGGCGTCGATATAGCTGCGTGGAAACTCTGCCGCGATTAGCACCGCACCGTGGTCCGGCGCTGCGGCATAGAGCGCCTCCACGTGCGTGTCCTCTGCGCGGCGCAGGGTGAGGCGCGGCACGATGGTGTCGAAGTCAGCGGGATAGTTCGTGCCGCTGTGCGGCGAATCGAATACGACTGGCACATCGTGGTCGTGGCCGGTGCGGGACGCGACGATGGTGAATATTTGGACTGGAGAATTGAGGGATGACATAACGTTCAACTTTCATTGATTCAAATGGCAGGCCGAGAAGCGATTCACGGCGATCTGTTTGAGCATGGGTTGCTCAGTTTTGCATTTGTTGCCGGGCACGGATGCCGCGTGTGGGCAGCGCGGATGAAAATGGCAGCCCGTCGGCGGATTGAGTGGCGAGGGAATTTCGCCTTTGATGGCAACAAAATCTTTTTTGCGCACTGTCAGCGAAGGTACTTCCGCCAGCAGGCCCTGCGTGTACGGATGATTGGGTTTGGTGAACAATTCGTCCGCCGGTGCGGTCTCCACCACACGGCCCAGATACATGATGACCACGCGATCCGACAAATGGCGCACCACACCCAGATCGTGACTAATGAAAAGATAGGTGAGATCCAGTTCCTCGCGCAGCTTGATAAACAGATTCAATACCTGCGCCTGAATCGACACATCCAGCGCGGCAACCGCCTCATCGCAGACCAGAAAATTCGGTTTCACGGCGAGTGCGCGGGCGATGCCGATG
>JANOQY010000021.1:0-1778 GCA_031414995.1 Betaproteobacteria bacterium
CAACATGCTGTATAACTTTACTGATTGGTTCGCGATTCGCGGGACATTCGGGACAGGCTTCCACGCTCCGTCACCCGGCCAAAGCAATGTCGAGATTCTGACGACCAACTTTGTGGCTGGAAACGCGGTTCAAACCGGAACATACCAAGTCGATAATGCGATTTCGCGCTATTATGGCGCAAAGGATCTGACGCCCGAAAAATCCACCAACTTCGGCGTTGGTTTTGTGATCAAGCCAACGAGCAGCCTCTCGCTGACGATGGACGCTTATTCAATCAAGGTGAAGAACCGGATTGGCATTACGCAAACATTCCGTGTCACTCAGGCAGACATCAACAACCTACCGCAATTGGCGGCCGTGGGCGTGGGCGGAGACGTCAATTACTTCACCAACGGCTTTGACACCAATACATCAGGTGTCGATGTTATCGCGACATATCGGACCGACGTTGGCAGCGGCAAGTTGAACACGACGCTTGCATATAACTACAACCAGAGCGAGGTGACTTCCTTCGATCCACAAGTGATTAGTGCAGCGCAGCGTTCGGATATCGCGAATTTTGCGCCGCGCCACCGCGTTATTTTGTCCGGTGGTTTCGAACTGGGTGATTTTGCAATCAATGCACGGCAAAATTACTACAGCAAATGGAGCGTGGAGGCCGATTATCCGGGTCAGACCTTCGGGGCTAAGTTTACGTCCGACCTGGACGTCAGCTACACCTTTATGGATCACTACACACTGACGGTTGGCGCGAATAATCTGTTCAACACCAAGCCTGACCGGATTGCGCCTTCGACGTCAAACCCGATCTTTGCTGTGACCAATAGCACGGCTGATGGCCAGATTTACCCGCGCAGCGGCGGTCCGTTTGGAATCAACGGCGGTTTCTGGTACGCTCGAATCCGCGTTAAATATTGATCGGAATTAAATAAGCTAATGCGGGCGGGGAGCGGAAGCTGCCCGCCTGCATATCTTTTTGGGGAGGCAGCAGAATGAGTGTTGATTTCATTCACCGCCTTGCCAACCTGGGCGACCTCGAAGCGCTGCACAAGGTCATGGCGCGATCTATTGGTCAGTTGCAGTCGTCGTTCCTGTCCCCTGCGCAAGTCGCGGCGAGCCACAAGGTGATGGGCCTCGATACCCAGCTCCTCAAAGACGGCACCTACTTTGTCATTGAAAGCGATGGCCGAGTTGCGGGTTGTGGCGGCTGGAGTTTCCGTGCAACGCTTTACGGCGGTGACGACAGCGTGGTTGTCCGCGAACCGGCGAGACTCGATCCCGTCACCGATGCGGCAAAGGTTCGCGCCATGTATACCGATCCAGACTTTATCCGCCAGGGAATCGGATCGCGTATTCTTGCTCTTTGCGAGGCAGCGGCGGCGCAGGCGGGCTTTAAACGGGTTGAACTCATGGCGACTGCTGCGGGCATTCCGTTATATCGCGCTCAAGGTTATCTGCCGAGTGCAGAGCAGGAATTTGCCCGTGTTGGCGATGTTGAAATACCTTTGCTGCGCATGGAAAAGTATTTGGCGTAATTTGTCGGAGCCGTGCTTCGCAAAGGATATGCAGGCAAAGCTTGCAACAACCAAAAAGACCTACTAAGGGCAGCGCCTGTTTCAGCAGGCCCGTCCCACCTGAACATAATCCGAAATTTACAAAGTAAGAAGGTTTGAAAAATGGCAAAAGCTAAATTTGAGCGGACGAAGCCGCACTGCAACATCGGCACCATCGGTCACGTCGACCACGGCAAGACCACGCTGACCGCTGCAATCACCAA
>JANOQY010000022.1:0-3824 GCA_031414995.1 Betaproteobacteria bacterium
CAGTCAGAAACTGCAAAAGCACATCGCGGCGTTTTGCACCGAGTGCCATGCGGATGCCGATTTCGCGGGTGCGTTCCGTGACGGAAACGAGCATGATATTCATGATGCCGATGCCGCCAACCAGTAGTGAAATGGAGCCAATTGCACCCAGCAGCAACGTAAGCGCGGTGGCGATACCTTGTGCCGCTTCAGCGATGGAAGCAAGATCACGGACCGTGAAATCATCCTCGGCATCATCGCGGATGCGGTGGCGGATTCGTAACGCTTGTGTGGCATCGTAAATTGCGTCCTGCGTCTGATCGGCGCTGACGGCTTGCGCCATGATGTAGTGGATCGCGCCGGGCGACCAGGTGCGAATCACTTGTTGGCGGGCAGTGGTGATCGGGATCAGAACGGTGTCATCCTGATCGCCGCCGCCGAGATCGCTGCCTTTGCTGCCGAGTACGCCGATGACTTCAAATGGGCGATTGCGGATGCGGATCGTCTGGCCAATTGGGTCGGATTCATTGAATAAATTCTGCGCGACCGTTGTCCCGATCACGGCCACGCGAGACACAGAACGCATTTCCACATCGCCAAACAGGCTGCCTTGGTCAGCAATGAAATCCTTGATCTCGAAAAACTCCGGACTCACACCCATGACGGTGGTATTCCAGTTGTTTGCGCCACTGGCGACCTGAAACGGGTTGCGTACGACGGGCGCAACGTTGGCAAAAGTCGGTAACGCGGCGAGTGCTTGTGCGTCGGCCAGCGTGAGAGTTTGCGATGCGCCGGTACCGGCGCGTACACCATTGGCGGTTGATGAGCCCGGCAGGATGATCATCACGTTCGAGCCCATCGCGGAAATGCGCCGGTTAATGTCCTCGCGTACCGATTCGCCGATTGCCAGCATCAACACCACCGCACCCACACCGATAATGATGCCGAGCATCGTGAGGCCCGCACGCAGACGGTTCATCGACATGGCGCGGAAAGCTTCAAGAAATACCTGAACCAGATTCAAGCCTGATTCCCCTGCTTTTCATAGCATGAAAATACGTAGATCAAGCATTGGCGGACCTTCACAAGCATAAATTGTCCAGAAGCGTCTCCAGTGCTAGAGTTTGTCGATTTCATAAATTTGCATCCGCCATCGCTCCATCATACGTGACCAGCCCATCTTTCAGGCGCACCAGGCGCTTGGCGTACTTTGCCACATCCGGCTCGTGCGTCACGATCAGAATGCTCATGCCCTCCATGTTGAGGCGTGTGAACAACTCCATGATTTCGCTCGACGTAGTCGTATCAAGATTGCCTGTGGGCTCGTCAGCAAGAATCAACGCCGGTTCGCATACGAGTGCTCTTGAAATCGCCACGCGCTGCTGCTGGCCCCCTGAAATCTGGTTCGGCAATCGCTTTGTGAATGCACCCAGTCCGGTTTGTGCCAGTTTTTCTGCGCCACGTTTCCGCGCTTCATGCATTGGTACGCCGGCATACAACAGCGGTAGCGACACGTTGTCGATCAGTGGCATGCGCTTCAACAAATTGAATCCCTGAAAAACGAACCCGATGGTTTCGTTACGCACTTTCGCCAGTTCGTTATCGTTGAGCTTCGCGGTTTCCTTGCCGTTCAACACATAGCTGCCTGAGGTCGGCGTGTCGAGGCAGCCGAGGATATTCATGAGCGTGGATTTGCCAGAGCCCGATTGCCCCATGATGGCGACGAATTCACCCTTGTAAATCGTTACATTGATGCCGTGCAACACCGGGGTTTCAACATCAGCACTGAAATAGCTTTTGCGAATATCACTTAAGCGGATCAGCACTTCCGATTTGTCTTGGGGCTTCACAACGGCATTCATCGCAAGGACTATTTCTTCGCGGTTTTGTCTTGCAGATCGCGAATCACCAATTCATCGCCCGGTTTAACATCACCCGAAATCATTTCCGTAAACTGGTTGCTCGCCACGCCGGTGCGAATTTCCATCGGCACCAATTCGTTTTTCTCATTGACCTTGTAAACACGTGCCGGTGGGCGACGCGCGCGTGCACCTCCGTCTGTGCCGACAGCGCCTTCAGTTTTCGCGTCTGCGGTCTTTATGTCGGGTGGTTCCGAAGGCTTTTTCTTGGCCACATCTTTCTTAGTCACTTTCTTGTCTTCCTTATCATCCTTGGGCGGCTTGAAGCGCAGCGCGCCGTTCGGGATACGTACCACGTTATCGCGCTGATTGGCCACGAAACTTACCTGCGCGGTCATACCGGGTTTCAACAAGCTGCCCTCGTTATTCACGTCGACAACAACGTTATACGTCACCACATTTTGCTGGATCGTGGGGTTCAAGCGCACCAATCGAATCTTGCCCTGAAAGTCACGCTCGGGATAGGCATCGACGGTAAACCGCACCGGCATGCCTTGGCGCACGCTGCCCACGTCGGCTTCGGCGACACTGGTATCAATCTGCATTTCTTCCAGATTTTTAGCGATCTGGAAAAGCGTTGGCGTGCTAAAGCTTGCGGCAACCGTTTGCCCCACATCGATTTTTCTGTCGATCACGATGCCGTCGATCGGTGAGCGAATGATGGTGTAGCTCAGATTGGTTTTCTCGCGGTCCAGCTGCGATTTCACCTGCGCAACAGTCGCGTTGGCAACATCGAGTTCCTTCGTATTTTGTTCAAGCGTTTGCGAGCTGATGAACCCTTTCTCAACGAGCTCACGATTACGCTTCAGGGTGCTTTCGGCCAACCGTGCCGTCGCTTCGGCGGAACGCAAGCTGGCGTCAATCTGGGCAAGGTTCGCTTTAATGAGCGCAGGGTCAAGTTCCAGCAGTACCTGATTGGCTTTCACCACATTATTGAAGTCGGTATAGAGCTTGGTCACGGTGCCAGAGACCTGCGTGCCGACACTCACAACGGTGACAGGATTCAGCGTCCCGTTGGCGGTGATGCGTTGTATCACTGCGCCACGATCAACAGAAACCATCCGATAGCGCTCGCCTTTACTTTCTTCGGCCTTCTTTTGGAAATAAATGCTGGTGCCGATTACCAATGCCAGCAGAATCAGCGGGATAAGAATTTTGGCGCGGAAAAGAAAGCTGAACGTTGAGGTAAAAATTGATCTGGAGGTGGCCATGTGCGGGAGGGATATTTTTAATTTTTATCGGAATGCGTATTTTAACGCGACCGCATCAGGCTGAGGCTCGCTGTAATGAGCGATTGTCTATGGTTGCACGGCCAATGCGCGGGTTGGCAGTCCGTTGGAAATAAAGGCGTGGTAATACTCAAGATTGTTCAATTCCTCGGACCCAAGTGCGAATGGTTCCGCGCCGCTGCGCTGCATGCAACGCTGGAACTGCATTTGCAATCCCAGCACGTTTCCTCCGGGCTGAATCCGTGGCCAGGTGACCGCCTGCCCAACCGCGGCTGACAGGCCCTGCGGGCCCAATATGCCACCCGCGTTTTGTACATGACATGAGGCGCACGCATAGTCTTGCTGGCCGATTCGTCGCTGAAACATCGCTCGACCCGCATCAAATTTTTCACGTGCCTGCACGCTGCTGACGCGCACGGTTAGCCGTTGCCCGTCGGAGAGACTTTTGAAGTAAGCACTTAGCGGACCCATCAATGCCGTGTTCGTTGGGGCAATTTCGGGCTCGCCATGCAGCACGAAACATCGATTGATCGCCATATCCACCGTCACTACCTGTTTCGTTTTTGCGTCGAATTGTGGGTAAGTCGATGCCACCCGCTTTCCCGCGTTCGGGAAACAATTTGCCAGTGATTTTCCATCCTTGAATTTTCGGTCCCACGCCTTTTTGCCAATTGCGAGTATGTCCGCACTATTGGTC
>JANOQY010000023.1:0-5711 GCA_031414995.1 Betaproteobacteria bacterium
TAGCAAGTGGTCAGTCGTATCCATGGCAACGATCTTGCCTAGCTTCATCATTGCAATACGTGAACAGAGTTGCTGGGCCTCTTCCAGATAATGCGTGGTGAGGAGGATGGTATGCCCCGCTGCATTTAGCTCGCGAATGAAGGCCCATAACGTCTGCCGCAACTCGACATCCACACCTGCGGTGGGCTCATCAAGAACAATCACCGGTGGTCGGTGTACCAATGCCTGCGCGACCAACACACGCCGCTTCATGCCGCCGGAAAGTTGGCGCATATTTTGGTCGGCCTTGTCAGAGAGCGATAGCTTGGATAGCAACTCGTCGATCCAATTGTCGAGCGCCGCACCGCGTGCGATACCGAAATAGCCTGCCTGGAAGCGAAGGGTTTCACGCACCGAAAAGAACGGATCGAACACGATTTCCTGCGGCACGATTCCCAACGCGCGTCTCGCGGCGCGGTAATCAGACACGACATCGTGCCCCATCACGCTAAGGCTGCCCGCCGATACTCTCGTCAATCCTGCCAACGCGGAGATCAATGTTGTCTTTCCCGCACCGTTCGGACCCAACAAAGCAAAAAATTCGCCTTGCGCGATTGACAGGGAAATGCCCGCGAGTGCGACAAAACTGCCGAAGCACTTCTCGACGCCTCGGACATCAACAGCAGGGGTCATAGTGTTCTAATGAACAGAAACAGAAATACCGACGCCAACAACAGCACGTCGCCACAAAAAGCTATGCCGCAGCGTTGGCCTGCGCGAGAGGGCATTGGATCATGTCATCTACCCCATACAGCGTCGCCAGCGCGGCAAGATTTTGCGGCAAGTGGACATAACGCAACGATTTCCCCAGCCGCGCGGCTTCGCGTCGCCAATGCAATAACAGCGCGACCGCGGAAGAGTCAATATCGGTGACATTGGCAAAATCAATCGCGAGGCAGCTCGGCAGGTTGTCCTGCGCCGCATAGAGCGCCGTCTCATCCAGAATTCTGGGCATGCTGACAAAATTCAGCGCGCCCTCGATCTGGAGAACCTCGCCCACCACGGTGCTGGCGTGCGTTGTGTCCATATGAACGGGATTATTTTTGTGTTGCATTCTTCGCGTTGCGCTCTGACAGTGATTTGATCAGCCCATCGATTCCGCTCTTCTGGATTTCAGTGTTGAACGAGCTGCGGTAATTGGTCACCAACGAAACTCCGTCGATCAGCACGTCGTAAACCTTCCAGCTATCGCCGGATTTTTCCATGCTGTAGTCAATTGGAATCGGTTGTCCGCCCGGCTGAATGACTTGTGTTTTCACTACGACTTCCGTGTCGGCAGCAGCCACTTTCAACGGCTTCACATCGATGGATTGATTGCGAAACTGGGTAAGTGAGGTCGAGTATGTGCGCACCAGCAATGTGCGAAATTCGTCAGTCAGCGATTTCTTTTGCGCGTCGCTCGCGTCACGCCAATTTCTGCCAACGGCAAGTTGCGTCATGCGTACAAAGTTGAAAAGCGGCAATATCTTTTCGTCCGCAAGCTTCTCAATTTTCTTCTGGTTGCCGGCAGCAAGTTCTTTGTCCGCCTTGAGAGCGGCAAGGATTTCTGTGGTGTTTTTCCTCACGAGTGCGTCAGGCGACTCCTGCGCCACGGCAGATTGCGAATTTAGGCCAACGACAACGGTGGCCAGAATAATCATTTTTTTCAACATTTTGTATTCGATCAAAGGTTATGGGGGGCAATGCAGCAGAGTAACGCGCGTCGTTCGTTTTCGTCTACTTTATGGGGTCAGGGATACAACGATTTTAGAGTAGGCTCAACGACTACTTTTTGGCCGCGGCAGGCTCGCCCTCGGCCGCTTTGCCAAACATGAATTGACCGATCAGCCGTTCAAGCACCACGGCAGACTGCGTCAACGTGACTTTGTCGCCATCGCTGAGTTTCTTGTCCTCGGCACCTGGCTCCAGACCGATATACACCTCGCCAAGCAGCCCAGACGTCAGAATTGACGCGCTGGTATCTTTTGGAAACGTATAGCGCTTATCCATCGTCAGCGTCACGGCGGCCTGAAATTTGTCATTATCAAATTTGATATCCGACACACGTCCAACCAGCACGCCTGCACTCTTCACTGGCGCCTTTGCCTTTAGCCCGCCGATATTGCTGAAATTCGCCGCTACCATGTATGTGCTTGATTGCCGATCCTCACCCAAATTCCCGACACGCAGTGCCAGAAACAATAGCGCTGCGACGCCCAACAGCATAAAAATTCCGACCCAAAGGTCGATGGTTTTACGATCCATGATCAATCACCTCTCAGCATAAAGCCCGTCAAAATCAAATCCAGTAACAACACCGTTAGTGCAGAAGTAACAACGGTGCGTGTTGTGGCCCGGGCGACGCCCTCTGCGGTCGGGTCCGCATCAAATCCCTCGAATGTGGCGATGATGGATATCGCCACGCCGAATACAATTGATTTCACAAAACCGTTCAGCACGTCGTAGCGAAAGTCCACTGCTGCATGCATGTTGCTCCAAAACACACCGGAATCAACGCCTACCAGAAGCGTTGCTACAAGGTAGCCGCCAAAAATTCCCATCGCGGAAAACAATGCCGCAAGCAACGGCATCGATATGGCGCCAGCCCAGAATCGCGGTGCAACCACTCTCGCAATCGGGTCAATGGCCATCATGTCCATGGCCTTGAGTTGTTCCGTAGCCTTCATTAATCCAATTTCCGCCGTGATCGCTGAACCAGCCCGACTTGCGAACAGCAGCGCAGTCACTACGGGTCCAAGTTCGCGCACCAGCGAAAGCGCAACGAGCACCCCCATGGTTTCCTCTGCGCCATACTTTTGCAAGGTTTCAAAACCCTGCAGGCCGAGCACCATACCAATGAACAAGCCTGATACCATGATGATGACAAGCGACATCACACCGGCGAAATAGATTTCGCGAATCGTCAGGCGAAAACGCCGAAAACTCATCCCGGAGTTAGCCATTACCAGCATGAAAAAGCGCGCCATTGAGCCGCCACGCCATAGCGTATTGATGCCGCGGCCACCCAAACTTCGAATTGCGTTGATCATGGACGCGATCCAGATGGCGTTTTTTCGACTGCGGTCAGGCCAAGCTGATCTGCATAATCTCCGGCGGGATAATGAAACGGCACCGGCCCGTCGAGCTCGGCGTGCACGAATTGTTTTACGAACGGCTCTTCGGAAGCGCGGATTTCATCGGGTGTCCCATGGCCGACAATACAACCATCAGAAACAAAATACAGGTAGTCGACAATCTGCATCGATTCGACGATATCGTGCGTGACGACGATCGACGTGGCACCGAGTGCGTTGTTGAGTTTGCGAATCGTCTGGCCAACCACTGAGAGCGATATTGGATCAAGCCCGGCGAATGGTTCGTCGTACATGATAAGCATGGGGTCCAGCGCCACCGCACGCGCAAGTGCCACGCGACGCGCCATGCCACCGGAAAGTTCGGCCGGAAACAACTTGGACGTTCCCCGCAAACCGACCGCGTTCAACTTCATTAATACCAGATCGCGGATCATATCTTCGGGCAAGGTTGTGTGTTCGCGCAACTGGAATGCGATGTTGTCGAACACTGTCATATCAGTGAACAGCGCGCCAAACTGGAACAACATACCCATCTTGCGCCGCATCGCATACATGCCTTCGCGGTCGAGCAAGGCAATATTCTGGCCATCGACACGCACCATGCCCTTCGACGGCGTCAACTGCCCACCGATAAGGCGCAGCAACGTCGTCTTGCCACAGCCGGACCCGCCCATAATGGCAACTACTTTGCCTTTGGGTACGTTCAGGCTGATGCCTTTCAGTATGGCGCGCTTACCATAAGAAAAATCGACATTGTCGATTTCAACGAAGGATTGTGAGGGCGAGGAAGACAAGATTTTGATTCGTTATGGTGGGCAGGGATGGAGCAGGAAAGCAATAATTGCGTTTATTTTATCATCCGCGATGCAGATTCCCGTTATGGCAATGCCAGACGCTGGCCAAAACGTTGATGCTTGGCACTCAAAGCAACGTCATTCCACATGTCCGACCCACCGCGCGCTAAGGAGTTCGCTAAACTGTCCTGTCCCAACGCTTGCCTCGTCCCTATAATCGCGGTAAAGCTCCATGCAATATGCGTAAACGCCGGATAAACACTACTTACTGTCAATCGCCTTGAAACCCTCACTTCTTATCGTCGATGATGACCCGTTGATCGGGGAAAGTCTGGCATTCATGCTGTCTGATGGTTTTGATGTGCGTGTGCGCGAAAACCGTACTGACGCAATGGCGCTTCTCAAAGACGGTGATTTTCACCCTCGACTTGCGCTAATCGACTTAGGTCTGCCGCCGTTACCGCATTTGCCGACCGAGGGATTCAAATTGCTGGGCGATCTTCTCGCGTGGTCGCAAAGCATTCGAGTTCTTGTGTTGTCTGGGCAGAACGAGGATTCCAATGCGAGACGCGCCCGTGCGTTGGGTGCCATTGAGTTAGTACCTAAACCTTGCGATCCGGTACACCTAAGCAAACTTCTCTTCGCTGCACTCAATACCGACGACGAAGAAATATTGTCTAGCCCCGAAGACATCGTGCATAACCTCATTGGCGATAGTCCGCCAATGCGAAATCTGAGAAGCCAAATCGATCTATATGCGTCTTCCACATTTCCGGCGCTCATTGAGGGGGAATCGGGGAGTGGTAAAGAACGGGTCGCGGCGGCGCTGCATTATTTGAGTCCACGCGCGAAGCTGCCGTTCCTGGCGCTCAACTGTGGGGCGATCTCTACCAATCTGGTTGAGCCTACGTTGTTTGGATATGTCAAAGGCGCTTTTACGGGCGCCGTTGCGAACAAGGCCGGTTATTTTGAGGACGCCGGTGACGGCACGCTTTTCCTTGATGAAATTGGCGAACTCCCGCTCGATTTGCAACCCAAACTATTGCGTGTGCTCGAGAACGGCGAATTCCAACGCGTGGGCGATACCCATACAAGGAACTCAAAAGCGCGCATCGTGGCTGCCACCAATCGTGACTTACGCGCTGAGGTCAAAGCTGGACGATTCCGCGCTGATCTGTATCATCGGCTGTCAGTTTTTTCGCTACTGGTTCCACCTTTGCGACAATTGGGCGGCGATAAACTGAAACTGATGGAGCACTTTCGCGTTCAATACGCGCTCAAACACCAAACGCAGCCGTTTACGCTTGACGAAGCTGCGCGCCAAGCGTGGGAACTTTACGCGTTTCCCGGAAACGTGCGCGAACTGAAAAACATTGTTATTCGGCTGACTGCGAAATACGCGGGCTACACGGTCGGGAAAACCGAATTGGATACCGAGTTCGAACTCCCGCAAGCTGAAACGAATACATCGACACAGCCAGACGGCGATGGTTTCGATCCAAGACGTGAAATCGAAAGCAATCCGTCATTTAACCTCGATCAAGTGCTGGCGACGGTGGAGCTGAAGTACATTCATGCGGCAATTGAATTGTCACGGGGCAATATGTCGCAAGCGGCAAGAGTGCTTGGGGTTTCCCGGTCAACTCTTTACAGCAGACTGGAGGCGTTGCGGCCAGGCGCGGACAAAGCCATTTGATGGCAGTGCTACACTCTGCACGTTTCGTTTTATGACCAACAGCGCCTACAGCGGAAATCACCATTCATGACGATGTACCTGGAACATTTTGGACTTCGCGAAGCCCCA
>JANOQY010000024.1:0-3147 GCA_031414995.1 Betaproteobacteria bacterium
ATTCCGCGTTTCGTCGGCGCTGGTATGTCATCCGGGGCCTACAGTCGGTTATCGCATCGTATCGCCAGAGGGCCGTGTGCTGACGTACTTGCCTGATCACGAACCCGCACTCGGCGTGCTGCGTTTTCCCACGCTCCCGCGCGATTGGACCTCGGGCGCAACGCTGGCCGCAGAGGCGGACCTGTTGATTCACGACAGCCAATATAGTGCGGCTGAATATCCCTGTCACTGTGGCTGGGGTCATAGCTCGATCAACCAGACGCTGGACTTCGGAACCCTCGCCGGAGTGAAACAGCTCGTGCCGTTCCACCACGATCCCGATCACTCCGATAGCGATCTCGACCGGTTGATGAAGGAAGCCATTGAAGAAACCAAGCCTGAGTATCAGGTTACGCCCGGCATGGAAGGCACGATATTCGAACTGTAAATTTTGACCGCGACTTCGCCGCTTGTGCATACCGGCTGAATTTTCACCTTATGTTCGATAGCGCACGGCACGCGGTGCGCTTAGCGGCGATAATGAAATACAACACTCAGCCTTTGCGCTACTGAATAAGTTTTTTTGTCCGGGTGTTTGGAAGCAACCGCACGCTTTTTGTGCGGTATCAGCGGTCGGTTGGCTATTGCCTGCAAATTCGGCTGCAATCCACTTGACCATTTCGCGCCTTAAGCACCTTAGTAAAGGTCGGTGTGTCAAAAATAACTCCCAATACCGTCGTGCCCGCCGGCAGTGTGGCCAATACCGACACGGTCGATGGCATCACCGAGATTCGGCGCCAAAAGGCAAGCGAGACACTGCTGGGAGGCGTCATCGCGTCGGCACTGGATGCAATCATTGCAATAGATTCAAATCACCGGATTGCGCTATTCAATTCTGCAGCAGAGGGTATGTTCGGGCTAACGTCCGACGAGATGCTGGGTTCGAGTCTCGACCGATTGATGCCTGCTCGTTTTCGTACCGCTCACGATGGCCAGGTGCGGCGTTTTGGCGAGACAAACTTCAGCCGGCGCAGTATGGGTAAGCCCGGCAGCATATTCGGAATTCATGCTGATGGCAGCGAATTTCCCATCGATGCATCTATTTCGCAGCTTGAGGTAAATGGCGAAAAAATGTTTGCGGTGATGTTGCGCGACATAACGAATAAAAAAATGGCCGAAGAGGCGTTGCTCAAGGCGGGTGCCTTGCAAAGCGCTATTTTTAACAGCGCCAACTTCTCCAGTATCGCGACCGACGCCAAAGGCGTCATTCAGATTTTCAACGTTGGTGCTGAGCGCATGCTGGGCTATGCCGCCGCCGACGTGATGAACAAGATCACGCCCGCCGATATTTCCGATCCGCAGGAAGTCATCGCGCGGGCCAAAGCCTTGAGCATCGAGCTCTCAACACCGATTACACCTGGCTTTGAAGCCTTGGTGTTCAAGGCCTCACGCGGCATCGAGGACATTTACGAACTCACTTACATCCGCAAAGACGGCAGCCGCTTCCCCGCCATCGTCTCGGTGACCGCGCTCAGAGACGATCAGGATGCCATCATTGGCTATCTCCTGATCGGTACCGACAACACGGCGAGGAAACAGGCCGAGGAAGCACTCCTCAAGGCGGGTGCCTTACAGAGCGCCATTTTCAATAGCGCTAACTTCTCCAGCATCGCGACCGACGCCAAGGGCGTCATTCAGATTTTTAACGTTGGTGCCGAGCGCATGCTGGGCTATGCCGCCGCCGACGTGATGAACAAGATCACGCCCGCCGATATTTCCGATCCGCAGGAAGTCATCGCGCGGGCCAAAGCCTTGAGCATCGAGCTTTCGACACCGATTACGCCGGGATTTGAGGCGCTGGTGTTCAAGGCCTCACGTGGCATCGAAGACATTTATGAACTGACCTATATCCGCAAAGACGGCAGCCGATTCCCTGCCATCGTATCGGTCACTGCGCTGCGAGACGATCAGGACACCATTATTGGCTATTTGTTGATCGGTACCGACAATACGGCGAGAAAACAGGCCGAGGAAGCACTCCTCAAGGCGGGTGCCTTGCAGAGCGCCATTTTCAATAGCGCTAACTTCTCCAGCATCGCGACCGACGCCAAGGGCGTCATTCAGATTTTCAACGTTGGTGCCGAGCGCATGCTGGGCTATGCTGCCGCCGACGTGATGAACAAGATCACGCCCGCCGATATTTCCGATCCGCAGGAAGTCATCGCGCGGGCCAAAGCCTTGAGCATCGAGCTTTCGACACCGATTACGCCGGGATTTGAGGCGCTGGTGTTTAAAGCCACGCGCGGAATCGAAGACATCTACGAGCTCACTTACATTCGCAAAGACGGCAGCCGCTTCCCCGCCATCGTCTCGGTGACCGCGCTCAGAGACGATCAGGATGCCATCATTGGCTATCTCCTGATCGGCACCGACAATACGGCGAGGAAACAGGTCGAGGCTGAGCAGAAAAAACTGGATCAGCGATTACGTGATCAACAGTTTTACACCCGCTCTTTGATCGAATCCAACATCGACGCCCTGATGACGACCGATCCATCGGGCATCATTTCCGACGTAAACAAGCAAATGGAAGCGCTCACCGGATGCACGCGCGACGAACTGATCGGTGCACCGTTCAAGAATTACTTCACTGATCCTGATCGCGCCGAAGCCGGCATCAAGCTTGTATTAAGCGAAAAGAAGGTCACCAACTACGAGCTCACGGCGTGCGCCAGAGACGGCAAGAAGACCGTCGTGTCGTATAACGCGACCACCTTCTACGACCGTGACCGCAGGCTGCAGGGCGTATTCGCGGCGGCGCGCGATGTTACAGAGAGGAAGTTGCTCGATCAGGCGCTTCAGGAAACAAACGTCGAACTTGAAAGTGCGAAGGTGGTGGCAGAAAAAGCCAATCTCGCGAAATCGGATTTCCTCTCCAGCATGAGCCATGAATTGCGCTCTCCGCTCAATGCGATTCTTGGTTTCGCCCAGTTGATGGACTCCGACTCACCGCCTGCGACTGCCTCGCAAAAAGCCAGCATTGACCAAATACTCCACGCGGGATGGTATTTGCTGGAACTCATCAATGAGATTCTCGATCTTGCCGTGATTGAGTCTGGCAAATTGTCGCTATCGGCGGAGCCCGTGTCGCTGGCCGAAGTGATGTTC
>JANOQY010000025.1:0-4709 GCA_031414995.1 Betaproteobacteria bacterium
GGCCACAAAACCCGAGTGATAAATCAGGAAGTTCACGTTCGGATAGCGCTTGGCCACGCGGCCCACATCCACGCACGTCGAATGCTCATACGAACGCTGGCCGAACGCCAGACCTTTGTGTATCGCGATATTGCGGATACCGAGCTTGACGGCCTTGTCGATGAACTTGAGCCCGATCTCGTCATCGAGAAAGAACCCTTTACCGTCTGGCCCCCATTGCGTATAAGTTTTCCACGCGGCGATCTTGTGGCGCGCCGCCATCTCGTCCATTGCCTCCAGATCACCCGGCAAATTTGGATTGACGCGACCGTGAATGTACAAGCGATGCGTGCCATCGAGTTTCTCGACAATTCTCGACGTGGCAGCAGCCTCTTCAATCGTGAGTGGTTCATCCAGACGCGTGGACGGCACAAATGACAGCACCATCAGGTCGGTGTCTGAATCCATAAACACATCTTTGATGAATTCATCCTGCCCGATGCAGTTCAGATAATCCATTTCACCCGTGCCCTTCGTCGGCCCGCAGGATTGTGTTTTGGGCATGCGCAACGGTCGCGCGGCTGGCGGCAGCCGCTTGGTCCACGCGCCGGTCGGATTCACGAAATGCCCCTGCACATCAAAAATAAATTCGTTGCCATCCACAGCCGAGCGCGCCGCGACAATATCGAGCGCAGTAGTTTTGTCGAGTTCGAAGTAACCACCGCGCTTGCCTTGCTGCGCATAAGCCGTATTCATACCGAGCAATGAGCCCGCAACGCCGCAGGCTGAAACCAGAAAACTGCGACGATCAAGCCCCAGCCGTTTCGCGTTGACGTTGGCGGTCTCGTGCGCAAGAAAATTGGCGTGGTGATGCACGGCTTCGAGCGGAATCGGCTCGTATTCACCATTGGATGACGTATCAAGTTTGACCGGCAAACGCAAGCCTTCGGGATCGTGGCGATATTTCATCGAGAGCCTCCATGAGTTGATGAACCAGTCTATGCGAGATCGAAATTGGCTGCTGGCCCACGCATCGCAAGCACTTGTGTGACGGCAGAAGATGAAGATCATCCGCGTTTTTTGCGTTTCGCGCGCCATTTTGCGCAGTTGGTCGCAAACCGTTTGAGGCTTGGTGCACGCCACCGTAAAGTTCAGTCATCAACAACGAAACACCCACCACCGACCCCAAGGAGAATCACATGAAAACAGCATTCACCAGCAACAACAAAGATAACATCGCCATCACCACACTTATCATTGTCAGCCTGTTCGCCATCGCGAGCGGCTTGTTCAACAGCAACAAGGCTGTCGCAAGCGAAGCAGTAACAGTACAACGGCTCGACACCATCGTCGTCACCGCATCACGCACACCCGTCACAGTCCTCGACACAATGGTTGTGACTGCTTCGCGCAAGAACGACCGCGCGTAAAGAGTCATCCAGAAGGGTCGGATATAACGGTGAAGTGAATGAAGGTCGCGCAGGAGAATATCTTGCGCTAGGTAAAAACAAAAACGGCGGACTTCGGTCCGCCGGTTTGCTTTTGGTGATATCTAGCGAATTTTGTACGCCGCCAGCTCTTGCTGCACCACGGTGCGCAATTCAGTCACGAGCGACTGCCCCTCAACCGCGCGCCGAAGCGTGTCGTTAATCAGCGTTTGGTAGCCACGATCACCAGCCATCGTTTTGAAATGCTCGATGATTGCTGCGTCGAGCATGATGCTGATGCGTTTCTTGCCGAGCACTTCGCTCAGTTGCGCGCGTGCGGCGATTTGCCATTCGGCTTTGGTGACTTTCTTGCCCGCGACAAGGTATTCCCCGTTCTTGAAAAAATCGCGAGTTAGCGGAGGTGCCTCGTCCGGGTCAATAGGTGCCGATGTTTTCGTAGTAGAAGTTCGTTTCATTTTTAGCTGCTCGTCTCATTGAAATAATGCGAATGCAATCGCCGCGCTCCACATGGACGACGAGCACAACAACTCAGCAGGTTACCCCTAGCGCAATCATTCGGTGCTCGTCATGGTCGAACCGCGTATCCGGTTGCTCTACGATAATCCCGGCAAATACGCGATGTGCATCGGCAAAATCCAAGCCATGTTTGGCAAGATTCGATTTCCGTTTTGCCTCGTCCCAAACAAATTGCATGAACACATTATATGCATACGATCGTATGCATAACAAGTTGGGCGGTGCGTAGTGCAAAGTCTAGTACTGGTGGGTATTTCAGCGGCATTTTGGCTGGAACGGCTCGCCAGCAATAGAGTTTGTCGAAAATGCGCCCGCAGACCATTTGCTCGCCTTTTATACAAACCCCTCACTCTTTGCGGCCAAGCCACCATCCGCCAAAGCCCAATATGACGAAAGCGATTGCACAATTTAATGCCAGCACGGAAATCGCAGAGTTGTTCAATTGGGCCAGAAGTCGGATGGTCTCCTGCATTTCTATACGCAATGTTTGTTGCTCACCCCAGCGAATTTGCGCTGTTTCAGTGGGCGACCTAGAAACACTTCCTTCCGATTTGTTGCCGAGCAGGTTAATGCCCGTGAAGCCATAAAACGATGATGCCAACTCCAGCCTCCTTTCTGTATCCGTAGCAGAGACAAAATGGCGGCAAAGATTCTCTTGAATCTTGCATGATTGTCCGGCATCCGCAAACTCGGCCATTACCTCGTTAGCGGCTGCGGAAGCGACTAACCCTCTCGTGGCATTGCCGACAAAAAATAGCAGAAAGATACAGAGAAAGAAGTAATATGACTTTCGTCTTGCTGAAGCTGTGTCGGCCCACCAAAACGAAAACAAAATGCCTACACAAAGGCCTGTACCAATAGCGCCGTTGGCCAACCAGAACCACCACTGAATCCCAAGCGTCCGCTGAAAATAAGGTGTCAGTTCTGCAAATGCAGTTGCCATAAGTGCACACACGAGGCAAAGTAGGCCTAGCTTATTTAAGCGGCGCTTTTCCATTGCCGGTTCAGCAGTTTTCAATTTCACTCCCACGATGTTGTGCGGACATTGGCGCTACATGCCAATTTATCCCAAGTAATTGCTCCACCGCCAACGGCCATCCAGGTTGGTCGCGACGCTCACTCAAGCCGCCACACTTAACTGACAGCGTTTCGCCAAAGCGGCAGTCCGCAAATTTAGTCCCTCGTTCAAACCACGTATCAGTTCCAGCGCCAGCGGGTGCACAAGGTTGAGCAGTTCCGCGGTTTGTCACAGCGCGGATAAGGTCAAGCACTGGCGCGATTTATGGCGGCATTTCGGCCTGAAAAGCCCGTGGATGCTAGTGTTTCTAATGCGCCTTCTCCCAATTCATCCCCACCCCCGGCTCCGCCACCAGCGGCACATCCAGCTTCGCCACACCACTCATCAACTCCGGTACCTTTGCTTTCACGCGCTCAAGTTCTGATCCTGGCATTTCCAGCACCAGCGCATCATGCACTTGCATGATCGTACGCGCAGACACTACGCCGACAACTTCTCCTCCAACCAAATCTTGATCAGCGATTGATAAGGCACATCGCGTGCGTTTGCTTTGACCTTGATGCGTTCAAGCATGTGCAGCGGCAGACGTAGAGAAATGCTTTGCGTGGTGGGCTTGAGGTTGGGGAAGCTAACGCGCTGCATCTTGGAAAGATCGAGATGGTCGGTGCTATCGGGGCGCTCCCAAAAGGCGCGCTCTTCCACTTCTGATTTGAATTTTGGCGGGGCTTTAATTTTGGCTTTCATAAACTTTCCTTTCACGGCGATTCATATCTCGCGCCGAAATAACCCGGATCAGCGTCCCGCGCACGCGTAGCGTAAACGCGATCTGCAATTCACGACCTTCTTCCGTTATGCCAAATGCAATGTATCGCAACTCAGTCGCGGAGTGCTTCGTGTCATCCATCGCTTGCAGTTGCGGATCGAAAAATACCTGCTCGGCTTCAATCTGGGAAACGCCATGGCGTTCGTTTTTGCGCGCATTGCCTGCATCCCAGTCAAAGCCGACAACGCTGGAAAAATCAATCATTGCTGTATATTACTATCATATACATTCATGTTCAACACGGATGCCAAAAAACGCACTAGTGCGCCTCTTCCCAATTCATGCCCACCCCCGGCTCAGCCACCAGCGGCACGTCCAGCTTCGCCACCCCGCTCATCAGCTCGGGCACTTTGGCTTTCACGCGCTCCAACTCTGAATCCGGCACCTCCAGCACCAACTCATCATGTACCTGCATGATCATGCGCGTTTCAAGTTTTTCGGTTTCCAGCCAGCCCTGCACCGCAATCATCGCCAGCTTGATCAAATCCGCTGCAGTGCCTTGCATTGGCGCGTTGATAGCCGCGCGTTCGGCACCTTGCCTGCGCCCCTGATTGCCGCTGCGAATGTCGGGCAGCCACAGGCGGCGACCAAATACCGTTTCAACATAGCCGCGCTCATGCGCCTCGTTACGGGTGCGGTCCATGTAGGCCTTCACGCCGGGGTAGCGCGCGAAATATTTGTCGATATAGAGCTTCGCGGCTGAATTCTCGATACCAAGATTGCTGGCCAATCCATATGCGCTCATGCCATAGATCAAACCGAAGTTGATTACCTTGGCGTAACGCCGCTGTTCGCTTGAGACCTGATCGCGCGGCACGCTGAAGACTTCCGATGCCGTGGCGCGATGCACGTCTTCGCCTTTGGCGAAAGCATCCAGCAAGCCGGGATCGCTAGACAGATGCGCCATGATGCGCAACTCGATCTG
>JANOQY010000026.1:0-14115 GCA_031414995.1 Betaproteobacteria bacterium
GTCAGGGGGCTGCGCGGGGGTGTCTCCGGTACTTACTTTTGTCCTCGCCACCAGTTTGACCTGCACCGCTACCTTCACCGCTATACCGATGATGGCGGGTATTAGTTGGGACGCAGCAATCAGTGCCAATGTTTCTGGCTATCGCGTTTACTATGGCTCCGCACCGGGAACGTATCTTCAGGCAGCAGGGCAGGGACTTGACGCAGGCAATCTAACAAGCTTCGGGGTTACAGGCTTGATCAGTGGAAATCGCTACTATTTCGCCGTGAAGGCATATGACGCCTCGGGCCTTGAGAGCGCCTTCTCAAATGAGGCATTTAAAGACATTCCATAGTTTGGCGCTATGCTTTGAAACCAATGCCGCAGCCGAATGAGTAAAACTGCCTGTCCGGTACTTAGGTACGAATATTATTAAGCTGGAGGCTTTAGATGTATTTTCAT
Source organism: Betaproteobacteria bacterium (assembly GCA_031414995.1). Lineage (GTDB taxonomy): Bacteria > Pseudomonadota > Gammaproteobacteria > Burkholderiales > Usitatibacteraceae > UKL13-2. The sequence continues at coordinate 442 of JANOQY010000026.1, forward strand.
ACTGTCCACCATATAAAAGACAAGGGCCTTCACATTGCGCTTATGTGCGGTCTTTTTCTGCTATCCATTGCCCCAGGGCCGGGCGATGCGGCGACACTGCCGGAGTTACCGCGGGTATTCATGAATACGACGTATTCTCCCCCAACGGGAAATACCATCACAGTTAATGCGGGTGGAAATTTTCAAACGGCGCTAAACAATGCGCAACTTGGTGACACCATCGTTTTGCAGGCGGGCGCGACGTTTACGGGTCCGTTTACGTTGCCAAACAAGACTTCGGGCTCGGGTTGGATTTACATTCGGTCTAGCGCTTACGCAAGCCTGCCGCCGCCAGGGAGCCGAGTAAGTCCGTTTCACGCCCCCAATATGCCAAAAATTGTCATAGCGGCAGTAAGCGGTGCTGCGGCAATCCAAACGGTCGCAAATTCGCACCATTTCCGCTTTGTAGGGATTGAAATCAAGCCAGTTGCGGGGAACTTTATTTTTAACCTGGTCATTGTAGGAAATAGCAATACTTCACATGCGACAGTACCAGATAGCATAGTCTTTGATAGATGCTATATTCACAACGACTCGGGAGCAAATGGGCGCCGTGGGTTTTTTCTTAGTGGTACAAATCTTGCGGTGATCGATTCTCATGTTTCCGGCTTTTTTGAACCTGGCGCTGACTCGCAGGCGATATTTGGTTTTCAAGGAAATGGACCTTTCAAAATTGTCAACAATTACCTTGACGGGGCCAGCGAAAACGTATTATTCGGCGGCGCAGACCCCACAATTCCTAATTCAGTTCCGTCGGATATTGAGATACGACGCAATCACTTCTTCAAGCCTCTTTCGCTAATGGGCACGGGGAGGAACGTAAAGAATCTGCTGGAATTCAAAAATGCGCAACGTGCGCTTGTCGAGGGAAACATTTTTGAAAATATCTTTCCTGATGGGCAGAATGGTTTTGCACTTTTGATCACGCCACGCAATCAAGACGGTACTGCACCTTGGTCAGTCACGCAGGATATAACCATCAGACTTAACAAGTTCATCAACCTTGGCCAAGGAATAAATATCTCGGGGCGCGATGACATACGAACCAGCCAAATTACCCGTCGCCTGTTGATTGAGAATAATGTAATCGAAGTAACAGGGCTCGGTGGCGCTCAGGCAAGAATATTTCAAATATTGAACGGACCCATTGACGTGACGATCAGACATAACACTGGCTTTACCATTCCCTCCGCTTTTACCGCCTACTCTGAAAATAACCCAAAGGCCGATCAGTTTGACTTTCGAGACAACATCCTAACGAACGGTACACTTGGGTTTAGTGGGACTGCAACCGTTGGCGCAACCACAACGCTAGCCGCTTGGTTCACGAATGCCACATTTACAAAAAACGCAATGATAGGTGGGAGTTCCGCACAAAACCCCACCGGCAATTTCTTTCCAGCTAACAACGCGGCGGTAGGCTTTGTAAATTTTGCAACTGGTAACTACACCTTGGCCGCAGGAAGTGCTTTTCGCAACGCGGCAACGGACGGGAAAGACCTTGGCGCTGACATTGGCGCATTGGTGGCGGCAGGTGCTGGGGGGCTAAACTCAAAGCTTCCAGCACCAGCAAACACACGCACCGAATAGCTATTATTGCTACGGAAATCCTCAGTACCACGGTGCATAAATATTGCACTTGGGCGTGGGGTATGAGGCCCCGTCCGCTGCAATTAAACTTGTGCGTAAAGTCCAATACTCGAAAATAACGCGCGGCACGAAAGTAACCGCAGTGATGGGTGTGAACGTTGCAGGTTAGGGTCAGCGCTTGATCAGAAGCCGGGTTAGTTTGCACTCAGATCTGTTGCTGCCAGATTAATGGCCCTAATGCGCCGATGGAGTACTTCAACATCCACCCGGTCAAACCCGCAGCGTTACCGACGGCAGAAATCCAACGATCGAAGTGGGGGCGTAACACAACCCCAAACCTTGTATGGTCGGTATATTTCTCCCCTTTTTATCTCATTGGAAAATTTCAGTCGAGGCCTACTACTGCCATTACCGGACCGTCGCGTCAGCTATAATTTCGTGTAATTAAGGGTCAAAGCAGTGACTGCGTCGAAAACTTACTGCAATTTTGTAGTCTTCGTTTACGGAGCCGCCTAGAGAGTCGAGCTGCGTATCGACTTGCACTACTGGAGAACCGGCCTGTCGAAACTTATCTGGGCGTTCTAGCCTCTGTACTAGATTGTCCATCTGCCTTGCGTTGATATCGGAACTTATGCCTCAAGATACTGCCGCTCCATCGGTTGAAAGAAGGGCGTTTGTAGGAGCGTCTTGGCTGGCATTATTCAGGCTAATTAGCCAAGTTTTTTCGTGGACGATTACCATTCTTGTCGCCCGCATGCTTGAACCCTCGGACTATGGTCTCTTGGAGATGGCGATCATTGTGCCAATGTACGCGATGAGGCTGGGAGAGCTCGGGCTAGGACCGGCAATTATTCAGAGACCGCAACCTACTGAGAATGAGCTCTCATCCATATTTTGGTTCAGCTTGCTTATTGGACTTTCTCTTTCCGCCATTTGCTACGTTGCTGCACCTTTTGCGGCGTCGCTCTTCAATGAGCCGAAATTAATTGCCTTGACGCAGGCAGTTTCGGTGTTGTTTTTTCTACAAAGCCTTCGCGTCGTGCCAGGCAGTCTCTTAAATAAGAAGTTGGACTTCAAGCGCATAGGCCAAATCGAAATTTTGACCGTGATTATCTCTTCCGCAACGATGCTTATCATTGCCAAGTTTGGCGGTGGGGTGTGGACGTTGATTGGAGGCTTGATTGCTCTAGCATCTACTCAGGTTATCTTCACATTTGCGTTTTTTAAGTGGCTGCCGCGTCTCCATTTCAGTTTCAAGGACATCAGGTCGTATCTAAAATTCGGTATTCTCATGAGCCTGCAAGGTACCTTGCATTATATGTACGCCACGTCCGACAAATTTTTTGGCGGCAGAGCATGGCAGCCTGGGACACTCGGCCAGTACTCAATGGCCTTACAGTTAGCTCAGCTCCCATCAGAGAAAATCACCGTCTTGATAAATCATGTAGCGTTCCCGACATTTTCATTGTTGGCATTTGACAACGACAGACTTAGAAATTTTTATCTAAAGATCATCCACATTTGTGCGACGCTGGTCTTCCCAATATTTGTAGGCGGGTTTCTTGTCGGCGCGGATTTTGTACAAATCTTACTTTCCGATAAATGGGCAGCGATCGGGCACATTTTTGAGTACTTGTGCTTGGCACAAATCATGGTGTCGCTCAATGCCGTTAACAGTATGGTTCACAACGCACAAGGCAGAGCTTCCTGGAGCTCAGTTTATACCGTGTTGTGCGCTATCGTTATACCGCTTTCATTTTTCCTCGCCGTTCCGTACGGCCTTGAGGCTGCGTTAATACCGTGGTTTACGACGTATATTGTACTGGCCGTGTCATGGATCGCAATTACTACTAAAAAGATAGGTATCAGTTTAAGCGTGTACTTAAAAAGGCTATCTATTCCCTTCGCCGCCACTGTCACGATGGCTTTAGGGATACAGTTAGTAAGTAACTTTGGCGGTGCCTATATAAGCTCGTTGGGTCTTTTGTACGCCTTGGTAATCAAGGTTGGAATCGGATCATCCATTTACATTCTGTTTCTCTGGTTTTTTGATAGAGGAATATTTACTGAATTGAATGCTTTACGCAGACGGTAGACGGTTAGATTACTTAGGCATCACTGGTAAGCTCACGTGCGCCAGCCCGGGCGCATCTTCGCGAAGCCTGCCGCTAGCGACGCGATGGGTGCGGAAACCATGCTTTAGTCCACGACGACCCTCAAACTTTCGTGCGGGTTGTCGGCTTTCTGCGAGAGAGACTCCAGCACAATTGTTTGTGCAAAAAGGATAGCAAGGTAGATATACAGCAATGAGAGGTATGCGTACGTACCCCACGTACAGCAAACTAGATAGCCGTACAAACCGTACTCGAGCAATTGTAAACGTCGCCAATCGGCAGAGTAGCGCAAAGCATGGGCTTTTTGTCGTGCGCGTTTTGCGTAAATTAGGACGGAGAACAGGAGACTAAGGAATAGTATGAACCCTAGCACACCTGTTTCAGCGAGTACCTCAAGATAGGTGTTGTGGAAGCTCTTGGCCCCCAATTTGGGATTATATATACCGTGCGCTACAGTTCCACCTCCACGTCCAACACCGATAATAGGACGGTCTGCGATGATACGCAATGCGGTTTGAAGGATGTTCCAGCGTTCTGCGGCAGAACCCTCTGCATCCATTTCAGCGATCGTATCTGTGCTCCCGACGTTTTGCAGGCCTGCGATTCGTTCCCACACCGCTGGCGGGGCTGCGACCGCGACGACTGCTGCGAGTATCGCAATGGCAAGGATCCCACGAATCCGATTCCGGCCAATACTCAACACAGAAAGCAGGAGAAAAACACACATACCGAGGAATGCGCCGCGCGATTGCGTGAGCAGAATGATGAATGGAAACACCATACACAACAGCAAAGCTGGGAAACGCAAAAGGCGAGGCGTCTCTTTGTGCAGGAAACTTGCGGCTACAGCGAGTGACAAGATCGTAAGCGCTGCCAAGTCGTTGGGGTTACCAAACAAACCGGCCCACGCGGGCCGACCAAAGGTATAGTTGTTATGAATGAAGTAGTTAGTCAGCGTCCCGCGCGCCGGGAATAGCGCGAAACTAGCGAGGTAGACTAGAAGAAACAGCCTAAGAGCGAACCGATCCCACAGCACATTCACCGCCACGAGGAACACAAGCAGCAGCTTTCCAAGTTCGATCAATAGGTCGAAGTCGCTGCTGTATGGACTCAATGTGGTTGACAGGGCTGCCCAGACCCAAAAGGCCAGAAATAGACGAACAGGAAATGGCCATTGAACGCGACGAGCGCCTAAGAAGAGTGCAAAGATAGCGACCGCTATGAATGGGGCACCATTTTTGACAATGTAAGTAATCATGTCCACAACGAAGCACACGAAGCCAAGGTATGCGAGGTTCCACGGGATCTTGCGAAGTGCAAGATATTGAAACAGTGGGATCGTTGACTGGGCTGTTGCGGACGAAGTCACACCCAAAGGCTGCCCCTCAATAGATTCGGTCGCGGCCTTGGTTGCGCCTCGGTCCGTCATGGCGCAGAGAAACGGTTGCGATTGTACAAAGCGCGGGCGCTAATCAGCGCTTCCCTACGCCAAATTCGTGCGCCAAAAACATCTCCATGCCCTGTGCAAGCGAGAACGGCGGCGTAAAACCAGTTGCCCGAACGCTGTCAACAGAGATGGTTGTGGTTGCGCAGAATTTTTTCACGCGAACCGCGCTAATAGGTAACTTCTTGCCAGTTATCGAGCTGACCGCATCAAGGCACAGTCCACCGACAATGCCAATCCAGTATGGAATGCGCACAAAGGCGTCTTTGCTTTTTCCAGTGGAGCGTCTGACCAAACTAACCAGCTCGTTCATTGAGAAGTCAGGTTTGTCAGCGTAGTTGTACACACGAACACCCCGCTCCGACGACTCAGACAAAAAAACCAGGAACGAAGCAATGTTGCCGACGTATCCCATCGATTTTTCGTTACGCCCGTTCCCCACCATGACGAATCGGCCAGACGCAATCTGCTTGACGAGGTTATAGACGTTGCCCCGATTGCCCTCACCAAAAATAACTGCCGGCCGAACAATCACCAAGGTGTTGTTTTTGTACTTGTCCGCCCACTCCTGCAATACGTCTTCCGCCTGGGATTTGCTGCGACCGTAATCGTTGAACGGACGCGAAGCGAAATCTTCAGAAGGCTCGCCTACATTCAACCCGTACAAAGCGACGCTGCTCGTAAAAATAATGGTCGAGACCCCATTTGCAACGCACGCAGCAGCCAGCTTCCGGGCCCCCTCAACATTAACCTCATAGTAAAGGGAAGCCGGGTTGACATCGTCGCGGTGTTCAGCGGCAAGGTGATAGACGACGTCGATACCTTTAAGTGCACCATCAAGCGCGTCGCTGTCACAAACGTTTCCAACACTACAGAGTTCGGGATATTGGGCGCTGCGAATCTTATCGAAAATGCGGACCTCATGGCCCTTCGCCAGCAACTCCCGAACCACGCGCGAGCCGATAAATCCGCTACCACCCGTAACTAAAATCCTCATTTACTTGAACCTTCATCGAACGGTCAGTTGACTGGCCGGTGTTACAAAATGGTGTTAAGAAACTTTAGGCAACCACTGATCAAGTCCTTCGACAGGCTCCGGACGAACGGCAAGTTGTTGATTCCGTTCGTGGTGAGCTTGTCGAACCACACTCAAAAAAGAATTAGTCCGTGCTTCCCTAGTGCTTCCGGGTATGTTCCCAGCGGGCGAAATCCGTTTTGCCCAAGACTTCGGCAAATGAAAGCACCGGACTAATCGCAGCATAACCGAATCTGAAAAATCGCTCGCGCCCCAGATACCAGTAGACAAAGACCGCCCCTGCCAGGTAGCCAACGATAATCCATGGGATTAGCACGGCAACCGCTGCCAAAAACAAACAGAGCCAAACCGGAAGCGCCCAGCGGTTAATTTTGTGAAACAAGACCAGAAACAAAAGTGACGGGGTCGACACTAGCTGCGACCACAACCGCCTAACCACGTCCATACCCCCGACGATCACCCTCTTGCGGCGGACAATTTCTGTTTGCTCATCTGTCTTTTCGTAGGGGACGCGCAAATCTTCCACTTGCACGCTTTCATACCCTTTAATAAGCACATTCAACGGAACCCAAAGGTCATCCGCCATGACGCCATCCGGAATTTTCTCGAAAAGCTCTCGTCTGTAAGCGTACAACATACCTGTGACAACAATCAGACGGCCCAATGCCGACTCCGAGCGCCGTATTTGATCCTCGATACTCCAGTATGTTTTTTGGCTGCCGATATTCATCCCCTCGAACCACGGGATGCAGGACAGGCAACCTAGTCTGGTATTCGCCCGGAATGCACTCACGACCAATTCGATAGAGTTTTCGGGTAACGGAATGTCTGCATCCGTCGAAATGATTATCTCGCCGCGCGCCGCCGCAACTAACTTGTTAAGTGTGCTGCACTTGCCTTCGTTGACAAATTCCAGAAGCCGCCAATTTTGCAAATCAGCGTCTTTCAAACGGGCTTTAATAATTTCAACCGTCCTGTCTTTGCTGCCGTCCGAACCAATGATCACCTCGACTTCAACATCAACGCGTTGAAGGGCAAGCCGCAAGGTGTCAATCTTATTTTCGATATTGTGCTCTTCGTTGTACGCGGGCACGATGATGGAAATGCTCGAAACGGTTCTTGGCAATAGCGCCGCATTAGTACCACGCGCTGCGCGAATGAATCGCAACATGGGAGCCAATAAGAAATTACTTGCGATTAACCCGGCGCTTAAAAGTGCGAGCGATGCGCAAACGACGATGTAAATGTCCAGCTTCAAACATGACCCCAACGTAATTTAGTAATTGAAATAATAATAAACACTTTTCACGTATTCTGCGGCGACATCTTTCCATCCATTCGGCGATAACCACCAGCTAAACGCTCGTGGCGATTGTTGTCCAACGGCGGGGTACACAATGCCAATATTTGTGTTGACCTTGCCGTTGGCGAATGCCCGCTTAAAGGTCCTAAGCGAACGCCGGGTATGATAGGCCGATGTGACAATCAAAAGCGATTTCCAACGGTTGTCTGCCGCGATTTTGCTAAGAAGCTCAGCCTCGTTCACTGTTCCGGACACTTTGGGCGCCAGAATTGTGATCGCACCCTCCGGAACACCCTCGGCAATCAATTCCCGTTTCGCTAGATCGATAATCGGCGGAGTCCTTTGTTCCCGTTGTGACCAACCAGCTTGTCCGCCATCATCCGTGAGAAGAATCTTGGGCGCTACTCCTTGTTTGTAACTCAACGCTGCTTTGTGCGTTCTTTCGATGTATGCAGCTGGACCGGCCAAAACGACAATTGCATCGGCTTGATGGAGTTTTTTTTCGACTATCAATCCCTTTGCCAGAAGGGTCGCCAGAAACGTCCAGATCAATAAAATTGCGGAAAAATAGATCATTGACTTGAAAAATCTATTTCGCGTATTTACTCGTCCCATTTCAGCGATTCCCATGTTCACGCCAGTTGACGTAGATTTAATTTTCCAAATATGAAATCTTCAGATGTCACCTCTCTGACGAATCTCGTCGATGTAATGAGATGCACAATTGATGATTGACTGCGTCCGTCAAGCCCGTAGATACTATCGCAACCGTCCGTTCGCTTTTCTTGGCGGCCAATCGGACTTATAGAATCAACGCGAAAATGAGCTGGGGGAAGGCGGGTTTACTCGCATTTCAAGCTACGGTCACCCATTGGCGATGAAAAGCGTGGAAATATGCACTGGCTAGGTAATTTTCCAGCCGATTTACATTAAGTCCCACAGGCTGCTTGATTTTGTAGCTTTCCAAGCTTGACGACCATAGTCAATTTGCTGATCTACCTTTTAGGTATCATCGTGACCTAGCTGCATCGGATCATGGGCCGATTTTCCTTAGGACATGGGGATTAAGACTGAAGGATCGCTATTCGACCGAATTTGGTCGACCACTTGTTGTTCGGAGGATAGCATTCGCAACGCAGGTCGGTCGCCGAGATCACGGTGCAGTGCTGCAGAAAGCGATTGCGCTTGAACTTTCGCTACTGCATTTTTAGGAGGTTACGCTGATTTTTACTCAATCCATTCGACGCCGTGTTTCACGGAACCGCGTGATTTTGGCAAGGCTGCTATGACCGGCACGCCCATTTCTCCTGCCAACCCGGCCACGGGGCAATCTCAAAGTGCCCTGCAACACAACGTCCGTTGCGACCACATTCCGGGTCTCAACGGTTTAAGAGCAGTGGCTGTCTTCTTGGTAATTTTCTACCACATTGGATGGGAGTACGTTCGGGGCTCCTACGGCGTGACGATGTTTTTTGTCATTAGCGGATTTCTTATTACTTGGCTCCTGCTAAAGGAGTATGACCGGACAGGTCGAGTCTGCCTGCGCGATTTCTATCGGCGCCGGGCTCTGCGAATCTTTCCCGCCTTTTATGTTTATTGTTTCGGATTGGTGGCGGTTCTTCTTATGTTTGATCGTCCCGTTCCTTGGGCTTATGCAACAAGCGCTTTTTTCTATGTAAGCAACTACTACAATGCCATCTTGGGAGATCCAAATAACGGCTTCAGCCACACTTGGTCCTTGGCGATCGAAGAACAGTTCTATCTTCTTTGGCCGACCCTCTTCTTGGTGTTGCGACGGCGTCCTGATCGCCTACCTTGGGTGCTAGTCGCCATCATTGTGGCCGTCTGGATCTACCGTTTCGTGCTCTGCTTCGGCTTTCACGTCGATCAAGCATATCTCTATGCCTCGTTCGACACGCGGTTCGATTCACTCATGGTCGGATGCCTGCTGGCAGTGGTACTCTGGCAGCGCCGACTTGAAGACTTGGTAAACAGATTGACATTGAACCCTTGGCTGCCGCTCCTAACATTAGTCCTGCTCATCTTGGCGATTTACTTTCCGCAGATTTCCGGTATCCCCGTTCCTCGCTACCGCGACGTATTCGAGTTTCTGCTCACTCCCCTGCTCACTGCCGTCCTTATGGCTCAACTGATTGCCAATCACGGCCATTGGCTGTGGAGCTGGCTTGAGTCGCGACCAATCCGGTATCTGGGCATGATCTCCTATTCTCTCTACCTTTATCAGCAGATAATTCTAGGCCCGGTTTCGAATGTCCTGCACGCTTGGCCACGACCTGTAGCCGTAGCTGGGGCGATTGGTGCTACCGTCCTTGTCGCATCCGGTTCTTACTTTTTTGTCGAGAGGCCGTTCCTTCTCTGGAAGAATCGTCGATTGGAAATGCGGCCGATGCCGCCGAAGTCCACATGAGCGGAGATTGAGAAGATTTCGGACACTCGTGAGGTTGTGAGGTTAGTAGCGATTTCCGGATAAGAACGATGGCAGGATGATCTTGTTGTAGGAGGTACGAAAATGACAAGGTTAAACGAAGCAAACCTACACATTGGAACTCAAGCAAGCGCCATTTCCATTGCTGCGTTAACGCGTCAGTTAAGTTATCCTTGCGCGATGTCGTGCGATCCCAAAAGTTAAGCCAAGATTGAATCGCCGACCAACAAAAAGGGTATTTCATGTGCGGCATAGTCGGCTACCGGGTACTAGATGGTGAAGTCCAACCTTGGGTAGAAGGGTTGCCACCTGCGGTGAAGTCGCTGCATTATCGCGGCCCGGATGACGAAGGCACTTGGTACGGAGACGAACATCGGCTGGGCTTCGGGCATCGCCGTTTGTCCATTCTGGACCTCTCAGCACTTGGCCACCAGCCAATGACGTCGGCCTGCGGGCAATGGCACATGGTATTCAACGGGGAGATTTATAACTTCAAACAAATTCGTGCCGAGCTCGAACCGTTGGGCCATCAATTCGCGGGTGCTGGCGATTCCGAAGTCATCCTCGCAGCGTTTGCGCAATGGGGGCTCGACGCTGTTACGCGATTCATCGGCATGTTTGCAATCGCGCTGTGGCATGTGCCAACGCGACGCTTGCATCTGCTGCGGGACCGGCTTGGCGTAAAGCCGCTGTACTATCGCTGGGATGGCAAGGTGCTCTGCTTTGGCTCTGAACTTAAGGCATTGCGCGCATTTACTGGCTGGAAAGCGGAGATTGATGGCGACGCAGTCAACGACTATCTGCGCTATGGCTACATTGCCGATCCGCGCTCAATCTATCGGCAGGTATTCAAACTGCCACCAGCTCACCGCCTGACACTGGATGACAACGGGCGGCTCGACGTACAACGATATTGGAACGTCGTTGACCACGTTGGGCTGCGTAAAAACCGCAACGAGGCCGAACTCGCTGACGAACTCGAAGCGTTAATGATCGACGCGTTCAAGTACCGCATGATTTCTGATGTGCCTGTGGGCGTATTTCTCTCAGGTGGCGTTGATTCTTCCGTTGTCGCAGCGATTCTGCAAAAGCACGGCGGTCAACAAATCAAAACATTTACGATTGGATTCGATCAGCCCGAGTTCGATGAATCCCCCTATGCGGCGGAGGTGGCGAAACACCTAGGAACAGATCACCATTGCCGCATCCTCAAGGTCGACGACGCGAAGGAGCTGTTACCAAAGTGGGGTGACCTCTACGATGAACCGTTCGGTGACAATTCCGGCATTCCGACACTGATGGTGTCACAGGTGGCCGCTGAACAAGTCAAGGTCGTGCTATCTGCCGACGGCGGCGATGAGCTTTTTAGCGGCTACACGTCGTACGCATCAATACTTCGCAGATGGGGCCACATCAAGGGTATCCCACAGGCTTTTCGCGGGGCCGCCGCAAGCGTGATTAATGGGCTGGGTGCTCAACAGCTCAATGAGTTCCTGTCGGAGAGATCGGGCAAAGCGCCAAATCAACTCGGCGCACGAATGGCGGCAAAGATCGCGAGCGTAGGTGCCAATGTTGGTGCGCGGAGTATTGGCGAGGTTTTCGATAATGAAATTTCACACTTCACGCATCCGGAACTCACCGTGTTGACCGGCCGAAATATCATCACACGTAAACTTGCCGATGAATATCCAGGGGAAGATGGGGAGAAGCTGTGCCTCTGGGATTTGCATAACTATATGCCGTCAGACATTCTGACCAAGGTTGATCGGGCGACGATGGCAGTCAGCATCGAAGGCCGTGAACCGCTAATCGACCATCGACTAGCGGAGTTTGCGTTCTCGCTGCCCTATGAAATGCGTCAGGGCAAACTGGGGACCAAGCATCTACTCAAAAAAGTGCTCTATCGCTACGTCCCGCAGCGGCTGGTTGATCGACCGAAACGCGGCTTTGCGGTGCCGGTCACACAATGGCTGGCAGGCGACTTGAGGGGCTTTGTTGATGAACACCTCAATGCCGATCACGTGACGCGGCAAGGATTGTTTGATCCGGCAATGGTGCGTGAATATGTGCGGCGACTATACGCAGGCGACACCTCTGTACGCCATCGGGTGTGGTTGTTGGTCGCGTTTCAGATGTGGCACAAGCGCTGGATGCCGTAACGAGCATAAATATGGGTACTTCTAAAAACCTCAACATTGTCTCCCCGGCGAAGGCCGGGGCCTAAGTTTGCAAACACTATCAGGTATTTATGAAACTTGGAGTCAAGGCGTGCCTTGACGCCTTCCCCGGTACGACAGGGTATTGAAAAGTTTCCATACGGGAACTTCTAAAAACCTCCGTTCGTGCTGAGGTATCGAAGCACCGATGAGCTAAGCCATTGATTCAACGTAACCCACTAAGCCCTTCGATACCTCAGGGCGAACGGAAATAAGGTAAATATTGATCCGGCGATTAAATTTGTTGAATTTGTCGTCCCCGCGAAGGCGTTGAGGCACGCCTCAACTCCAGTGACTTTTCGACGCACGCCGCTGGATTCCCGCCTTCGCGGGAACGACGCAATTCGAAATTTTCAACATGTTTAACCGACGCCTCTATAGAAGTTTCCATACACGTAGATCGCCATTTGGCGGGCCTCTACGGACATTTATGCTGTGAAAGCCGCGCCAGTGCTAGAGTTTGCTAAAATTCTGCCCGCTTCGCTCCCAAGTGAAGCAAGGCAAACTTATCGCAGATTCATGCAGCGTTTCGCCTTCGTGGCGGAGAAACGTGCTTTGAATGAGGCTCACGCGCGAGAAAGAACCATTGGGGTCAAGTTTGCAAACCATAATTCTTGCGTCGCTTTCCCAGCCATCGAATTTCATTTGCGAGACACCATCGCCGATTATCAAAAGCCAACGGCTTTCACCATAAGTTAGTTCGTAGGTGTTTGTACCGGGCTGGCCAGCCAATGCCGTAAAAACTGGAGCTGTTGCCGTATCCGTTGCCATCCAAAGAACAGTGGCAATGTTTTCCTTCCCGTTCCCCTGCTTCGCCAACTTCAGCACTGGCGATGGCTCTTTCATTCCATATGCCATTGAGAACGAACCGGACTCGACACTGCTTGACCACCCAGGTGCTGCGCTCAATATGTGCAGTCTGCAGTCGTCCCGTTCGACGATCCACCCACTGGCACCCGTTTGCACGTCAGCGTCTGGCATCAAATGCCAGTGCAGCGCGTACTCGTGCGGGCCATCAGCGATCAGCTGATCGAGCACGACCCAAAATCCCTCATGCGAGGTGAGCAGTGTGCGCCGGTGCGTTACCGGCGACGCAAGCTGGGCGTAGCCGTCGTGTGAGGCAACGATAAACTCGAACGTCGGCGTCAACGCGCTCGCTTCAACCATTACCTCGGGCCACCGATGCCACGAGAATGCCGTCCGCGGCTCTGCTTGGGAGAGACCATCTACGACGATAATATTGTGCGCACGGGTGACGCGAAAATCCTCGCGATCCGAACCCGGCCCGACATAATTACACGCGCCCGGATCGATCAGCATTGGCTTTCCATCCACGTTCACGGTGACGCTAAGTGCGTCCGCGTGCCCATGTCCGCCGCTCCCGCCGCCTAGGGGACCTGCATCCATGACCGCTTGACTGCGGTTGCCTGCGCTCGCATGAAAAACATACACACCCGTTTTGGAAAAAGCTGCCGAGCTGCTGCTT
>JANOQY010000027.1:0-4311 GCA_031414995.1 Betaproteobacteria bacterium
TCAAGCACATCGCCTTCCATCGCAAACCCAACTGCCTCTTTGGGCCTCGCCTGTTGTACGAGCTTGGCCTCCTTCAGTGCTTCATCGGGCTTGCCGGCCGCAATTTGCATTGCCACAATCCCACGTTGTGCTTCCAAGAGATCAGGCTTGATCGCCAGCGCTTTGCGTAACGCCGCGATGGGCGCGTCAACCTGTTTTGCGGCATAGCTTGCCGCCGCCAATCGAAGTTGTGGCAGGGGTGACTCTGGTTGTGCACTCGCGAACTTGTTGAACGTTTCGATCGCCTGATTGGTTTCGCCCGCTGCTAACTGGGCTAGTCCAAGTGCATCAAGAATTCTGGGCTCATTTTGTATGGCGGCATTTGCTGCCTGCGCCGCGGTGAGCGCACTCTTCGCGTCGCGGCTCTGGGTGAAGAACCCGATTTGCGCCAGACGCGGGGCAACCGAAGTGGGGTTGGCTTTGATTGCGCGCTCAAAAGTTGCTGTGATTTCCTTGCGTGGCGCATTGGTAGAAACTTGTACCTGTGCCAGCCCGAGCAGCGCGCCCTCGTTGTTAGGCTCTTTTGTCAGAATTGATTCAAATCGCCCCGTCGCGGCAGCAATGTTTTTTTCTGTAATGTCCAAGCCCGCAAGCACCCGAGCCGCAGGCAGATAATTCGGCTGCAACGAGAGCGCTTTTTCAAGGTTCATCCGCGCACTCTTGGGGTCATTTTTGGCTGCGTAGACGGCACCTTTGATGCTGAACGTCAGCGGGTCGGAAGGTAGCTTTTTCTCGAGCGTTGCAACGGCCGCGAGCGCTTTATCGAATTCCTTTCGTGTCACGTATGTAGCGATCAACGATAGGTCAGACTGATGCTGGGTTTTGTCGAGTCCGGATGTGGCTTCAAGATCTGCAAGCGCGCGTTCGGTTTCACCACTCGCAAGTCGGATCTGGGCCAATCTGGTCTTAATGGCGGAATTGTCTTTTTCCAACACCAACGCCCGGTCATAGTACGTGGCGGCATCCTTGAGCTTATTGTTCGCGAGTGCCACCTCGCCAGCTGCGCGCAGGATAGTTGGGTCATTTGGCGCGAGTGCGAGTGCTGGGGTGATTGCGTCCTCCGCCTTGCCTGGCTGGCCCTGCCGCAGGTAGGTTGCGACCAATAAGTTTCGGGCGTACAAGTTATTCGGAAACTTTGCGATTACCTTACGCAGATAGTCTGCTGCCGTCGAAAGTGAGCCAAGCTGATATTCTGCCGCCCCTGCCAACAGCATCGCCGGCCCCGGCTCGGGGATTACATTTAGCACCGCCAGCACGGCATCTCTTGCCTTCGCGGGTTCGTTTTGCCTGAATGCCACCAGTGCCTCCAAATACTTACTTCGCACATCGCGTGGCAATACTTTTTTCATTTCAACAATAGCGGCACTGGCCAGATCAAACTTTCCGGCGCTGATCAACAGTGATACCAGTGTGAATCGCGCTTGACCGTTAAGTGGCATCACGTTGACGAGAGCTGTCAATGTCGCTGCCGCTTCCTCCGGTTTCCCTTGCGCCGAGAGCAAATCTGCCTTTAACGCAAGCGCGTATGGCGACTCAGGTTGCTTGGTAAGGATGTCGTTCGCGATCACCATCGCTCCAGCGAGGTCGCCAATTGCCGCCATATTCCGGGCCTCGCCAACGCGAGCCCGCGGGTAGCCCGGTACGCTTGTGAGCGCGGCCAAAAATGCCTCGCGCGCTTCCTTGGGTTGTCCCAACGCCAGATACCCTTCGCCAACGTCAGATTTAATCGACGCCTGTTGTTCGGCATCCTTAACCTGCAAACTTCCGAATTCCGCTACCAATTTCTTATGATCGCCAATGCCCAGCATCACTTTTGAAAGCTCCGGATAAATGGCGTCCGTCGAATATTTCGCTTCCAGCGCCTGTCGCAATTGAATCTGCGCAGCCGTGTAATCACCCAAACCAATCAACGCTTTCCCCAATAGAAATCGGATCTCACCGCTGTCGTTGGCCTTGAGTGCGTTTTTTAACTGAATGGAAGCTGCCGAATACTCCTTTTTGCCGAGATATTCTTTCGCTGACGCGATTAGCGCGTCCGGTCGGTCATCGCTGCACGCACCCAGCAAAGCCACCATCGCTGTCAGTGCCACCGCCCATTTCGATACGTTACTTATTACGCTGCTATTCATGCTTAATCCTGTATTTGTATTGGCTGCCAGCGCGCGCAATTTATCAGCGCAAGCCGAATCGATCAAGAAGTTCGTAAAGCGTCGGTCGGCTGATTCCGAGCAATTCGGCAGCCTTGCTCAGGTTGCCGTCAGATCTCCCCAGCACGCGTACGACTGCCTGTTTCTCAGCCGCATCGCGTACCTGGCGAAGGTTTAGTATCGGGCTTTGCAGTTCGCCATTTAAGCCAAGATCAGCGCTCGCAATGACGCTCCCGTCTGCCATGATGACTGCACGTTTGATGCAATTCTCGAGCTCGCGTACGTTGCCCGTCCATGGATGTGCTTCTATCGCGTCCATGGCATCTGGCGACAATGTGAGCGAGCCGCGATGTTGTTCGTCGGCAAAACGTCGGACGAATGCATGCGCAAGGAGGCCTGCATCGCCCAGACGCTTTCGCAGCGGTGGAATTTCGATCACGATCTCCGCAAGTCGAAAATATAGGTCTTCACGAAAGTTTCCCTGCGCAATCATTTCTTTGAGATTTTGGTGGGTCGCACAGACGATACGAACATCGACGGGAATTTCTTCGCGCCCACCCACCCGCTCAATGACCCGCTCTTGTAGAAAACGCAGTAGCTTTCCTTGCAAGGGAAGAGAAAGGTCCCCAATTTCATCCAGAAAAAGGGTGCCTTTGTTGGCTATCTCTATTTTCCCCAGTGTTTGCTTCGTGGCACCCGTAAATGCACCTTTCTCGTAGCCAAATAATTCGCTTTCAAGCAGCGCCTCGGGAATTGCCGCGCAGTTAATCGCCACCCACCGCTCCTTGCGGCGCGGTGAAAGGTCGTGCAATGCCCGCGCGACCAGTTCTTTGCCGGTTCCCGATTCGCCCAGAAGTAGAATCGTCGCCGTGGTCGGCGCTACTTTTTCTGCGGTGCGGCAAATTCTCAGCATCTCTGCGTCGCGAGTGATGATTCCCGCAAAACCAGCAGGCTTTGCGAGCGTTTGCAATCGCCGATTTTCCTCCTGAAGTTCGTACAGGCAAAACGCACGCTCAATGGTGAGTGAAAGCAACTCTGGCTCAAACGGTTTTGCGTAAAAATCGTAGGCACCAAGCTGAATCGCTTTTAACGCGTTCGCACGATCATTCTGCCCGGTAAGTACGATTACCTTCGTTTGTGGGGCGAGTGCAAGGATCTGCTGAAGGAGCGCAAATCCCTCCGTTGGATCGTTCGGATGGGGCGGCAATCCCAAGTCCATCGTGATCACCGCGGGCTCATGTCTGCGAAGCTGGTTAATCGCACTCTCGGAATCGCTCGCTACCAGAACTTCGTTACGATCAAATGCCCACCGCATCTGCTTTTGCAGCGCCGGATCATCCTCGACGATTAGCAATGGTTTTCGCTTGGTGTCGCTCATAGGCTTTCTTGCAATTGATCGGGTATCTGTGAATTGCTTGCGATGCGAAGAAAAATACGGAATCTGGTGCCAGAGTTTACGACGCTGTCCACCATGATTCGACCGCCAATCCCGCTGACGTACTGAAAACTCTCGTTCATACCGATGCCCATTCCGTGGGGTTTTGTCGTTTGGAACGGTCGGAATAATCTCTCACGCACAAATTCTTCTGTCATACCAATACCTTCATCCACCACTTCTATCACCGCAAAATGATTTTCATGATACGCACGTAATGTTATCGGCGAGCCTGTATCGCCCGTTGCTTCGATTGCATTCTGAACCACGTGGCCAATTACACGTTCAATATGCTCTTCGTGTGCAAGTGCCCGTAGAGAACCACCCGATTCAACAACAATAGCCGCAGCGTATTCACGCTTTGTGACGACAACACGATTAATCAACTCACGAACGTCAACCTGTCTTGGGTTGGCTGCCGGTGTCGCGCCGGTTGTGAGTTGTAGCATCAAATGATTCATACGTGTCACAACGTGTTCAATGGTCTCCAGCATGTCGCGTTGAAATTCGGGATTATCGCGATGCCGCTCGGCATTTTTAAGGAGTAGGGCAAGTTGGGCGATGAGATTTTTTAAATCATGCACTACAAAAGCGGACATACGATTGAAAGCGCCAAACTTTTCTGCCTCCAGGAGTGATTGATTCGCACGAAACTGCGCGAGATAACTGGCGGCTTGGCGGCTCGCCGTT
>JANOQY010000028.1:0-8549 GCA_031414995.1 Betaproteobacteria bacterium
GGCACCTCGCCGTCCGCAAATGGATTAGGTTATCCGCGCATCCCCGGTTTGTTTAATGCGGCACAAGTGGCAGGCTGGAAACTGACAACCGAGGCCGTGCATGCCAAAGGCGGAAAGATATTTATCCAGTACATGCACACCGGCCGCGTGACTCAGGCCGCCAATCTGCCAGTGGGCGCGGAGGTCGTCGGCCCGACAGATGTGATCTGCCCCGGCGAGATGTACACCGATAGCAAGGGCATGCAGCCGCATAGCCAGCCGCGCGCGATGACGCAGGCCGATATCGATCACGCGGTAAATGAGTACTCCAATGCAGCCAAACTCGCTATTGATGCAGGGTTCGACGGCGTGGAACTACATGCCGCGAACGGTTACTTGATCGAGCAGTTTCTAAATGCCAACGTCAATACGCGTACCGATGGCTATGGCGGCTCGATCACGGCGCGCAATCGCTTTGCGCTGGAAGTCGCCCGGGCAAGCGTGGCGGCAATCGGTGCGGAACGGGTCGGCATCCGACTCTCCCCGTACGGTGTGTTCAATGCGACCGGCCCATTCCCCGAAGTGGAGCCGCAGTACCTGGCATTGGTCAAAGAACTCTCCGCGCTGAAACTCGCCTATCTGCATGTGCTCGACCATTCAGCCATGGGTGCGCCGCCCGTGCCAGCCGCGTTCAAGCTCGCGCTGCGCCACGCCTTCGATGGACCCTTCATCCTTGCAGGTGGATTTGATGCTGCGTCAGCACAAGCCGCGCTCGACGAAGGTCAGGCAGATATGATCGCCTTTGCCCGCGCATTTTTGGCTAACCCGGATTTGGTCACGCGCATGCAAAAAGATGCCGCACTCAACGCGCCGGATATGTCGACCTTCTATACGCCGGGTGCAAAGGGCTACACAGACTATCCCGCTCTGCCTGGTTGAAACGCACGGGCTTGCTCAGGAGAAACAAGAAGGCCACGGCCGTGGCTGGGGTTTGCATTTAACCGAATACTTGATCTTGTTCATACATCCTCCCCTCAAACCATTTTCGCGGTAACACGAGACAACTCAGGGCTTGCCTCTTGTTTCATCAGGCAACAGGCAAGACCCGACCCTCATCGTGTCTCGATCATTCGATGTGGCCGGTTTGGTGCTGCGTTACTCGTCAAACCCCATTTTCTTCAGAAACAAAGGCCAACGTGGATCTGCCTGAATCG
This sequence comes from Betaproteobacteria bacterium, assembly GCA_031414995.1. Taxonomy (GTDB): domain Bacteria; phylum Pseudomonadota; class Gammaproteobacteria; order Burkholderiales; family Usitatibacteraceae; genus UKL13-2. The sequence continues at coordinate 1,194 of JANOQY010000028.1, forward strand.
GGTGCGTGAGCCATCCGGACTTCACGTACGACAGCCCCGTGTCGCGCAGCACATAGGCCCGCTCTAGCCATTCAAACGCGTGGTCGCCATCACCGCGCACGCAATAGTTCATCGCGATCTGAATACAGGCGCTCTCACCGCAACGTTCAATGAGCGTGTTCAAGGCGCGGTCTGCTTCGGCCAGATTGCCCTGGCGAAAATGCAGTATGCCGAGGGCAAAAAGGCGACCCCAGTCGGCCCGCTCGCGATTTGCTTCTGCGAGTGCCTCGTCATGCCGCCCCTGCCGTTCCAGGAAAAATGCGAGGCGAAAATGCAGGCTGGGCGCATCCGGAGAGAGTTCGAGCGCCTTGCGGATTGCCGTTTCGGCCTCCGCTATTCTCCCCAAAACGCCCAAGGCCGACGCGAGGTACCAATAGCAAACGGAGTTGAGCGGGTCCAGAGTGATGGCGCGCTCGGCATGGCCCAGCGCTTCCTGCGACCGACCGAGCGCGTAGTAAAGCCTCGCGGCCTCTTTTAGCGCGCCGACGTCGTCAGGCGCTATCGTCAGGGCGCGCTGCGCGGAAGCGACTGCAACGTGCCAGTCCCACGCGTGCATGGTTTGGTACGTGCACATCGCCACGTGACCATCGACAAGATCGGGCTCCAGCGCCAATGCGCGTTCTACCGCTTTGAGAGCATCGGCAGCACATTCGCCCACCGGGGCCGACCCCAGATCTGCAGCCGTCACCAACGCATGGGATAGTGCGGCCCATCCTTGCGCGTAACCGGGGTCGACAGCCAGCGCCTGACGCAGATAGCCGATGCACTTCAGTACGTCGTCGCTGCCATGTCGATTCATCAGAAAGCGCGCCTGCATGTAGAGCCGGTTTGCTTCACTGTTGCGACTTCGATCTCTGGCTGCCGCGGTCGCGACTTCCGTCTCGACGCGACGAAGCTCAATTTTGCCCGGCGATTGATGCATGAGTCTGGCGCGGAGCTCGGCCAGCACAAATTGCGCGATATCGTCCTGCACGGCGAAGATGTCGTCGAGGGTGCGATCGTAGATTTCAGACCACAGGGGCGAACTGTCGGCGACTTTCACCAACTGCACCGAAATGCGCAGCCGATTGCCGCTTTTCTTCACGCTGCCTTCAACAACGTGGGCCACGCCGAGCCTGGCGCCAATGGTGGCGATGTCCACATTCTTGCCTTTGAACGAGAAAGAGGAGGTCCGCGCGACGACGCGCAGCCCCTTGATCTTTGCCAGCACATTGAGCAATTGGTCCGCGAGGCCGTCTGAGAAATACTCGTCATTGGCGTCGCCAGTGAGATTGGCAAACGGCAATACCGCAACCGACAACGGGGACGCGTTGACCGCGTCCGCAAGCGGATACCCGCCCAGCACGGCGGCACGCTCGGCGATGGTCAGCACCGCGGGTGCGGCTTTGCTCGGCACCTGCCGGCGATCAACTCGTGGCGAATGATTAGGGCTTTTACTGGCCTTCGGCTCGGCAACGGGCGGCAGCGCAGCAACTGCGGTAGCGGACGCTGCGGTTTCTTCCAGAGAGAATTGATACCCGCGTGAGGGGATTGTTGCTATCGCCTTCGGCCCGAGCAAGCGGCGCAAAGTCGATACCTGCGCCGCCAGATTGTTTTCCTCCACCACCAGACCCGGCCAGACCATTTCCAGGAGCTCGTCCTTGGTCACCACGCGGTCGCCATGCTTGATGAGCGCCAGCAATAGATCGAACGCACGCGAACCCAGTTCGACGGGAACGCCGTCAATCAGCAGCGCGCGCTCTGAGGGACGAACCTCAATCCGGTCAAATCGGTAGCGTTGCGCCATTGGCCCTTTCGTCGCGGCGAGATTGCTGCGAGGTTATTTTAGCGCGAACCGTTTCATAACGTTTCAGGCGCATTCAGACGGTTAAAGGACGGGGATCGCTCGTGCAAGCGATAGTGCGGTCATCGGCGACCTCATGCCGACTCACGTAAACGTTAACCAGGAGAACGACCATGAATGCTGTCAATAAACGCAAAATCTTTTCAACTCTCATCGGTGTCTTGTTGTCGGTGGGGTCGCTGGGCGCCAGTGCGAAACCAACCGTTTTTCCGGATTTTTCAGTCACTTTTGACGCTGGCCTGGCCTGCCCCGGCTTTCCTCTGACCATAGATGGGTCAGGTGCCAAAATAAACGTGAAGGAGTTCACGGACGAAAATGGTCTTTTTAACGTCGTGTACTCGGGAAAGGGGTACAACTTTCGATTGACGAACGCCACCACCGGCAAGTCAGTGTTCCAGAAGTCGCAAGGCTCCCATCAGGAAAACATCTTTTACCCAGACGGGACATTGAAGCAAACAAGCGATGGTGCCGCGCTGCTCGTCATGTTCCCGACTGATATTCCTGCCGGACCTTCGACGAGGTATATCAACGGCCGTACGGTCCTCAGCATTGCACCGGACGGCGTCGGTACACTGGAACCTATCCGCGGGCATGTCAGGGACATCTGCGCCGAACTTTCCTAGTACCGGGTATCTGCCGCCAATCCGGTTCGATCGCCGCATTGCCCTATTCGCCCCGAACGCGTCGAAGGGCTCGTCCATCGAGCCCTTCGACATCGGAGACCGGACCCCGTCGTCTTGCGCGAGTCACCAATCATTCCCGCAAACCTGAAAGCAGAATGGGTACCTGAACCCGTGGCGTAACTTTGAGCACTGGAACAATAGTAGGGTGGTAGGGTGGGCAAAGCGTAGCGTGCTCACGCGGACGTTCGGTTGCGGGCACGCTACGCTTTGCCCACCCGCTTGGTGTCACACTCATTGTTTCACCAAGACCGCCAAGCGACGATGCGGCTTTTCTTCTGGCCTTGCGCCATGGCGATGGTTTCAGCCGTGCGCACGCCGACTGCGTTCAGCGCGGAATAGATTTCCGGCAGAACTTTCCTCCCGCGACACCAGCGCGCTGAACCACGACACCTGCGCGCGCCGCGCCGCGCTTTCCGCGACCATGCGGCACACAAGTCCGGCCTCTTTGATCGCAAGATCAGATATCACGCGCCCATGTAACTCTGGATTCCCGTCAATACGGAAATGACGGTAATTTGGCACCCTACTCTCATCATTGCGAACCACATGCGCTGGTTATATTGATCAAAGCGGCGTGCTGGTGAAAGGCGCCCGGGAGGCAGACACGCAATGAACCACGCGCGAACAAACGCGCAGTTGTGGAAAACGGAATGCTTATCTTTCCTACGGAGGGGATGATGAAGCGAGCTTGGCGAATTGGGCCAACAGTCCTTGGGCTGTTGTTTTGTGTTTCGGTATGGTCTGCGCCATACCCGACGGCGGATCAGTTGCGCAATGCCATTGCGGAAATGTCCCCGCAATTGAAAGCCGAGCAAATGGAAGTGGCCGTGTTTGACGCACAGAAAGAGGGTGTCAAGTTGCCGCTGATGGCCGCGGGCCTGCGCCTCGGCGACGGTGTCTGCGTTGTCTACTACAACGCCAAGCCTGAAGAAGGTCTCGTTCAATTTTTCGCGCCGGTGTCCGCACACGACATGCCGATATGGCTCAACTCAATTGCGGTGCATGAAATAACCCACTGCATCGAACAACGTGAAGCCTACATTCGGCGCCGATTTGAGCGGGTCCTGCCGCCAGGAGTCACGGATGAAAATGTGACGATCCAGGGGTACTTCTCGGTCGTCAAGAGCGGGGCGTTGGAGAACTGGGGCGAAGCGCTTGCCGATATTGTGTCGGTCCTGTATTTCAAGCAGGCGGTTCCGGATCGGTGGCAGCAATTTGCCGGTGCCCTCGCGGCGATGCGCAGCAGCAATGCAGGCAAATGGCCGGAACACAATACGTCCGCGTGGCTGAACAAGGTCATTGCCGCCGGTGCAGACAAGCCGGAACACCTGAGCCTGTTCGAAGCGGCTTTTCAACTACGCCGGCAATTTCAACCTGAGCAGACGGTGCCTCCCCAGCATGGGCGCGCCTCAGGGACGATAAATGCCCGGAGCGCCGCGCCGGTGCTGGAGTTTTAGCGCTAGTTTTCGGTCGCCTTTGATGCGAAGACCTTAGTTGCGGTGCCGGGTGCCTCTAGTGACACCTTTTTTCGACGGAACAATTTCGGAAGAATTAGGCCAGCCGCAATCGCGCATTGAGGACATGAGCCCGAGTGGCCGCAGTCTATATATCTTCAGAGCCTGGTCCTTTGATTCGCCGACCTGGGAAGGGAAGCTATAATCGGCTGCACGTACCGCCCATCTGGAGAAATTCATGAACAGCCTGCCGCTTAGAATCCTTTTCGCCGCAACACTGACCCTGGGGAGCGGCCTCGCGGTCGGCGCCGGCATCGCGGGCGACGTCACCAAGGTCGATGCGAAGGCCAAGTGTGTCTACATCGGTTGGAACAACAACACGGAACGCAAAGCCTGCTGGACGGATTCGACCAAGTTCTCGGTACTGGAAACGAAGAAGCCCGCCAAGCCCACCGACATCCGCGTGGGCACTTACCTGCGCATGGAAGGCAAGGAAGTCGCCCCGTTCAAGGAGGAACCGTGGGGCAAGGAAGGCCAGTTCATTGCCAGCGAAATGGTGATCTGGGAAGGCCAGTCGAAACCGGCCAAGCCCTAGCTTCGGCCGTCCTGCAGGCTCAGTCGGTCACGCAGGGAAGCTAAAGGGCCAGGTTCGATTTTCTGCGGAAATATCGACCCTTACGCCTTTGACTTTCACTAGCATCGGCGATCCTCGTGGGCCGAAAATGGCTGGAAAGGCTCGTGGATGCTAGGGTTTGCTAAGAAATTCGAGCCTGATCCCTTTTAGTTATTCTGCGCCACCGCCAAGTCAAATCCACTCACGCCAATATGAATGCAAACCTCCGCTCCTCCATCTATCTCGCCGCAATTTTTCTCATCGCGCCGGTGCTCGCCTTGGCGAAGACCCCGGCCATGCCGGAGAAGCTGAACCAGCTCTATGCCGAGTATTGGGAAGAAAACCTGCAGGCGAACCCCATACTCGCCACGTTCACCGGGGACAATCGATTCAATGATCGTTACGCGGCGGTGACCTCCGCCGAGCGACGGGCAACGAGCAAACGCATCGCGGAAAAGTACCTGGCGCGCACCGCCGAGTTTGATCCGGCCGGCCTGCCCGCCGAAGACCGCATCAGCGTCGACCTGCTGCGCTATAACTTGCAGCAATCGCTGGATGAGTTGAAGTTTCCATCGCATCTCGTCCCGATCAACCAGATTTTTGGCCCGCACCTGTTGTTCGCGCAGTTCGGTTCCGGTCGCGCCGCCCAACCATTTCGCACCGTGAAGGACTACGACAACTGGCTCGCGCGCGCCGCGTCAATCCCCGCGGTGATCGACGGCTGGATGAAGGATATGCGCGAAGGCATCAAGGTGGGTGTGGTGCTGCCGAAGGCGCTGGTGCTGCCGATGCTGCCGCAATTGGAAGAGCTCGCCAACGATGACCTCGACAAGAATGTCTACTTCTCGCCGGTGAAAAAATTCCCGGTCGGCGTGACTGAGGAAGAGCAGAAACGCCTGACAGCCGCCTACACGAAGCTGGTGCGAGAAACGATGGCGCCAGCGCACCGCCGTTTGCTCACGTTCATGCGCGACACTTATCTGCCGGCCAGCCGCGACAGCGTGGGGCTATCCGCCATACCGGGCGGCAAGGCGTGGTACGCCTTCCAGGCGAAGACGTCGACCACCACCGACCTCACGCCCGAGGCGATTCACACCATTGGCCTCAATGAAGTCGCACGCATTCGTGCGCTGCTCGAAACGGCAAAAACGCGCACCGGTTTCAAAGGCACGCTCAAGGAATTCATCGCACACCTGAATACGGCCCCTGAGCTGCGCTTCAAAACCCGCGAGGAAATCCAGGCGGCGTACGAAAGCCTGCGCCCGCTTGTGGATGCCAGGGTGCCGGCGTTTTTCGGCCGGCTGCCGAAGACGCCGTTCGAGATTCGACCCGTCGAGGCATTTCGTGAAGTCGCCGCGGCGCCGGCCCAGTATTGGGGTGGCACGCCGGATGGATCGCGGCCGGGAATTTTCTATTACAACGCCTACCAGCCGGAAACACGCACGCGCTTCAGCATCACCCCCATCTTCCTGCATGAGGCGATCCCAGGGCACCACTTTGAGGGGAGCCTCTCCCGTGAGCATGCGTCATTGCCGGCGTTTCGTCGCTTCGGTGGCAGCGGTGCCTACAGCGAAGGGTGGGGCCTCTACAGCGAATTGCTGGGTGAAGAGATGGGCCTCTATGATGACCCCTGGCAATACGTGGGCCGGCTTTCCCTCGAAATATGGCGCGCCGTGCGGCTGGTGGTGGATACCGGCCTGCACGCCAAGGGCTGGACCCGCGAACAGGCGATTGCCTATTTCCTGGAGAACGTCCCGCAAGGTGAAATCGTCGCCACGCAGGAAGTGGAGCGCTACATCGGCACTCCCGGCCAGGCGCTCAGCTACAAGATCGGCGAGATCAAGATCCGTGAACTTCGCACCCGCGCCGAAAAAGCGCTCGGCAAGAAATTCGACATTCGTGAGTTTCACGATGAAATTCTCACGCATGGCTCGGTGCCGCTCAGTGTGCTGGAGGCGGCTGTGGACCGGTGGATTGCGGGGAAGCGGCAGCGTTAGCGGGATTGGCAAAACTCAAAGACTGGCGCGGCTTGCAGGCAGAAAATGGCTGAAGAGGCTCGTCAAATGGCGATCTACGATTTGGGAAACTTCTAAAAACCCCCGTTCGTGCTGAGGTATCGAAGCACCGATGAGCTAAGTCATTGATTCAACTTAGCCCACTAAGCCCTTCGATACCTCAGGGCGAACGGAATTTAGGTTATTAGAAGTTCCCTTTGGGGTCCTGAGGCTTGATGATTTACGCGCAGGGAATGCGAACCAACCGTTGATTCGAGCGCGCGTGCCGGACGGCACATCGTCAAGCTCAGCCTGGCACATCGTGCTGGTATGCCGGCAACGGTGCGCCGCAATCGCGGCAAAACTTGGCCTGAGCCAAATGCCCTTCGCTCAGGCACTCGTGGCAGGTGCGTGTGGTCGGCACGTCGCTCCAACCGTGGAAACGCTGTGCGGTGAATTCGGCGCTGACGATGCCGGTGGGCACCGCCAACGTGCCCCAGCCCATCAACATCATCACCGAAGCCACCAGCCGCCCGAGGTCGGTCTTGGGCGTGATATCGCCGAAGCCGACGGTGGTCATAGTGGTGATGGCCCAGTAGACTGATACCGGAATGCTGGTAAAGCCGTTCGCCGGCCCCTCGATGACATACATCAGCGTTCCCATCACCAGCACCACCAGCAATACAAAAGACAGGAAAACTAAAATCTTGCGCCGCGACGCGATCAGCGC
>JANOQY010000029.1:0-2074 GCA_031414995.1 Betaproteobacteria bacterium
GCCGATGCGCATTACGATTACCGTTGGGATAGCGCGTTTTATTACCTCACCGGCTTCCGCGAGCCGGAGGCGGTGGTGGCGATCACGCTGGGCAAGAAGCCGCGCCAGATTTTGTTTTGCCGCGAGAAAAATCTGGAACGCGAAATCTGGGATGGCTTTCGTTTTGGTCCGACGATGGCGAAGGAAGTTTTTGATTTCGACGAGACCTATCCGCTCTCCGAATTGGAGGCCCGCATTCCCGATTTGATGGCCGATGAGGCTGTCATCCATACACCGCTCGGCGCATCTGCTGAGTGGGATGCTTCGGTCACACGCTGGCTGAATGCGGTGCGTGCGAAGGTGCGTCAGGGGATTTCAGCACCGGCTGAATTGCGTGACGTGCGCATGGCACTGGGCCAGATGCGTTTGATTAAAGATGAAGTCGAGATCGACATCATGGCGCGTGCGGGCAAGATCTCATCGAACGCCCATATCCGCGCCATGCGCATGGCCAAGCCGGGCATGTTCGAATATCAGGTCGAGGCGGAATTGCTGCATGAGTTTGTGAAAAATGGCGCGCGCCAGCCGGCTTACGGCAGCATCGTGGCCACCGGCGGCAATGCCTGCGTGCTGCATTACCGTGAAAATTCCGCGCCGCTAAAAAAGGGCGACTTGATGTTGATCGACGCCGGGTGTGAGCTGGAAAGCTACGCCGCCGACATCACGCGTACCTTCCCGGTCGCAGGCAAATTCAGCGGGCCGCAAAAAGATATTTATGAGCTGGTGCTCGAATCACAGCTTGCGTGTATCAAGGCCGTGAAGCCGGGCGCGCCGTTTGGGAAATATCACGAAGTCGCGGTGAACGTGCTCGCGCAAGGACTGATCGATTTGAAGCTTTGCAAGGGCTCGCTCGCCAGCGTGGTCGAGAAGGAAACTTACAAGCAGTTCTACATGCACCGCGCCGGCCATTGGTTGGGGCTGGATGTGCATGATGCGGGTGCGTACAAGCATCGCGATGGCAAATGGGTGTCGCTGGAGCCGGGTATGGTGTTGACGGTTGAGCCGGGCTTGTACATTCGCCCGGCGGATAACGTGCCCAAGCATTTTTGGGATATCGGTGTGCGGATTGAAGATGACATCCTCGTCACCAAGAAGGGCAATACCAATCTGACGGCGTCTTGTCCGAAATCGGTGAAGGATGTGGAGGCGTTGACTTGCGAGTGAAACGTGAGCGTGGCAATTGAGAAACACGTTTATTCGTCGTTCCCGCGAAGGCGGGAATCCAGCGCCGTTTGGTGGAAGTCACTGGGTCCCCGCGTGCGCGAGGACGACGGCAGTGGGGAGTTCAATATCGCTTCAGTTGGCCGCAGGTGAAGCAATCACAAATGCCTGAAATCATCATCATCGGTGCCGGCCCCGTCGGCGCCACATTTGCATTGCTCGCAAAACGTCAGGGCTTGAATGTCTCGTTGATGGAAGCCCGCGAAGGCCCCTCGCGCGAAACGCGCTCACTCGCACTCTCGCACGGCAGCCGCGACATTCTCGACGCAGCCAACGTTTGGAATGCAAACCTGAGCGCGACAGAAATTCACGCCATTCACACTTCGCAAAAGGGTGGCTTCGGACGCTCGCTGATCACACGCGAAGATGGCGGCGTGCCTGCGCTGGGTTATGTGCTGTCTTATGCAGACTTGCAAACGGCGCTAGACGAACAGCTTGAGCAGCAACAAATTGAAGTCCTTCGTGGCGCTGTGGTCACGGCTTTTGAACAGCGGGGTGATCACGTTGATATCCGCTTCACACAGGCAGGTAGCGAGCAAGTTCGCGAAGCCGCTGTGGTGGTGCTGGCCGATGGCGGTGCTAATCTCGGTAAGGTTCCCGCAATTTCGATCACTGAGAAAGACTACGGCCAATCGGCGCTGCTGGGCCATATCGAAACCGATTCGCCGCATCGCGGTACGGCGTATGAACGCTTCACGCCGGAGGGGCCTGCTGCATTGTTGCCGCATGGAGGCGCGAAGGATTATTCGATGGTGTGGGTGTCATCGCCCGCACGAATTGATGCCTTGAAGGCGCTCGACGATGCCGCATTTTT
>JANOQY010000030.1:0-8896 GCA_031414995.1 Betaproteobacteria bacterium
AAAACATCCGAAGAAGCCCGTGGATAGGCGATCTACGATACTTCATTGAAGCACGTAACTCGCCAGCACGCTTTGCACTTCATAAATGCTCAGCTTCTTATTGAATCGTTTCTGAATGGGCGCAGACGTGCTGGATATCCATATTTTCAGCTCCGCATCCAGATCAAAGGTGCCGCCTGTTTCAACGCTGAAGTGCGTGATGCTCTTGTACGGGATGGAGTGATACTCGACCTTGCTTCCCGTCACGCCCTGCTTATCGACCAGCACAAAACGCTTGTTGGTGAATACGAAGTAGTCGCGGATGAGTTGGTACGCATGCTCAACCCGTTCCTCAGGTGCGAGAATCTGACTGAATTCTTCCTGAATTTTAGCCGGATCAATTTTCGACGAATTGCCAAGGACACCATCAAGTAAGCCCATAAAAATCTCCTTTTAAGCCAACATCTGCATCAACACAGGATGCCAAACAGCCGCATCAATCTGCCCAAGTTTTCCGACCAGCCGAACTTTATCGACGCATCGCAATTGGTCCAGCAGTATGCGCGCCCGCTTGCCCTTGAATTTCACTTCAGGCCGACATCCCAATGCCTGACCTGCACTGGTTAGCGGTGCAACAATAACGCGCGGAAGCGCACTGTTCATGTCATCAGGGGAAATGATCAGCGCCGGGCGCGTTTTCTTGATTTCACTGCCTACGGTTGGATCGAGATTGACCCAGTAGACTTCGCCGCGCTTTACCATTCCCATTCAGTCACCGAACTCAGTTCGCTGGACTCCGGCCAAATGGCTTTGTCCTTTGAGGCATCGTAATGGTCAAACCAACCGTCTCGGGCCGGTCTCACCGGCGCAACGATAAGCCTGCCGGCTTCGATAGTGAGCTCGACTTCATCCGTAATTTCGCACGCGGCGAGCAGCGGCGCGGGAATCAACACGCCGCGGGAATTGCCGATTTTGCGTAGGAGGGTTTTCATCGCATGGAACCGCATGTAATAACAATGTATGCACTATACCATCAACCGCAAATAGTGACTCCGTGGAACCCGCTAAGCCCAATCTAACATTTACGCCTTTGCAGCATTTGCTATTTCGTCAGGCTGCCATTCCCATCCGTCAAGCGCCAATTCGTAGTGCGTTGATCGCCCAGCACCGCGCCGCACCATCAAACCTTTATCGACCAATTCTTTGAGATCACGTGTTGCAGTCGCATCGCCTGCATTGGTTATCGATTTATGTGTTCGCGGCGTCATCCCGCCACTAAATCGCCCTGGCCCGGCCTCAAGCATTTTGCTAAGCATCTTTCGCTGGCGCGCATTCAGATCGACGTCTTTATGTTTCGACCAGAATCGCGCTCTGTCCAGCGCCTCATCAACCAGCGTTGAAGATGTTTGGCAGGCGTTGCGGAAAGTATCGATAAGCCAAACTAGCCAGGCGGTCGGCTCGGCTTCGACGCACTGCACGCGATTGAGTGCGTTGTAATAATCCTCTTGTCCGCGCCGCAGTTCCTCGGAGAGCCCATGCAATCTAAAGGCGCGTCCAATGTCCTGCGACAAAGCCATATCCATAATGGCCCGCCCGATGCGCCCATTGCCGTCCTCGAAGGGGTGAATGGATTCAAACCATAAATGCGCTAACGCGGCACGCACCAGCCCGTCTGTGCCAACGTCAGCGCGTGACGTGTTGAACCAATCGATAAATTCGCGCATTTCCGCAGGAACATCGGCAGACGGCGGCGCTTCGTAATGAACCTTTTCGCGGCTAATCGGGCCACTCACGATTTGCATTGGCGCATCATCGCTTCTGAATTTGCCGGAGTCGATTGGACGCAGTGTGATCTGCCCCGGCGGAAATAGTGCCGTATGCCAAGCGCAAAGCCGGTCCACCGTCAGATCGTTATTCCAATTGTTGGCGGCATCTTCCATCACATCGAGAAGCCCTTCAACGCTGCGCGGGACTGCGGACGTAAAGCTGGTGACGATACCGAGGCGTCTCGCGACGGAGGAACGCACCACATCGAGATTCAGCACCTCGCCCTCGATGGCCGATGTGGCGAGCGCGTCTTGCGTCCAGATATCACGCTCGGTGAGCGACATGTCGGCGGCACCGACAGCCTCGGCTTTTCCCAGCAGTTTTCCCAGTTCGCTGCGGGCGCGGTTGAGAGAAGCGGCGACTGCAAGCGCATCAAAGCTAAGCGGCGGCCAAGCGGCGGTTTGCCAGATCCAGCGTTGTGGAGACTTAAAGACCACTAATCAGCTCATTAAATGATGTGATTATGGATTCTAATCACATCATTGAGGGATTTCAAGGTAAAAGCACCATTAAATGATTTGATTAAGGAATCTAATTAAATCACAGCGTGTGCGTGGAAAGTAACTCGCTAAAACATGATTGGCCACATTCGAGCGAACAAATGAAAACGTCACCCGAAGGTGACGTTTGTACTGGCGCGCCTGGCAGGATTAGAACCCATGATCCCTTGATTCGTAAAGCGCGAAACAAAAAATCACTACAAAACAGACGATTGCCAAGCTTGCTTACGAATGTAGGCGAATTATGCTTGATTGAGACACTAAAATGCCGACCGCTATTGGGCCAACATTTGGATCTGTTTGTCGAATTTTAACGGTGGCTTCTTGTTCCAATCTGCGTCAGACCAAGTTATTGCTTCTTCAAGGGAAATGCCGCCCGATACTAGTTCAGAAATAACGCCATAACAAACATTTACATGAAAAATACAGCAGTCAAAACTCTGCTTAAGGAGTTCCGAGCTAACCGTAGTATTCAATGCCGTCAATCCGGTCTTAAAATCGACGACGCTGAGACCCTTTTGTATTTCAAACGAACCTACCGCCAAAGTTCGTGAAATTGCATTCAATAAAACCAAAACATCAGCGTGTTTTTCCTGAGAGACAATATTGGGCAAACGAGCGTGAAATGATATGTAACCCGACCCGGTAAAAATACTTATGTCTACTAAAACCGATGCCGCCGCGAATCTAAGGTTAAACACTCCACCTGCATCACTGAAATTCAATTTATTTGCAGCTAAAAACTCGGCTACTGACTTAGCGTTTACATTTTCTTCCAATATTACTGTGCTCATGCAACTTCTCTCTGCGCACGCATTTTACCCATAGAAAATAGAGGCCAGCTTGCATCTAGTTCAATGAAACAGTCGGCATAGGTCTTATAGTCCATATCATAGTTTACGGCGCTGTTATCAGGGCCTGTAATTTTATCAAAGCCAGCTTGCAATATAACTTTGTGGTAATTCGCTGCCACATCCAAAGCGCGTGTTGCCGCACTCTGGTCGATCGATAGCGTCGCAACATCAAGCTTCGCCATCTCTGACGGGACGGCTAAATTCGGAAGCTCTTTCAAAAATAGTACGGGCGAGTCATAGAAGATCGAAAAATTAGACGTCAGGCGAAGTTGATTTTTGTATACCTCCCGCGCGAGTTCAATCTTACTGCTGTTGTTCGAAACAGATTCTGCCGCAATAGAGGAAGCCATATCTTTCGCACGATCACTTTTCCATTGTGCATAGTCGAACGGCCTCGATGCCGGAAACAGCCCAACCGACGTAGGAATGTCCGCATCATCTTCTAGAGGAAAGACCTCATTGAATTCCCCGGAATTCACCATAAGCTGCATTCGTTCAACAGAGTAACTCGTCATAAGGCGAACGAGCCGTGGCAAGAACGCGGCCTCGATTTTGCGAACTCCAACATCATCAGAAAACAAGCTCTGCCCGACACTGTGATCATTAGTAATTGGCATCTTAATCACCATCTTTGCTCCTTTTGACTATCTAAGATAGTCCAGCTTTTTGCTTAAGTCTAGTGCCTCCGGTTCATCAAGGCAGAAGTATCGTCCGTCGTTTTTGCGCAATGTAAGACGACGCAATAGACGACCGACCTTACCGCCATGTGGCTCTAGCCCAATATGCTGATATTGCGAATAGAGCTTTTCATCCGACGATTGGTTTCCACTTGTTGCGGCGTGAAGTGAAATACGACCGTCATATCCACTCATGTAACTAAATTGAATCGCCAAGTCAACAAGTGGTCGAAGTAGCTTGAGGTCAACTGGTAACTGATGCAACATCAATGCAGCGCTTGGGGCTTTGGCAAGGTACCAGAGAAAGACGCTTTGTTTGCGAGCATCACTAATGAATGGATACCCATCAGAAAGTAACACTTGCCCCACGGGGAAACGAGTTCCAAAAGGAGTCATCACGCATATTTGAAGAAACGCTACGTCTCTTTGCATCAATTTTTCAGTGATTGTTGTCCACTTCAAGATATTGGGCCAGTTCCAATGCCTGTCAAGGCCTGAGCCAGCGTGGGGCTGCACTGTACGATGCCAATATTGCGCGCCCAATTTCCCGGCGTCCTCGACGGTCACGGGCCATCTAGCACCGTTCGTGGTTTCAATTGCGTTTATAAATTGGCCACGCTTTGGTTGCGTCAAGATTGCGTTAACTGGAAGCTCCCATGCCGAGTTTATTTGGTACAACAGTCCTTCTATCAAACATTAGTTACCCGACATTCCTATACAACTCAAACTATCCGTATTCAACTTATAGCATGTCAACCGTATGGCGAGAATTGGGATTCAGTCACACTTCATAACAAAGTCGGATTTTGAGCAATGTACCACCGAACGGAATTGCTTATTTGTATTGGGACCAGCGCACACTAGAGGCAAAAAGGGGCAAGCTCGCATTTCTCTCGCCCAGATTGCCGTAAAGGACTATTCAGGCCCTTCGCGCACCGAAAGCCAATAAGATCCGAACGTGAGCGCAATCGCTAGGCGTGCTACACCTTTAGTATTTTCTTGCCAGCTTAATTGGAAAGCTGTTCGCTACAAACAAGACTTGGCGCATTCAAACGCACAAATGAAAACGCCACCCGAAGGTGGCGTTTAAAACTGGTGCGCCCGGCAGGATTCGAACCCACGACCCCTTGGTTCGTAGCCAAGTACTCTATCCAACTGAGCTACGAGCGCATAAAACATAATTATAACAGCACATTAGAGCAATAGCCACTTGGCGGAGACCGAGGGATTCGAACCCTCGATGCAGTTTTTGACCGCATGCTCCCTTAGCAGGGGAGTGCCTTCGACCACTCGGCCAGGTCTCCGGACTGCTGCTCTAACTAACGCTTTCGCGAAGGCCGAATTGTACGCGTTTCCGCCCTTCACCGTCAAAAACGAATCGCCCTTTCCGCTATTTCCCACTATTCCCGCTATTTCAATTCCTTCAGCAAGAATGAATATTGCAGCGCGGTGCGATATGCCAATTGCGCGTTGTTTGCCGAACCGGCGTGGCCGCCCTCGATATTTTCGTAATAGAGCACTTCATGACCCTGCTCCATCATGCGTGCCATCATCTTGCGCGCGTGGCCGGGGTGAACGCGGTCATCGCGGGTGGATGTCACGAACATGAATTTCGGATAAGTAACGCCAGCTTTCACGTTTTGATACGGCGAATATTTCGAGATGAATTCCCACTCGGCTGGATCATCCGGGTTGCCGTACTCTGCCACCCACGACGCGCCCGCCAACAGCTTGTTGTAGCGCTTCATATCGAGTAGCGGCACCGCGCACAGCACGGCCCTGAACAATTCCGGGCGCTGCACGGCAACCGCGCCGACCAGCAAGCCGCCGTTGCTACCGCCATAAATCGCGAGATGCCGTGGCGCGGTGATTTTTTTGGCGATCAAATCTTCTGCGACTGCGATGAAATCATCGAACACCTTTTGACGATTCGCTTTCAATCCCGCCTGATGCCAGCGCGGGCCGAATTCGCCGCCGCCGCGGATATTGGCCACCACATAAACGCCGCCGTTGTTGAGCCATGCATTGCCGACCGTCGCCGAATAACCCGGCAATTGCGATACTTCGAAGCCGCCGTATCCGTAGAGCAAGGTTGGATTTTTGCCATCGAATTTGGTGTTCTTGTTCATCAACAGAAAATAGGGAATGCGCTCACCGTCCTTCGAGGCAACTTCAAACTGCTCAACCTTGTACGGGCTCGCATCAAAAAAAGCGGGCAATGATTTCAATGCTTCGCGTTTGTCGCTGCCGGCCTTCGCCAAAAACCATGTCGATGGCGTCAGGTAGTCCGTGAGCGTGAGGAAATAATCATCGGACTGATCTGCGTCGATTGCCGATACGCCTATCGTGCCCAAGCCTGGCAGCGTAATTTCACGACGCGTCCATTTGCCATTTTTGTTTTGTAATTCGTAGAGACGATTTTTTACGTTGTCGAGTTCGTTGAGAACCAAATAATTTTTTGTCAGCATCCAACCTGCAAGTGATTTCCGTTCATTAGGCTCGAACAACAATTCAAAATTGCGTTCGCCTTTCATGAAGCGCTCAAAGTCTGTCGCAATGAGTGCGCCTTGTGCGTAGGTCTTGCCGCCGACCGTCCACGGTGATTTCAGCCGCACCCACAACATGCCGTGTCCGTAGGAAGCATTGGCGTCGCTCGGTACATCGAGCTTGGTGAGCTTATTGAGTTTGGCGTCTTCCCGCAAATACATCTCGGATGTGTAAAACGTGACGCCGCGCCTCACAAACTGGCGGGTCTTGTAGCCTTTCTGGTCAACCTGAAAAGCCGATACGCTGATGTCGGCATCTTTGCCTTCAAAAATCAATTTTGCGGCTTCAATGGGCGTGCCGCGTTTCCATTCTTTGGTGATGCGCGGATACCCTGATTTGGTAAGCGAGCCCGCACCAAAATCGGTTTGCACCAGCAGTGTGTCGCGATCAGCCCACGCCGCACCACCCTTGGCTTCTTTCATTTCAAAACCGCCGACGACGAAGGCTTTGGTGACAACATCAAATTCGCGCACTACGTTCGCATCTGCGCCACCGCGCGAGAGGTTCAGCAGGCAACGGTCGTAATTCGGGTAGAGGCAACTCGATCCCTTCCATACCCAATTTTCTTTCTCGTTTTTCGCGAGTTGATCCAAATCGAGCACCGTTTCCCACTTCGGTTCGGCCTTTTTGTATTCCGCCATCGTGGTACGGCGCCACACGCCGCGGATATTTTTTTCATCCTGCCAAAAGTTATAAAAAAACGCGCCGCGCTTTGCGATGGCGGGAATACGCGCACGCGAATTCACCACCTCAAGAGTTTTGTCGCGAATCGAGGCAAACAGCGGTTCGGCTTCAAGCAGTTTTTGCGCCTTGGCGTTCTGCTCCTTGACCCAGGAGATGGCCTTTTCACCATTTACATCTTCCAGCCACAAGTACGGATCTTCCTGCGCAATCGCAGCGGTATTCATCAATGCAACTCCCAGCGCTGCGCACGCAGCAATTCTTGACTGTCTGTATCCAAACATGGCTAACCCCTGAAAACAACGAAGCCGCACATCGTCTGAAGATGCGCGGCTTCGGGTGAGAAAGAAAGTGTAACTATGCTGGCAGTTTATCCAACTCGAACACCTGATGCAATGCACGCACGGCCAGTTCCATATATTTTTCGTCAACGACGACGGAGGTCTTAATTTCGGACGTCGAAATCATCTGGATGTTGACGTTTTCATTGGCCAGACACTCGAACATTTTCGCCGCCACGCCCGCGTGCGAGCGCATGCCGATGCCCACCAGTGAGACCTTGGCGATTTTATTGTCGCCCGAGACACCTTTTGCATTGACTGCCGGTTTTACTTTTTCATTCAGTAGCGCAAGCGCTTTGTTGTAATCGTTGCGGTGCACCGTAAACGAAAAATCAGTAATGCCATCGAAGGAAGTATTTTGAATAATCACATCGACATCAATATTGGCTTCGGCAATCGGGCCGAGAATCGCAAACGCAATACCGGGACGATCTGGTACGCCGGTGACAGTGAGTTTGGCTTCATCGCGATTAAACGCGATGCCGGAAATGATGGGCTGTTCCATATTGTCTTCTTCCTCGTACGTGATGAGCGTGCCGGTGTCGTTCGAATCGAAATTGGTAAATGACGACAGCACCCGCAGCTTTACTTTGTATTTGCCGGCGAATTCAACAGAGCGAATTTGCAGCACTTTTGAGCCTTGGCTGGCGAGCTCGAACATTTCTTCAAACGTAATGCTGGTGAGTTTGCGGGCCTCAGGCACCACGCGCGGGTCGGTCGTGTAGACGCCATCCACATCGGTAAAAATTTGGCATTCGTCAGCGCCTAATGCGGCGGCAATTGCCACGCCGGTCGTGTCTGAACCGCCGCGACCGAGGGTGGTGATATTGCCGTTGGCGTCAATGCCCTGAAAACCTGCCACCACCACCACGCAGCCATCGGCAAGATCGGCGCGGATGTTGGCGTCTTCAATCGACAGAATGCGCGCTTTCGTGAAGGCACTATCGGTAAGAATTTTTACCTGCCAGCCGGTGTAGCTTTTTGCCTTCAGGCCAAGCGTTTGCAGCGCGAGTGCCAGCAACCCAACCGATACTTGCTCACCCGTTGAGGCGATGACATCAAGCTCGCGTCCGTGCGGTTCGGGGCTCAGCTCTTTTGCCAAGCCAATCAGCCGATTGGTTTCGCCGGACATCGCCGACGGCACCACGACCAATTGGTGTCCCTGTGAATGGTAATGCGCGATGCGCTTGGCGACTTCTCGAATACGCTCTGGCGAACCCATCGAGGTGCCGCCGTACTTTTGAACAATTAGTGCCATAAATTATTATTTTGAGTATTTGTGCAGTGCAATAACGCATATTTTAGCGGCTTGCCGGACAAAAAACGAGCGCCACATACGCTATACAAACGTGCGCCATCTGCGCCATGTGGATCGATACAATGCGACCCGGCGCGTGTAACGAGGGTCAGGCTGTAAAATGCGGCATGTCATCGACTATCTCCATCACCCGCCGCCTCGAATTTGATGCCGGACATCGCCTGCCGCACCA
>JANOQY010000031.1:0-21728 GCA_031414995.1 Betaproteobacteria bacterium
CCTGCGGTGCGCTTCGTGCAGTGGATGCGCGCGTTCAACGCGATTTCGCGCGATGGTCGATTCCTGCTCGGCACGACCAGCGATCCTTCTACGCAGCTTGCGCAAATGCCGATGTATGCGCCGTCTGTGTTCAATTTTTTCCGCCCCGGCTATATTCCACCCAACAGTAAAGTTGGCGCGGTCGGTCTGGTTTCCCCTGAAGCGCAAATTACCAATGAGACATCGGTCGCGGGATATCTCAATTACATGCGCGGGGTGATCACCTCGGGTATCGGCGCCACGACCAACGGCGTGCGCGACATTCAGGCCGATTACAGCGCTGAACTGGCGCTCGCCGCCAATCCCGATGCACTCATTGATCGCGTGAGCCTGCTGTTGATCGGTAAAGATCTTTCCGCGGCGGCCCGCGCCACTATCCGAGCGGCAATAACGTCAGTCAATATCGGTACGACTACAGCCGCCACAGACCAGCGCAACCGCGTCAACCTCGCCATCTTTCTTGTGATGTCGAGCCCTGAATATATTTTCCAGAATTGACAAGGAATCGACATGACTGCCATTGCGAAAAATATCAATCAATCACGCCGCGAGTTTCTGCGTACCGCTGGCCGACTTTCCATCGCCGGCACTGCTGCACCGTTCGCGCTTAATCTCGCCACCATCGGTGCCGCTGCCGCACAAACGGCCAGCGACTATCGCGCGCTGGTTTGTGTGTTTCTGTATGGTGCCAACGACCACAACAACACGGTGATCCCGTTTGACACCGCATCATTTGCGGCCTATACCGCCGCGCGGCCAACCATCGCCCGCCCGCTGTCGGCATTACTGCCGCTCACACCAAGCGTGCCGCTAACGGGTGCCAATGCAGGTCGCCAATTTGCATTGCCCACCGAACTGGGCGCATTAAAACCAATCTGGGATAGCGGCAAGCTCGCGGTGATGGCCAATGTCGGCCCGCTGATCGTGCCGACGACAAAGATTCAATACAACAATCTTTCGGTGCCACTGCCGCCAAAACTTTTTTCGCACAACGATCAGCAATCAGTCTGGCAGGCCAGCGCACCGGAAGGCGCACGCGAAGGCTGGGGTGGCCGCATCGGTGATTTACTGGCCTCGCAAAACGCCAGCACCATATTTACGTGTAATTCCATCAGCGGCAATGCTGTTTTCCTGGCCGGACAATCGACGATCGCGTATCAACTCAGCGCATCGGGATCGACGGCCATTAGCGGCATCACCGGCAACCTGTTTGGCTCCACATCCGCAAGTGCCAGCCTGCGTTCGCTCATCACCAGTGGCGGCGCGAATATCTTTACGCAGGATTTGGCCGACACCACACAACGTTCCATCGACGCCAACGTCAGTCTTTCAGCGGCACTCGCCACTGCACCGGATCTGCCGCTGCCTGCGGACCTCGCTTCCAGCAGCCTCGCAGCGCAATTGCGGGTGGTCGCACGCATGATTGCGCAGCGCAACGTGCTGGGCGCGAAACGTCAGGTGTTCTTTGTGTCCATCGGCGGCTGGGATACGCACGATGACCAGCTCACCACACAGCCCGGTTTGCACACGCAGGTGGCAGGCGCCCTCTCCTATTTCTACAACGCTACTGTCGGCCTCGGCATCTCGGATCGCGTCACCACATTCACCGGTTCTGATTTCGGTCGCACGCTAACCACCAACGGCGACGGCTCCGACCACGGCTGGGGCGCGCATCACTTCGTCATGGGCGGCGCAGTGAAGGGCCAGCAGTATTACGGCACGTTCCCGGTGATGGGCCTGAACAACAACGATGAAGTCGGTTCGGGCAGATTGCTGCCGACCACATCGGTTGATCAATACGCGGCCACGTTGGCGCGGTGGTTCGGCGTGAGTGAACCCGATATGCGACTGGTGTTACCGAATATCGGTAACTTTGCGTCGTCTAATGTGGGATTTATGAACTTGTAGTTGTGTGGGATTTGTTTTGAAAAAAGGCAAGCTCTAGCACTGGCGAGCCTTCCAGCCTATAAATGGCTGGAAACTGCTGTGGATAGGCGATCTTTGGTTTTATTGCTATAAAGTCGGTCGATCCGCCGGGCACCAAAGTCGCGGCGGGTTTGTTTGCACCGTCTCGCCCGCAACACTCCTCAACTTCGCTTGGGTTTCAGCGTCGATATTGAATCCCGCGATTGACGGCAAGTCGGTCGGCGATGCGCCGGTAATGGTCGCGTACAAAACCAGTGCCGCCAAAAACGCTCCCGCAGGAACGGAGTGATTGCCGTCAGCGTTGTGCAGTGTGATTGTCGGAAAACGCGCACGCGACAGATCAAATGCCTGCGGGATCGGCGTGACACAAGCAGGCTCCTTCACAGCGATGGAAACGTATTTGTCGAGAGTGATCTGCGTTTCGGCGATGCCAACGCGCGGCCATTCGGCAAATAGCACCGGTAGCGCGCCCGTTTGGCGCGATAGTCGCACCAGTTTTTCCGCACCTGTCGTCGGATAAAAAAACTGACCGCTCAAACTGTAATTCTGCGCTTGCAAGACGACATGGGTCCATCGCTGGCTCTGTAGCAGCGAAAGTGAATCTGCATCATTGGCCCGCTCTTCAAGATGCATCCACACCGGCGCTTCAGTTGCCGAGACCGTTTTGCCGGGCTTGCCCGCGCGCACCATCGCGGCAACCATACCGGGAACATTGTTGGTGAATGTGTGGCTGTTACCCATGAACAACATGTTGAAGTCAGCGGCCGAGCCAACGAATGGCTTTGGCGGCGGTGTGGTGACGCTTGATTGCCCGCCTGATCCGCCGCCACCGCACCCGATAAGCAGCATTGGTAGGACAGCCGAAAAAATTGCGCGAAGGTTCATGGTTGATCTCACCGGATTTATCTGTTGATGCAATATAGGAGTGATAGTAACTTTGATAATTGCTACGGACTGCGACAGTACGGTGCAATAGATGACAGCCCAGATGAAATATCATGACACCATGACCAACCGCAGCCATTCTTCACCGCAGGAAATCCTTCACACTGTATTCGGCTACCCCGCGTTTCGCGGTAATCAGGAAGCCATCGTCGACCACCTGATCGGCGGCGGCGACGCGCTGGTGCTGATGCCGACCGGCGGCGGCAAATCGCTGTGTTTCCAGATTCCGGCATTGGCTCGCGAAGGTACGGCCATCGTCGTCTCGCCGTTGATTGCGCTGATGCAGGATCAGGTGGAAGCTTTGCTGCAGCTCGGTGTGAAAGCGGCATTCCTGAATTCCACGCTCGATGCGCGCGCAGCTTCTCAGTTAGAGCAGCGCCTGCTCAACGATGAACTTGATCTGTTGTACGTGGCGCCCGAGCGGCTGCTGACGTCGCGCTTTATCGACCTCCTCGGACGCACGCCGATTTCATTATTCGCCATCGACGAAGCGCACTGCGTGTCGCAATGGGGCCACGATTTTCGCCCCGAATATCGGCAGCTGTCGATGCTGCACGAGCGCTTTCCCAATGTGCCGCGCATCGCGCTCACCGCGACGGCGGACGCACCAACGAGGAAGGAAATCGTCGAGCGGCTGGCACTCGAATCAGCGAAACAATTCGTCGCGAGCTTTGACCGGCCCAATATCCGCTACCGCGTGGTGCAGAAAAATGAGCCGCGCAAACAGTTGCTCGCGTTTCTGGAAGATCACGAAGGCGATGCGGGCATCATCTATTGCCTCTCGCGAAAGAAGGTAGAAGAGACGGCGGGATTTCTGGTCACCAATGGCGTGTGTGCGCTGCCCTATCACGCCGGGCTGGAAACATCGGTGCGCTCAACCAACCAGCAGCGATTCCTCAAAGAAGACGGCGTGGTGATGGTGGCCACCATCGCGTTTGGCATGGGCATCGACAAACCCGATGTGCGCTTCGTGGCGCACATGGATTTACCAAAAAGCATGGAAGGCTACTATCAGGAGACCGGCCGCGCGGGCCGCGATGGCCTGCCCGCAAATGCCTGGCTCACCTACGGCATGGCCGATGTGGTGATGCTGCGGCAAATGGTCGATAACGGTGAGGCCGGTGAAGAGCGCAAACGCGTCGAGCGGCAGAAGCTCGATGCGCTGCTCGGTTTTTGTGAATCCACACGCTGCCGCCGCCAGACGTTGTTGCAATACTTCGGCGAGACCATGGCCAAGCCCTGCGGCAATTGCGATAACTGCCTTGAGCCGCCCGCCACTTGGGACGGCACGACGGCGGCGCAAAAGGCGCTGTCATGTGTATACCGGACCGGTCAGCGCTTCGGCGTGGTGCATCTGATCGATGTCCTGATGGGGAAAGCGACCGAGCGTGTGCAGCAGTTTGGCCACGATCAGCTCAGCACATTCGGCATCGGCAGCGATCTGACTGAAGTCGCGTGGCGCGGCGTATTCCGCCAGCTCACGGCCTCGGGGTTACTGGCGGTGGATGTGGAAGGGTTTGGCGGGCTCAAGCTCACTCTCGATAGCCGCGATGTACTCAAGGGCGGGAAGACCGTCACCTTCAGGGTCGAGGACGACAAGAAACCCGGCCGCAAAACGACCTTCGGTAAAACACGCGATACCGCCTCCGGTGGACGCGCGGCGAAAGGCAGCGTAAAGCCACAAGACGAAAGGCTATGGGAAGCGCTGCGCGAAGAGCGCCTCAAATTTTCACGCCAGCAGAACGTACCGCCGTATGTGATTTTTCACGATGCCACCTTGCTGGAGATGTTAAAGCGACGGCCTAAGGATTTGACGGAATTCGCGACCATCAGCGGTGTGGGTGTGAACAAGCTGGAGCGTTATGGCAAGGCGTTTCTGGCGGTGCTGGATGCGCATTGGTAGCACACGACAATTCACCCCACACTCCTTAGACACAAGGGAGCTGGTTACTCCCGCAACTGCATCGCGTAAACTGCAACATAAATCCAAATCGAAAGCACCATCATGCAAGCCATCGAGTACCACATCACCACCGAATTCATCGAGCTCAATCAACTACTGAAACTCTGCGGCATCGCCGAAAGTGGTGGTGCCGGTGGGGCCATCGTCAGCCAAGGCGGCGTGACGGTCGACGGCCAGCCGGAATTGCGCAAACGCTGCAAGATTCGGCCGGGGCAGCTTGTGCAGCTTGGCGATGCCCAGATCAAAGTGCTACTTGCTGATGCCACTGACATCGCCGCGAGCCTGGAAGCGCAATCCGTGAAAGCGAAAGCGAAATTTGCCAAGCGGGTGGACAAGATCAATGCCGCGAAGGCGGCGGCCTGGGCACTGAAAAAGAAGATCGAGGCGGGAGGAAAAATCCCGGTCAAGCTCGGTGCCAGGAAAGGCCCGAAGGCACGCAGCAAGGAGAATGCGGTCGCCGCAGCCAAAAGACGTGGCGTGACCTCACCCGAAGCGCCATGGATGGCGCGCACCAGTAAAACCACGGTGGCGAAAGTTCGCAGCGCACCGGTTGAAGGTAGCGCCGCATCAACGCCGGCCGCGCCAGTAACGCCAGTGACATATCCGCCATCCGTCGCCAAGGTGCGCCCGAATGTGTTCGCGGAAAAGGCCGAGGCGCATCGGCGGCGCAAGCGTCAGCCTTGATCAACGATTCCTGAAAATGCTGACTGCCATGATCATGCGCGGCTGGTGACCTACTTAACACGTTGCTGGGCAACAGCAATCTATGCAATATGCGTTGCCGACTGAACACGAACCTCGACTGAATGCGGCTGCCGGTCGTCGACAAGTAAAACGAACGTCTCATTTTGCACACTGCCATCCAACGTAACCCGCGACGCTTCCATCTCCTCATCTCCGCGCACTTGCGTCACCGTGATGTGATAAACCGTTTCCCGGTAGCGGTATTGCATCTTGAAGAACGCCCAGCCGACTGGGAGACAAGGTGCGAAGTGTAGTTTGTCTACGTCGAGGCGTATTCCAAGCAATGACTCTACGATGAGTCGGTACATCCAGCCCGCAGACCCCGTGTACCAACTCCAGCCACCGCGTCCGACGTGTGGCGCGACGGCATAGACATCGGCTGAAATGACATACGGTTCAACTTTATAGATAGCCACTTCCTCTGCGGTTTTCGCGTGGTTCACTGGGTTGATGATGTTGGTCAATTCCCATGCGCGGCGACTTTCGCCCATCGCTGCGAATGCCATCGCGGCCCAGATAGCGGCGTGGGTGTATTGCCCACCATTTTCACGTACACCAGGAACGTATCCCCTGATGTAACCAGGGTCGAGGATTGAGTTGTTGAACGGGGGATCGAGAAGTTGAATGATTTTGTCGTCGCGACGAACGAGCCGCCTGTCCATCGAGTCCATCGCCGTTACCACGCGTGTGGCCGCACCAACACCAGACAGAACCGACCAGCTCTGCGCGATGGAGTCGATTTGGCATTCGTCGTTTTTCGCTGATCCCAGCGGTGTGCCATCGTCAAAAAAAGCGCGGCGATACCATGCGCCGTCCCACCCGTGTTGCTCAATATTTTGCGCAAGCTTGTCGCGCTCATCCAGACAGCGCTGCGCGAAAGTCGTGTCCCCCTGCAAACGCGCTATTTTTACGAATTTTTCCAGGACTTCGCATAGGAAGAATCCCAGCCAGATACTTTCCCCGTTGCCATTCTTGCCGACCAAATTCATACCGTCGTTCCAGTCGCCGGTGCCAATCAGCGGCAGACCGTGAACGCCGGATGTGAGTCCACGCTCGATGGCGCGCACGCAATGCTGGTAAAGACTGGCAGCTTCATCGGATCTGCCTGGCAGATCGTAGTAGGAGTCGTCTTCCGGGTTGACCTGTCGGCCCTCAAGATAGCGGATAGACTCACTGAGCACGCCGGTGTCGCCTGTGGCCAGCACATACCGGCACGTGGCAAGGGGCAACCAGAGGTAGTCGTCCGAACAATGCGTGCGTACACCACGACCCGATGGGGGATGCCACCAGTGCTGCACGTCACCTTCACGGAACTGCCTGCTCGCGCACAGCAGAAGGTGCTCTCGTAACAATTGCGGCTTAGTGTGAATGAGCGCCATCGTATCTTGCAACTGATCGCGGAATCCATAGGCACCGCCGGACTGGTAATAGCCGCTGCGCGCCCAAAAACGACAGGCAAGTGTTTGGTAAAGCAGCCAGCCATTGACGAGAACGTCGAGCGACGCATCCGGGGTCTCGACCTGAACTGCCCCCAATGTATGCCGCCAATAATTTTGCACCTTCTCAAATGCCGCATTGACTGCCGTCGGACCGCGATAGCGTTGCAGAATCTTCTGCGCATCATCAAGGCTGCGCCCGGTGCCCAACGCGAAAATGCAATCTCGCTCCTCGCCTTCGGCCAGTTCAAACACAGTCTGGATAGCGGCGCACGGGTCCATGCCCGCACCGACCTTATTGGATAGATGTGTTCGCATCATTGCCGCCGGGCTACGCAGCGAACCATTGCGTCCGATGAATTCCACGCGGTCGCCAGTGAACGTTCGGGTGCTGTCATCAACATCGAAAAACGCGACGTGTTCGGCGAACTCAGTGTTGTATGCGTTGCGCGCATGCACTGCGCCACTGAGTGCATCAATCCCGGTAATAACATGCATCGCCGACTTGGCCCTGAGATCGCCAAGCACCCATTCAACATAACCGGTGGCAGATATCCTGCGCGTTCTGCCGGATTCGTTGCTTACTTTCAGCACGGAGAACTTGATCGCATCGTCGAGTGCAACGAAAACGGTAAGCTGTGTGCGGATTCCATTTTCTACATGCTCGAAGGTGCTAACACCGAAGCCGTGCCGGGTCACGTAAGGTGACACGCCACCACAGGGCAGCGACGTGGGCGACCAGAAATGACCGCTCTCTTCGTCTCGCAGATAAAACGTTTCCCCGCCATTGTCGGTAACTGGGTCGTTGTGCCACGGCGTCAGTCGGAACTCGTGCGCATTTTCGCCCCAGGTATAAGCCATGCCGCTCTCGGAAACTATTGTGCCGAAATGCGGATTGGCGAGCACGTTAACCCAAGGCGCCGGTGTCGTCTTTCCACGCATCGTCGTGACGACGTATTCGCGGCCATCCGGCGTAAAACCACCCAGGCCATTAAAAAAAGTCAGCTCGTTTGGCGGCGGCAAAGCCAATGCTTCAGTCGCTGCGCCTTCAGAGGAAGCCCGGTAAGTGCGGGTTGGTTTCAGTTGCGGCAAATTCAGATGTGAGGCCAGCACTTCACTCAGGCTGCGGCGATGCATTTGCTCAGCCAAAGTGCCTCGCTTGTCGCTAATGATGACACGTGCAACTGACTCGAACAGGGTGCGATCTTCGTTGGACATGTGTTCTGAAGAACGCACGAAAATGCCCCCCGGGCGATCAATCACTTGTGCTTCAATGCCCGCTGCTATCAACCCCATGATCTGCTCCTGGAGCAACTGCCGATAACCGCCGCGATCCTCGTTCCAGATCACAAGGTCGACCACTAGCCCTTTGATGCGCCAATAGGCGTGCGCCTTGACCAACTGTCGCACCAGGTCGAGGTTGGCAGGGTCGCTGATTTGTAACAGTACGATCGGCAAATCACCAGAGATAGCGTATCCCCATAGACCCGATTGCGTACGCCTGTTGCGTATCAGTATGCTGGGATCTGCGCGCAAGGAGGCATTAGCGTAGACCACCGAGCCAGCCAGACGCGTGTACAACTGCGCTTCGGCTTCGCTGGCGTTGATTTGCCGCAGAACAACCTGGCTGTGTGTCCATGACAGTTCGAAAACGCGGTCAGCGAGACGCCTGTCCTGATATTTTTCAACAAGCGTGATGGCGGCGTCGCGCGTTTCGCCAATCCCGGACACGATATCGATGACTACGGTTTGCTGTGGATCCAGTGTTATCCGGTGCCGAATGGACACAATCGGGTCAAGCACCGACCCTTGGGATCCCGAGAGTGCCGAATTGCTACTCAGCGCGATGGGCGATGCAGTGGTGCGACCGCGACCGATAAACTGCATGCGGTCGGTTTCAAAAGAAACCTCACTACTTTTCGCGCCGTGAACGGTCATCAAGTGGAACATCCAGGGTGGCCGTTCGTCGCGCGAACGCGGTCGGCGTGTACAAAGGATTGCTTGCGGTTGATGAATGACTTCCGTCTGCACAAAAAGATTACTGAATGCTGGATGCAGCACGTCGGCGTCGGGTGTGGCGAGTACCACCTCGGCGTAGCTTGTGATCTCGATTGTGCGGCTGACGCGTGCGCGATTGCAGATGTGCACTCGTCGCAGCTCGATCGGGTCTTCTGGAGAGGCAACTATTTCGGTGTGGGTATCGTAATCGAGATCGCGACGACGGAATTCAGCGCGTCCTTCCGAGAAAATTGCCTCATAGGTATCTGCAACTTTGCCCGTCGGCTGATGCGTATTGGACCAGAATTTGCCAGTGGCTTCGTCTCGTAGATAGCAGAACGTGCCCCAACTATCGCTGGTGGCGTCTTCGCGCCAACGCGTCACAGCGAGGTCTTTCCAGCGGCTGTAGCCGCCCCCCGCATTGGTCACCATCACGCGATAATGGCTGTTCGATAGCAGTTGCACTTCCGGTACCGGTGTTGAGGCGCTATTAATGATGCGTACCGATGTTTCCTGGTCGTTCGCGATTGCGTGCATGGCAGCGAACCGGACGGTGTGCAGTTGCAATGTACCGACCTTCGGCACCCGCTCCTCCAGCAATAATGTCGTCGCTTGAAACATGGTGTCCGATACGAAGCGTTTCTGCATCGGCCGATCAAGTAACAGATAGGCGAACGACAGCAATACCATTCCTTGGTGGTGTGCCATAAAAGAGCGAATCACCGCACTGGAGTGTCCGCGCGGCAAACGTGACGCGGTGTAGTCGATCGCTTCGTAGAAGCCGTACCTTCCCGCCAGCCCGTCTTCAGCGAGCCGTTGCAAATTGCGGCAAGCTGCTTCGGGCGCGACCATGAGTGCCAAGGCTGATGCATATGGTGAGACCACCAAGTCATCTGCCAGGCCACGTTTGAGCCCAAGCCCGGGAACCCCGAACGCCCGATACTGATAATTTAATGCAGCATCAACCGTGTTGTATCCAGACTCCGACATTCCCCACGGTACATTGCGCTGCGCCCCGTAAGCAATCTGTCGCTCCACCACCGCACGGTATGTCGAATCAAGTAGCGTATTTTCAAACGTCGGCATGACCAGCAATGGCATCAGGTATTCGAACATCGAGCCGCTCCACGATAGAAGCGCAGGCTCGCCGGCAGTCGGCGTAAGCAGACGACCAAGGGCGAACCAGCTTTCCTGTGGTACCAGCCCCTGGGCAATTGCGACAAAGTTGCCCAATCGCGCTTCCGATGCCAGCATGTCGTAGTAACTAGCGTCCTGTCGATCGTCGCTTACGTTGTAGCCAATACTAAATAAATGCCGGGTCTTGTCGTACAAAAAATCAACCTCCATCTCGGTCAGTTCGCCAATCTGCATAGTCAGATCTTCAATATCGGACATCCGCTGCCGGGCAATTCGGCCCGCTTCTCCACAGCCCCGTTTCACCTCAATCAGATACGCCAGCTCTTCAGGTGTCGCGCCGGGCGCCAATTGCTGCTCAATGTCCTCCAGCCACTCAAACTTGTGTGTCGCCAGTTCACGCAATGTCGGCAGTTCAATGGCGTCGATACTTTCGCGAAGTCTGCTAGAAGCCAGCGGCAGCGCAATCCATGGCGCGAGCAAAGACAATTCATCATTAACACGTTTACATTGCGAGACCAGCGCCGCGGCCCACCATTGCGCATCGCCATCGGTCGCGGCGACAGTTTCACTACCGAGGCTGGCAGCCAGCGTCTCGCCGGACTGGGCAAACCCGGTCAGCCAGTTTCGAGTTGCCACGAGGGTGGTTGGCGGAGTGCTGCGAATCGTTGAGAGCTGCTTCTCCAGCTGATCGAGAAAAATATTCGTCGTTTCAGTTGGGTGTGCCAACACATCATTTAGTACGCTGAGAGAGTCGAGCAGGCCGTCAAACAATCGCACACCCACGATGGTGTCGTCGGGCAAAGCGCGTAGCCCGGCCCGCAAGGTCAGCAAATGACCGACGAGGTTCCCGCTGTCTACTGAAGAAATATAGTGGGGGTTCAATGGCTCAAGTGATTGCGTGCCATACCAGTTGTAAAAATGTCCGCGATGGCGCGCCAAACTCGCCATTGTCGATAGCGTATTCGCGGTGCGCGACGTTAGCGTGCCAAGCGGGATGTAGCCAAAATCATAGGCAGTCAGATTCGCGAGCAGGGCCAAGCCCATATTGGTAGGCGATGTGCGATGCGCAATCACGCCGACCGGATGTTCCTGAAAATTATCTGGCGGTAGCCAATTATCCTCAGGCCCGACAAACGTTTCAAAGAAGGCCCATGTCTTGCGTGAATTCTTTCGCAGAAACATAATTTGCTCAGTCGTGAGTTTCGCTTCGCGGTGAGCCAACGGTCGACTGAGCCACCACACGATCGCCGGTGCTGATGACCAGAGTGCCAGAATCGGCCATGCAATCGCCAGCGAAAACGGGGCACCCAATGCCAGACCGCCTGCCGTGAAAATTGCAACCGCGGGTGCCACCCACATCGTCCGATAGGTTGCAACCAAGCTGTTGTTATCCGCACCGGTGACTGCGCCGGAGGGTATCCACTCGAGCAAATGTTTTCTCGAAACGACGAGCCTCCAGCATGTGCGTGTGACGGCATCCAGACTGTAGGCTGCTTCATAGGGGAGACATGCTATGGTGAACACTGCCTGCGTCAATTGATTGGTCGCAGAGCGCGATACTTTTGTCACATGTTGGCGAAGCAAAATGTCATCTGGCTTTTTGAAGATATCCAGAATTGATGTCACCAGAATCGGGATCAGGAAAATGCCCAGCGTTACAGCCGTCCAAAACCAGCTCGGCACCAGTAGAGTCCAGCCCAGCAGCAGCAATGCAGTCACGCCAGCAGGGACCAGGCTGCGGCGCAAGTTATCGAAAATCTTCCACTGAGATAGTATCGATAGCGGGTTTTGGCGGCGCTTACTGTTTGTATCCGCACATCCGGTCGGCTGTTGTCGCAGCAACCACGACGCTATCTGCCAGTCACCCCGGATCCAGCGATGCCGACGGCTCACGTCGGCGCCATATTGCGATGGATAGTCTTCGTAAAGATGCACCTCACTTAGCAGGGCGACGCGCGCGTAACAGCCCTCTAGCAGGTCATGGCTCAAGATGCGGTTTTCAGGGAGGTGCCCATTGAGCGCCGACTCAAAAGCATCGACGTCGTATATGCCCTTACCAATAAAAGAACCTTCGCTGAACACATCCTGATATACGTCTGAAACGGCACGCGTGTAGGGATCGATGCCGGGTTCGCTACCGAACAATTTGGCGTATCGCGATTGGTTGGCGCCCGATATGCTCGCCGCCATACGCGGCTGCAAAATTCCATAGCCCTCCGTAACACGCTGCTTCACAGCATCAAAAACTGCGTGGTTGAGCGCGTGCGCCATTGTGCCAACCAATTGCCGGGCTGCGTCGCGCGGTAATTGCGTATCAGTGTCGAGAGTGATGACATACTTTATGCGATTGAGGGTGGCGAACTCGCCAACAACTTTCGAAAAACGCGCCCCGGCGTCGCCGCGCAGGAGCGCATTCAAATCGGCGAGCTTTCCGCGTTTGCGTTCATAGCCCATCCAAACTCGCTCAGTCTCATTCCAGCGACGCGGGCGATGGAAAAGAAAGAAATTGTTGCGCCGAGCGGGAGCGTATTTTTCATTGAGCGAAACAATACGTGCTTCCGCCATACTAAGTAGTGATTCATCTTCGGGCATCGTTTCCTGAAGCGCGTCTCGAAAATCGGTGAGCAGCGCGAAGTGCAAATTTTCGTCGCGATTTGCGAGGAATCGCACTTCCAGCGCCTCCACTAATTCCTCGATGCCCGATACGCTTGTGAGCATGGTGGGCACCACCACGAGTGTGCACGACTCGATTGGTATGCCTCGGGAAAAATCCATGCGCGGCAACTGGTCTGGCGCAATCAGCAGTGTTGCCAGCCAGTTTGTGAGGCTTACCGACAATTGGCTCACCGATAGAAGCAACAGCATCGCTGTAAGACACAGCGCCCACACAGGCAGCGCGGATCGATATGCCACCACCAAAAGAGCGCCGCTAATCACCAGCGTGATCGCCGCAATCGCGCCGAGGTACAGCATTGTGGGTCGTCGCTTGCAGAACCTTCGCACCGACTCTGGCGTCGAAACTTGTCGCGCCACGGCGCATTCGAGCAACGGCAGACCTTTGTCGATCAAATAGTAGCCGACGTGCGTCTCGCGGTCGCGCCGCAGCAAGTTGCCTGAATTCTCGGTTGCAAGGCGGACCGCCGCCCGGGCAACTTCGTGTTCAGAGAACTGGCTTTCCCTCGCGATCTTTTCAATCGCATGGCGGTATCGGTCCCGCGTTGCAAAATCCATTGCAGAATAGATACCTGCAGGATCTTCGCGCAACGAATGTTCTACCAGGCTCATCGTTTCCACGAATTCCCGCCAATCCATCGCGCTCAGGAACCGCAGGCTGGCGATACTGTTACTGATTGAAACCTGTGCTGCAGCCTGTTTCTGCGACTCTGCCTGCACCATTAGTTCGATCGTCTGGTGCTTCTGTGAAAGCTGTCGCTCAAGCCAGGTAAGCGGCAAGGCAAGCGCGGCACTTTGCCCTTGCATGCGGCGCACGAACTCGGACACGAACTGGGACGTCATTGGTGGTTCCGAGCGCGCCATATCTGCGATCACGAGAATCAGGTTGTTGGGATCTCGTTCGGCGATCTCTATCATCCGGTCGGCCCATGTGCCCGCAAGGTCTCTGTCGTTCATGCCGTCGGAAACGCGTACCGCGACGCGTCTGAGATTCTCGATTAGTGCGAGTCGCAACATAATCGGGACGGCCCATAGCTCGCCCAATTTGAGCGCACTGCGGGTCTGATAGGCGGCGACGAATCGGTTGAAGTTCTCTGGGTCAACTCGTCCATCACCATGCGAGACTGTCTGGTGTGCGATGTCATACACCCGTGGCAGGCCGGCGCCAGATCCGCGCATCAAGCGCGGCAGTTCACGGCTGTAGCCTTTGGGCAGGTGGCGTTTGGCGGTGCGGATTTGCTCTTCGATGAGATAGAAATTATCGAGCAACCATTCACTAGCGGGCGTAACCCGGCGATTCGCGGACACTGCGGCGGTAAGCTGATTGCAGACGCGGATTAGCGTTTCTTCGTTTGCAGCAAGTCTGGCCAGGAGTTGATCAGGCCCACTTACAGGTGCCAGTCGGTGCGAGTCGGCCAGCGTCTTGCCGTACTGCTCCAGTTGGTCGGCGCTGAGCAACGGTGTTCGCAGCGGTTGCTCGTCAACAGGGATGCTACGCTGGGAGCCTTCCCCCTTCATGAGGGATCTCCAGTAACGCAATTTCTGGGAAATGGTCTTTCTGTTCACCTTCAATCGCAACATCACTTTCCTGACGGGGTGTGGCAAAGCCGAGCGCTGTGGATATTGTTAGGCAGACAAGAACATCGACGCTTCACCTGCTCACCCGCTCGTGCCGGACATTTTCAAACACGCGCCAGACCGCCACGTGCATGCGGGACGCTGCGCAAATTATGTTTCGGTGATTCAAGTTAGTCTGTGCGATGCCGCACAGAGAGCGCTGCGCTAAATATGTAGATGCAATACCGGTGCGGCTTCCAGAGCATTTTGGCCCTGCGAAGCGCGCCCATGCCGGGTCTTGGCAAGTGGTCGCTTTAGATCATCGAGCCAACCACTTCCAGTCGCGTATTTCCGGCATATCTTCGCCATGCTTGTCGATGTGCTGCTTGTGCTCAACAAGTTTCAGTTCAAGCCCTCGTTTGACCTCGGCCCCCGTTGTGCCCGTCTGTGGCAGGCGATCTATGACATCCATGACAAGATGGAAACGATCGAGATCGTTGAGAACCGTCATATCAAAGGCAGTTGTGATGGTGCCTTCTTCCTGGTAGCCATGCACATGTAGATTGCGGTGGTTGGCGCGGCGATAAGCCAGGCGATGAATCAAAGACGGATAGCCGTGGAACGCAAAAATGATCGGCCGGTCTTTGGTGAACAACGCATCGAACGCCTCGTCGCTCAACCCATGCGGATGCTTGGTCGCTGGCTGCAGTTTCACCAGGTCAACCACATTAACTACTCTTACTTTCAGCTCCGGCAGACGCTCGCGCATGATAGATACAGCGGCCAGCGTCTCCAGCGTGGGGACATCACCGCAACAGGCCATCACCACATCCGGCTCGGCGCCAGAATCGTTGCTGGCCCACTGCCATACGCCAATCCCTTCGGCGCAATGCCGGGAAGCGACATCCATCGCAAGCCATTGCGGCGATGGATGTTTTCCTGCGACGACAACATTGACGTAGTGGCGGCTCCTCAGGCAGTGATCCATCACCGACAGCAAACAGTTCGCATCGGGCGGTAGATACACGCGGACGATTTCAGCTTTTTTGTTGACAACATGATCGATAAAGCCGGGGTCCTGATGCGTGAAACCGTTGTGATCCTGTCGCCACACATGCGAGGCAAGCAAATAATTTAGCGATGCAATCTTGGGTCGCCACGGCAAGGCTGCAGCGACCTTTAGCCACTTGGCATGCTGGTTGAACATCGAATCGACAATGTGGATGAAGGCTTCATAGCTGTTGAACAGTCCATGCCGACCCGTCAGCAGATAGCCTTCAAGCCAACCTTGGCATTGATGCTCGCTGAGCATTTCCATCACGCGTCCTGTGGGCGCTAAGAATTCGTCAGTTGGTATCGTCGTTGTATCCCACTGACGGTTGGTGACCTCAAAGAGCGCGCCCAAGCCATTCGAGATCGTCTCATCGGGGCCAAAAACACGGAAATTGCGTTGTTTCTCGTTGCGTGCAGCCACATCGCGCAAGAATGGTCCAAGCACGCGCGTATCGCCGGGGCCGCGTACACCGGGTGTAGGCACATCAAATGCGTACTCATGGAAATCAGGCATGACCAGATCGTGCAAGAGCATGCCGCCGTTGGCATGCGGATTGGCGCCCATGCGTCGCGCGCCTTGGGGGGCAAGTTCGGCGAGTTCAGGCATCAGTCGGCCTTGCTGGTCAAAGAGCTCCTCTGGTCGATAACTCTTGAGCCAGCTTTCCAGTTGCGCCAGATGTTCAGGATGGGCAGCCGGATCGGAAAGCGGCACCTGATGCGAACGGAAGGTTCCTTCAATTTGGCGACCATCCACCATCTTCGGGCCGGTCCAGCCCTTGGGTGAATTGAGGATGATCATCGGCCAGCGCGGACGTACGGCTTCTCCGCCGTTGCGAGCGTGATGGTGAATTCTGTTGATTTGCCCAACGACCAGATCGAGCGTTTCCATCATGGCCTTGTGCATCAGCGCAGGATCGGACCCTTCGACAAAATATGGTGTCCAGCCATAGCCGTGGAACAACTGTTCAAGTTCCTCACGACTGATGCGCGCAAGGACGGTCGGGTTGGCAATCTTGTAGCCGTTCAGATGAAGTATTGGCAATACTGCGCCATCGGTTACGGGATCAAGAAACTTGTTGGAGTGCCAAGCTGTGGCCAGCGGCCCGGTTTCGGCCTCACCATCGCCGACGACGCAGGCGACGATTAATTCGGGATTGTCGAACACCGCCCCGAAAGCGTGGCTGAGCGAGTAACCCAGCTCACCACCCTCGTGTATCGAGCCCGGACATTCGGGAGATGCATGGCTGGGGATGCCGCCCGGAAACGAAAACTGCGTGAACAGTTTTTTGAGGCCCGCCTCGTCCTGACTGATGTCCGGATAAACCTCGGAGTAGGTGCCTTCGAGATAGGTATTAGCGACCACCGCCGGGCCGCCATGACCGGGGCCGGAAATGTAAATCATGTTGAGGTCGTGCGACTTGATGATGCGGTTCAAATGCACGTAGATGAAATTCTGGCCCGGCGTGGTGCCCCAATGCCCAAGCAGCATGCGTTTGATGTGCGCCAACGCTAGTGGCACTTTCAGCAACGGGTTGTCGCGCAGATACATCTGTCCGACCGAGAGGTAATTCGCGGCGCGCCAATAGGCATCCATTCTGGTCAGCAATTCTGAATTAAGCATATTCATCCTTCCGGGACTCCAACAATGCGGCAGACCGCGCGAGCAATCACGATTTCTTCATTCGCGGGTATCACGCGGACCTTGACCGTTGCAGCAGCCGCATCGGCAGAAATTACGGCCGCATTTGATTCGTTGCGCGTGGCGTCAAGCTGGATGCCGAGGAAGCCTAGCCCCTCGCAAATGCGTGCGCGCACAACGGGAGATTTTTCACCCATCCCGCCAGTGAACACGAGCAAATCCAGCCCACCCAGTGCTGCCGCGAAAGAACCGATGCATTTTTTGATCTGATAACAAAACAACGCGATGGCTTCCGCTGCGCGATGGTCTTCATTTTCATGCGCCAATAGTTCGCGCATGTCGGCACTTGTTTCAGAGACGCCGAGGAGGCCGGACCTGCTGTTCACCATGACATCGAACTGCTCGGCATCGATACCCTCGGTTCGCGCGAGAAACCCGACCAGACCAGGGTCAACATCACCCGACCGTGATCCCATCATGACGCCTGATATGGGCGTGAATCCCATGCTGGTATCAATCGATTTGCCGTCACGTACGGCGGCAAGACTGACACCGTTACCAAGATGGATGAGAACGATCCTGCCCTGCGCCGTAGCACTATCGATGCCGTGCAATTCGTCCATGAGGAATTGATACGACAGGCCGTGAAACCCATACCGGCGTACCCCTTTGTCGCTATACCGGCGCGGAATGGCGATCCGCCGCGCGACATCTGGCAGATCGTGGTGAAAGGCGGTATCAAAACAGACAACCTGTGGCAACAGCGGATAGCGTTTTTGTATCGCTTCCAACAACTGGATTTCGTGAGGCAAATGCGCTGGCGCAAGTGCGGTGAGCTTACGCAGTTCATCCAGCATTGGCGGCGTAAGTCGCTGGGGCTCAACATATTGCGAGCCGCCGTGAACGATGCGATGTCCGACTGCGATCAAACCACCGTCATTTTTTTGGCGCGCCAAAATCCAGTCCATCAGCAACGCGACGGCACCGGCGTAGTTATGGGCATCGACCTGCCGCGTGAAGGTTTCATGGTGATCCGAACCCTGAACGCTGAACATCGCCTCGGACATGCCTATGCGTTCGATCTGGCCCCTCACTGTTGTGTGCAAGTGCTGGCTTGCCGAATACAGGGCGAACTTGATGGAAGATGAGCCGCCGTTGATGACGAGAATATTTTGTGGCGCCTCGTTCATTCAGATGGTGATTTCGCTGAGGGCAAGCGTTTGTCGTGGATCCTAGCTATCAGCCCGCGCCATGATTTGGCAAACGCCTCCACCCCCTCTAACTGCAGGCGCGCGGCGAGCGCTTCGTCGTCAATACCCTCGCGCCTGAACTCCTCAAGCACTTCGTCGGCAAAGCCACCATCGGCAGGTAACGGCAAGCCGACCTTCCCGTGATCGGCAAATGCGAGCAGGGTCTTCTCTGGAATGGTGTTGATGGTGTGCGACGCAGCGAGAGCATCGATATAGAGTGTGTCGGGTGCGGCTGGGTCTTTGCTGCCGGTGCTGGCCCAGAGCAAACGTTGTGGTCGCGCGCCCGCTGCCGCACATTTTTGCCAACGCGCTGAATGAACACGCTGCCGATACGCATGGTACGTTCGCATCGCCATCGCAATGCCAAGGCGGTTGTGAAATTGCGGTGCCGAATTCTCTTTCACGGCGGCGTCCCAGCGGCTTACGAACAGCGAAGCGACTGACTCTATTTTCGGATCGAGCCCCGCGTCGATGCGACGCTCGATGCCGCGCACATACGCCTCATTGGCCGCGATGTAATGTTCACGAGAAAACAGCAATGTAACGTTGATGGGAATGCCGTCAAAAATCGATTGCTCGATTGCAGCGAGCCCTTCGGGCGTGCCAGGAATTTTGATAAACAGGTTTGGGCGTGCAGCGCGAGCATGCAGTTCGGCAGCGGCTTTGACCGTATTGGCGGCATCGTGTGCGAGCAACGGCGAAACCTCTAGCGAGACCCAACCCTCCAGACCATCGGTTGCGTCAAACTGCGGACGAAACAAATCGGCGGCTCGCGTCAGGTCTTCAAGCGCCAGCTCGAAGAAAATCGCTTCGTCTGACTCGCCAAGTGCGGAGGCATTTTGAATCGCTTCGTCATAGACGGTGCTGTTGCCGATTGAATGCTCGAATATGGTCGGATTTGACGTCAATCCGGTCACCGATAACTCTGCGATATATCTGGCAAGTGTGCCGCTGTTGAGCAACTCACGGCTAATATTGTCCAGCCAAAGCTGTTGCCCGAGATTGTGGAGGTGGTCTGTGTTGGCGTTCATGATTTTCCTGCCAACACTCTGCGCCAAATCTTTCGCCGCTACCGTCTGTTAGCGCACATAGCGGCTAACACCGGCTCTGATTAGTCCGTTGGGCTGAAGTCGTAGGTTGGCCTGAGATCCCGTAGGTTGGGCTGAGTTTCATCAAGCCCAACATCACCCCTCCCCAAACTCGCCATCCCCAACATCAACCGCCCAATTCGAATCAACCACACCGCGCTCGATAAACCGGTGAATGGTTGAATGCGGCCATTCAACCGCGCGCTGTACATACCCATGTTTCACGGGATTGATGTGGATATAGTCGACGTGATTGGCGTAGTCCTGATCATCACGAATGAGGTGCTCCCAAAAACGCCTCTGCCAGATACCGCGCTCCCGCTTCGATTCGCGCGACGCACTAATCAATTCCGTCTTCGGATGTTGTCGTGAAAACATCGATTTAATTGCGCCGATCCGGGTCGAAAAATTCGCATCGTCCGGCGGCAAGGTCATCAACAAGTGAAAGTGATCAGGCAACACCGCCATCGCATCGATATGAAACGGATGCGATGATTTCACGTGCCGCAATGCTTCGCGCAGGATGCCAATGTGTTCGGTGAGCGATATGGCACCGCGCGACCCGTGTTCAGCGAGATTCACAGTGATGAAATAGGTTGCTCCTGCAATGTTTGCGCGTCGATATTGCATCGCGCGAGGTTAGCATCGATGTTGGGCTTGATGAAACTCAGCCCAACTACGACTGCCGTTCGCGCAAATGATCCGGCTTCTCTTCCAGCGCCAGCCGCATGATGTAAGCCGAAAATTCCGGATCTTCACCGCGCAGCAGTGTGGGTAGCCGATTAAGGAATTCATCGCGGCGGCACCATTCGCGCATGTAGTCTTCCCACGAATTCCAGCGCCGTGCTTTTTCACCGGACATATTCGGCTGATACGCGACCAGATAGGCGCGCTCAAAAAGTGAAATGAGCATGTCAAAAATTACCAGCATGCGTTCTTCCTGATCTGCGGTCAGGCTGCTGATGCTGGCGTGACTGCGCAGATGCAGGTCTGAATTGTCGAGCACGACCTTGAGGAAATCGTTGTACGCATCGGCGAGCAGCTGGTATTCCTCTTCTTCCTCGTTATTGCGCTCGCGGCGCTGCTCCCAAAGAAAGACCGTGATCGCCAGCGGCAGGCCGATGACGGTGACGATAAAGCTCAGCAGTTCCCACGTTTCCTTGCTTCCCATGTCGCGATGGTAACGCGTGGACGCGGGATTGCGAAGCCGTAAGCGTAAAATGGCTCTTTAGCCCTGACATTGGAAACACCATGAAAAAAACCGACCTCGAAAAACTCAAGGGCACCAAACTCTCCGGCAATATGAAGCTCGCCGGCATCCCCGACCGCTTTGGCAAGGATGCCGCCAACCTGCCGGACAAGCGCGAACAACGTAAACGCGACCAAGAGGCAGGCCTCGTGCCTTTCGCCGTCAAGCTGCATGGCGACCTGATCAATCAGATTCGCGCGCTCGCGGACAAAGATCAGAAATCGCTTAGCGATGTGACTGCCGAGCTGCTGACCAAAGCACTCGCAAAGAAATAGTCGATGGCACTAAAGGCCACGGTCCATAAAGTGGATCTGGCTGTTTCCGACATGGATCGCGGCTATTACGGCAACCACGCCCTCACGCTGGCGCGCCATCCCTCCGAGACAAGCGAGCGCATGATGGTGCGCCTGCTGGCCTTCGCCATGTTTGCAGACGAAGCACTCACTTACGGCCGCGGCCTCTCTGCTGATGACGAGCCTGCACTTTGGCTGAAAGACCTCACCGGCAATATCGAATGCTGGATCGACGTGGGCTTACCGGACGAACGCGAACTGCGCAAGGCCTGCGGGCGGGCGCGTCGCGTGGTGCTGCTGACTTACGGCGGTCGCGGCGTCGGTATCTGGTGGGCGCAGAATCAGGCGGCGCTGGCCCGGCATGACAACCTCGACGTCATTGAACTACCGATCGAAGCCACTCAGGCGCTCGCGAAAATGGCCGATCGCAATATGCAAATCAACGCGACCGTACAGGATGGGCACATCTGGATGGGCAATGCGAGCGAGACGGTGTTGGTCGAGCCGGTGGTGTTGAAGAGGTCGGGGAAGAGTAAGACTTAACTGACACGCACGCGCGGCGACAATCCCCTTGTCATCGAAACCTATTTCCTGCATAATGTTCCTACATTAAATAGGCGCACCATGAAGACCGTCAACGTTCGTGAACTCAAGAACAACCCATCCGAAGCGCTGCGCATGGCTAAAACCGATGTCGTCGTCGTGATGAACCGACACAAACCAGACGCACTACTGCTG
>JANOQY010000032.1:0-1843 GCA_031414995.1 Betaproteobacteria bacterium
CGCTGCGGCCGAAGTCGCCAAATCAGCCGCCGACGGTTACACGCTATACCTTGGCTTTAACGGTCCGCTTGCCAATGCGCCCGCTTTGTATTCCAAACTCGCCTACGATCCGCAGCGCGATTTCACCCCCATTATTCTCACAGGTTCACAGCCGAATCTGCTGGCAGTTGCCGCAAACGTGTCCGCAAACTCACTGACGGAGCTGGTGGCATTGGCTAAGTCGCAGCCCGGCAAGCTCAGCTACGCCAGTGTTGGCAATGGCTCTGTGTCGCATCTGGGCATGGAGTTACTGAAGAATGAGGCTGGCGTGGATTTGCTGCATGTCCCCTTCAACGGCGGGCCGCCCGCAACATTGGCCGTTGTTGCCGGTGACGTACAAGTGATTTTTGCGGCGCCATCGAATTTGATGGCGCACGTGAAATCCGGCAAATTGAAAGCGCTGGCCGTGAGCAGCATAAAACGTTTTGCACCAATCGCGACCATCCCGACGGTGACGGAATCAGGCGTGGCCGGGCTCGCACAATTTGAAGCCATCGCCTGGAACGGGTTGGTGGCGCCGGCGGCCACACCGAATGAAATTATCCTTCGGCTGAATCGCGAAATCGGCGAAGTACTCGCCATGCCAGATCTAAAACGCAAACTGCTTGAAGCGGGAATCGAGGCGGGTGGCGGCACGCCGGAAGCGTTTGCGCAGCTAATGCGGGCAGAGGCGCAGAAGTGGGGAAATGTGATCAAAGCGACGGGCGCTCGCGTTGATTGACGATTACATCGGTCTTTACGACTTGATTGCTATTCGATAAATTGCCAAACACTAGCATCCACGGCTATCACAGACAATAAACAGCCTGTAACGCCCGCCTGTGCTTGAGTTTGTACTTTGGCGTTTATGCCAAACAATTTCCAACCTTGCCAGCACTTTTTCGCGCTAAGCTTGTCACATGGTGATGAATTTCTTCCGAAAGCTTGTATTGATATGGATGCTTGGATGGCTGCCGTTGTCGGGTGCCATCGGTGCAGCCATGCCGATTTCAGCCATGGCGGGGAATGTGATGGCGTCGTCCGCAGCGCCTGAAGAGGCCGACGTTACGACGGCTGACGTCATGTCGGCATTGCCCTGCCACAACGCCGCGAAATCACCGGATACCAAAAAAAGTAGCTCTTGTACCCACTGCGCGCTCTGCCATTTGGCGGGCTCGCTGATGCTGCCGAGCTTCCCGGACTTGCAAGGGTCAACCCCTTCACACCACTTTGTGGCGGCAGCTTTGTCACCGCAGATTTCGTTTATCCCCGACCTTATCTCACCGCCGCCCCGCGCTCTCGCAGCTTAAGCGGCGGGGAAGGCGAGCCTTTCGAGCAGCGCGCTGATTGTGTTTTGCGCTTGCCTCCCCGCGTTCGTCTAGCAGCTCCGACAAAACGAGGGACACATGAAACAAAAATATTGGGCGATGATCGCCTGCATCAGCATGAGTTTAGGTCAGGCAAACGCGGCCGGGCCTGATCCAGCCGATGCGAATACAGTCACCCTGCCGACAACTTACCAGTCACCATTCGCCGATTATCGGCCACTCGGCGAGGACAAAAACACGCCATGGAAAGACGCTAACGACACGGTTGGAAAAATCGGCGGCTGGCGGGCCTACGCGCGAGAAGCGGCGGCGGCGATGAAGGCGCGCGAGGCGGCGGCACCTGATGGGTCCAAACCAGTAGCATCACCACCGTTGCCGGCCAAATCGCCCCCGGCATCGCCCGCGCAATCTCACAAGCACGGGGGCTGACATGCAAACAATCTCCTATTTCCGTATTGC
Organism: Betaproteobacteria bacterium; assembly: GCA_031414995.1. Taxonomy (GTDB): domain Bacteria; phylum Pseudomonadota; class Gammaproteobacteria; order Burkholderiales; family Usitatibacteraceae; genus UKL13-2. Next base: position 1,806 of record JANOQY010000032.1, read on the forward strand.
GAACCGGACTGTCATAGCCGCTGTCGCTCTGTCCCTTG
>JANOQY010000033.1:0-8400 GCA_031414995.1 Betaproteobacteria bacterium
GCTTTTCCGCCAGTTCACCAGTTTCTCGCACCACCACCATGCCGCCAACCATATCGGAGTGGCCGTTCAGATACTTGGTGACCGAATGCACGACCAGATCAAAGCCATGATCGAGCGGACGCTGCACATACGGTGTGGCAAAAGTGTTGTCGGCGACCGAAATCAAGTTGTGTTTCTTTGCAATCGCCGCGACTGCGGAAAGATCGACCAGCTTCAACAGCGGATTGCTGGGGGACTCGATCCAGATCATCTTTGTGTTTGGCTTGATGGCGGCTTCGATCTTTGCCGGATCGGTCATGTCCATGAAGGTGAATTCGAGTCCAGCCGAGCGTTTGCGAACGTTTTCAAAAAGGCGATAGCTGCCGCCATATAAATCATCCAGCGCGATGACGTGGCTGCCGGTATCAAGCGTGTCGAGAACGGTCGCAGAGCCGGCCAAGCCGGACGCGAAGGCAAAACCCTGCACGCCGTTTTCCAGGTCAGCCACGCAGCGTTCGAACGCCATGCGTGTCGGGTTGTGGGTGCGGCCGTACTCGAAGCCCTTGTGCACACCGGGGCTGGATTGCACGTAGGTGGACGTGGCGTAGATCGGTTGCATCACCGCGCCGGTGGTGGGGTCGGGTTCTTGTCCGGCGTGAATGGCGCGGGTGCCGAAGAGGTGTTTGCTTGTCATGATTATTTTGCCCGGCGACGTAGATAGTTGAGAAGATCGTAACGGGTGATGAGACCGAGGAATTTGTCGCCGTCGTTCACGATGGCCACAAAGCCCTTATCGAAAATCGGCAGCAACGCCGCCACGGGTTCAGACACCTGAATGGTTTTTATTTTCTCGGTCATTGCGCCGACGACCTTCGTTGAAAAACGCGACTCGTCGCCGATCACGGCCATGAGGACGTCGGATTCGTCGATGATGCCCACGACCTTGTCGTTATCCAGCACTGGGAGTTGCTGAAAATCGTAGAGCTTCATGCGCGCGTAGGCGGCCTGCAAGGTGTCATCAGACTTGATGGTGATGGTGGCGCGATCATTGTGGTGGCGCGCGACGAGATCGGACAAATCGCCTTTAACAGGTCGCTCGATGATGCCTTGATCAACGAGCCAGTAATCGTTGTACATCTTCGATAGATATTTGCCGCCCACATCGCAGACGATAGTTACGACGCGCTTTGGCGTGGTTTGTTCGCGGCAATAGCGCAGCGCAGTGGCGAGCAATGTGCCGGTGGATGACCCACCCATGATGCCTTCCTTTTGCAGCAATTCGCGCGCGGCCAGTAGTGCTTCGCCGTCAGGAATGGCATAGGCCTTTTTCGCGAGCGTGATGTCGAGATTGGCGGGCACGTAATCGCCGCCGATACCTTCGACCAGCCATGAACCACTGGGGCCGTGCGTGCCGGTGTTGACGATCTCATTGAGGATCGAACCTTTCGGATCGGCCAGCACCATTTCCACATGCGGCGCGACGCGTTGAAAATAGCGGCCCATGCCGGTAATGGTGCCGCCACTGCCCACGCCTGTGACGACGGCATCGAGCCTGTGTTCCATCTGCTCCCAGATTTCCGGCGCGGTCCAGTCTTCGTGGGTCTGTGGATTGGCCGGATTGGAAAACTGGTCGATGCAATGGGCACTCATCCCCCGCGTCTGCATTTCGGCGGCGATGCGTTTGGCCATGTCCTGATAATACTCAGGATGGCCTTTGGAAACGTCAGAGCGCGTCATTACGATCTCAACGCCCATCGCGCGCAAATGGAAAATTTTCTCCTGGCTCATCTTGTCAGGAATCACCAACAATAGCTTGTAGCCTTTATGAATCGCAGCTAACGCCAACCCCAATCCGGTATTGCCGGCAGTGGCTTCAACAATGGTGCCGCCGGGCTTGATCTTGCCGTCGCGCTCTGCAGCTTCGATCATACGAAGGCCAATGCGATCCTTGATCGAGCCCGCCGGATTGTTGCATTCGAGCTTCGCGAAGAGCTCGCACGGGCCGGTATCGAGATGGGTTAGTTTGACGAGCGGCGTATCGCCGATGAGATCGAGAACGTTGCCGTATTTGGGCGTTGAAGAAGAGCGGGTCATTGATTAACCTTGGGTTCGAAGCGCGTTCGCTTGTGACGGCGGGCTTGGGTGGAAAGAAAAAGTATTTTACGCTGATGGGTGATTGGCTTTCAGCGTTGCTTGAAATGATAAATCGTTAAAACTCCAGCATTGGCGGGCATCCCAGGGCAAAAGCATGCCACGAACCACGCCAATGCTAGAGTTTTATGACTAGATCATCCCATTGCCTCGCGTGTCAAAATCGTCGCCACACAAAGGAGAATGTTATGAGCGCTGCAAAACTTTTTGATTTATCGGGTCGCGTTGCATTAATCACCGGTGGTTCGCGCGGACTGGGCCTGCAGATGGCGCACGGCTTCGGCGCGATGGGTGCCAAGCTGGCACTAAGTGCGCGTAAGGAAAATGAATTGGCGGATGCCAAAGCCGAGCTACTCGCCAAGGGCTACGACGTTTTCACGTTCGCCAGCGATCTCGCCAAACCGGAATCGCTGGAGCCGATGGTCGATGCGGTGCTGAAAAACTTCGGTCGCATCGACATCTTGATGAACAACGCCGGTGCATCGTGGGGCGCACCTGCTGAAAAATATCCGCTCGAGGCATGGAACAAAGTGATCGGCATCAACCTCACCGGTACGTGGTTGGTGACACAGCTAGTTGGCGCAAAAAGTATGATCCCAAATAAATCAGGCAGCATCATCACGGTGGCATCGGTCGCGGGACTGCGCGGCCAATTGGGCCCCATGCAAACCATCGCTTACAACACCAGCAAAGGTGGCCTCATCAATTTCACCCGTGCGTTGGCGGGCGAGTGGGCGCAATACGGCATTCGCGTGAACGCGTTGGCGCCGGGATTTTTTCCGTCCAAAATGAGCGACGGTTTGCTCAAAGTGTTGGACAAACAAATTCTGAACATGACGCCAATGGGGCGTTTGGGCGGCGATGAAGACTTGATGGGCCCTGCGATATTTCTGGCGTCCGATGCAGCGAGCTACGTGACAGGACAAACGCTATCAGTTGATGGTGGCATGACAGCGGTTTAAGTCGCGCCGCTTGCCAGCATCGAACGCGCGACCGCTTCCGCCACCTTGATGCCATCTACCCCCGCCGACAAAATCCCGCCCGCGTAACTGGCACCCTCGCCAGCGGGATAAAGTCCTCGCACATTGAGGCTCTGAAAATCTTCACCGCGCGTGATGCGTATCGGCGATGAGGTGCGCGTCTCAACGCCAGTGAGTACGGCATCGTGCATGGCGAATCCGCGAATTTGTTTGTCGAACACAGGAATTGCTTCGCGGATTGCGTCAATCGCGTAATCCGGCAAGCTGGTGCATGCAGGATCACCAGCCCCGCCAAGATCAACCAGATGCACGCCCGGTTTGTACGAGGGAATCACATCACCAAATTGCGCCGATTGTTTACCGGTTAGGAAATCACCCACTAATTGCCCTGGCGCTTCATAGGTGCCGCCGCCCAACTCAAACGCGCGCGACTCCCATACACGCTGGAATTCAATGCCTGCCATCGGGTCGCCCGCGAATTTTCCCGGAAAGTCGCGCGGGTCAATGCCGACAACGATGCCAGCATTCGCATTGCGTTCGTTGCGCGAATATTGGCTCATGCCATTCGTCACCACGCGACCGGCTTCAGATGTTGCCGCCACCACCGTGCCGCCGGGACACATGCAAAAACTGTACACGCTGCGCCCGTTGCTGGCGTGATGCACCAGCTTGTAATCAGCCGCGCCGAGCAACGCATTGCCCGCATTCACGCCGAGCCGCGCGCGGTCGATCAGCGATTGCGGATGTTCGATGCGAAAGCCAATCGAGAACGCTTTTGATTCGAGATAAACGCCGCGGTAATGCAGCATCTGAAAGGTATCGCGCGCGCTGTGGCCCAGCGCCAGCACCACGTGATCGGCGCGAATTTCTTCCACACGATTGTTGGCCACATCCAGCACCTTCAGACCCCGTAACTGACCGTTTTCAATCTGCAAGTCAGTGACGCGATGCATGAATCGCACCTCGCCGCCGAGCGCAATAATTTCTTCGCGCATCTTTTCCACTACACCAACCAGCCGAAACGTGCCGACGTGCGGTTTGCTGACGTACATGATCTCCGCTGGCGCACCGGCCTTGACGAATTCACTCATCACTTTGCGGCCCAGATAGCGCGGATCTTTAATCTGGCTATAAAGTTTTCCATCCGAAAAAGTACCCGCACCGCCTTCGCCAAACTGCACGTTCGATTCCGGATCAAGGATGCGTTTTCGCCACAGTCCCCACGTGTCCTGCGTGCGTTCGCGCACCTGCTTGCCGCGCTCCAGCACGATCGGTTTGAAGCCCATTTGCGCGAGGATGAGTGCGGCGAAAATGCCGCAAGGGCCGAAACCAATGACCAGTGGCCGCAACGATTGCGCAGCAAAAAAATCCGCAGGCGCGTGCGCTACCGGGTGATAGGCGGTGTCGGGGGACGGTAGCAGGTGCTGATCGCCGCGGAATTTCTTCAGCAGCAGTGCTTCGCTTTTGACGGTGACATCAACGCTGTACACAAACAGCAGGGCAGCCTTCTTGCGCGCATCGTAGCTGCGTTTAAAAACCGCAAAATCGATCAGATCAGCATCCGCGATATCGAGCAGCTTGATGATCGCTGCACGTAGCGCTTCTTTTGGGTGATCCAGCGGCAGGCGCAATTCGGTAATGCGTAGCATGGTTGCAGTTATTGATGTGTGGCCGAATTTTAGCTTAACTGCTCCCGCGCCCCAGCAAGAAAAACTATGTTACAAAAATCGCTGCGCAAGCCACCACGCCACTGCCGCCATGAACGCGGAGCAGGGAATGGTCAGAACCCACGCCCACACAATGCCGCCAGCCACGCCCCACCTGACGGCAGAAAGTTTATTGGCCGCACCTACGCCGATGATGGCACCGGTAATGGTGTGGGTGGTGGACACCGGAATGCCGAGGGCTGTAGCGGTGAATAGGGTGACGGCGCCGCCGGTTTCTGCGCAAAACCCGCCGACCGGTTTTAGTTTGGTGATTTTTTGTCCCATCGTTTTGACGATGCGCCAACCGCCAAACATGGTGCCCAGACCAATGGCCAGATAACAACTTACGATGACCCAGTTGGGCACTGGATCTTTGGCACCGATTGTGCCCGCTGAGATCAGCAGCATCCAGATGATGCCGATTGTTTTCTGCGCATCGTTGCCGCCGTGGCCAAGGCTGTAAAACGACGCTGATACCAATTGCAAACGCCGAAACCATCGGTCTACTTTGCGCGGCGCGGTGCGGCGCAAAGTCCAGGCCACCAGCACCATCATCAGCGACCCAAGCAGGAAACCGAGAAATGGTGAGATAAGAATGAACATCACCGTTTTTGTCACGCCGCTGGCGATCAGCGAACCGGTGCCGGCTTTGGCCACAGCGGCACCGATCAGCCCGCCGATAAGTGCGTGTGAGCTTGATGAGGGAATGCCGTAATACCAGGTGATGACGTTCCATGTGATCGCGCCAACCAGCGCGCCCAGAATGACATAGTGGTCAACCACGGCAGGCTCGATGGTGCCTTTGCCTACAGTTGCAGCGACGGTGAGCTGAAAAATAAAGATGGCGACCACATTGAAAAATGCCGCCCAGATGACGGCGAATTGCGGCTTCAATACGCCGGTGGAAACAATCGTCGCGATAGAATTTGCGGCGTCGTGAAAGCCATTCATGAAATCGAATATCAATGCGACGACGACCAGAAACACGATCATTTCAAAGCTGATGGGTATGGAGGCCAAGGCGCGTCCTTAAGATGTCGGAAATGAAACGGCTCAGGCGTTTTCCAGAACGATGCCTTCGATCACGTTCGCCGTATCTTCAGCACGGTCAGTCACCGACTCAAGCAGTTCGTAAATGGCTTTTATTTTGATCAGCTCACGAGTGTCCGGCTCATCGCGGAATAGCTTGGACATGGCAGAGCGCATCACCCGGTCGGCTTCCGACTCCAGCTGATCGATTTCGCTGCAAATTCGCAAAATCGCCTGCGAGTTATCCAGATTGGAAAGCATGCCTACCGCTTGCTTGACCTTTTCGGCGCAGCTGACACATATCTCGGCCAGCTTTCGCGCCGCATCGGTCACCTCACGCACGTCGTAGAGCACCACGCACTCGGCCACGTCTTCCATCAAATCAAGAATGTCATCCATAGAGCTGATGAGCTTGTGGATGTCTTCGCGGTCGAGCGGGGTGACAAACGTCTGGTGTAGAAGATGGATGGTGTCGTGAGTGATCTTGTCAGCTTTTTTCTCGATAGAGCTGACGTTCTGCGCGTGGGCTTCGCGGTTGCCCATGTCACGCATAAACAGGTTCAGTTCATGGGCACCGTCAACGACGAGGCTGGCATGGTCGTTGAACAAATCAAAGAAGCGGCCCTCTTTGGGCATCAATCGTCCGAACATGAGGCACCTCAGCAAGTGTTGACGGTTTTTATGACGCTTTTGTGACTGGCGGGATTGTAGCGGAAAGAACGTGCGGGACTTGCAACAACAACCGAGGCAGCCAACCCCGGCAAAAAGCCGGAATCGGCTAAAATAGGAGAAACACCAATATTTGGCTTAACCGCCCAACGGATTTTTGGAGGATGCATGAAATTAAAGAATATTATTTTGGCAAGCGTCATGTTCGCGGCAAGCAGCGTTGCCGGTGCGCAAACCTACCCAACTAAACCTATCAACATGATCGTGCCGTTTGCCGCAGGCGGGCCGACGGATACCGTCGCGCGTACGGTGGCAGCATTGATGTCCAAATCACTCGGGCAAACGGTCGTGGTCGAAAATGTAGGTGGTGCCGGTGGCAATATTGGCAATGAAAAAGTGGCCAAGGCAGCAGCCGACGGCTACACCATCCTGCTGATGCACATCGGCATTTCCACCAGCGCCACTTTGTATCGCAATCTGCGCTACAACGCCGTCACCGATCTCGAGCCAATCGGCCTTGTCACCACTGTGCCGATGACGATGATCGGCAACAAAGATTTCCCGCCGAATAACGTGAAAGAGTTGATCGCCTACGTTAAAGCCAACAAAGACAAAGTGTCGTATGCCAATGCCGGTATCGGTGCGGCATCGCATCTGTGCGGCATGCTGTTTATGAGCGCCATCCAAACCGATTTGCTGACCGTTCCCTACAAAGGCACTGCACCAGCGATGACCGATCTGCTCGGTGGCCAAGTGAATTTCATGTGCGACCAAACCACCAACACCACGTCGCAGATTAAAGGCGGCAAAGTCAAAGTCTACGGAGTGACCAGCAAAACCCGCGTAGCGTCGTTGCCTGATGTACCGACCATGGACGAAGCTGGTTTCAAGGATTTTGAAGTCGGCATATGGCACGGCATGTGGGCACCGAAATCGACATCTAAGCCGATTATCGACAAGCTCAATGCGGCATTGAACGAAGCGCTGAATAATGAGGACCTGAAAAAGAAATTCGGCGATCTGGGCACTGCACCGGAGCCAGCCGAGCGCCGTAAGCCTGAGGTGCTGCGTGCATTCCTGCCAGCTGAAATCGCCAAATGGGGACCGATCATCAAGAAAGCTGGCGTTTACGCTGATTGATGGTGCGCTGCAATTGAAGTTCCTGAAAACGCCCGGTGAGCCGGGCGTTTTCATTTGCGCCTAAAGTTTTGCGGCTAAACTTACCGCATGGTCAAAAAAACGTTCACCCAAAACACCATCGCGATGGTGTACGACTTCGATGGCACGCTCTCGCCGCAGCCGATGCAGGAATACACCGTGCTGCCCAAGTTCGGCATTGAGCCCGAGGCTTTCTGGGCGCGGGTGCACAAAGAAGCGACCCAGACCGACTCCGATCCGATGCTCGTCTACATGCGGCTGATGATGGAGATGCTCTACAAAAATGACGACGTGCGCATCACACGCAAAGATTTTTCCGCAATGGCGGCGGGCATCCAGTATTTTCCGGGGGTCGAGGAATGGTTCCCCAACATCAACGCCTACGTAAAAAAACACGGCGGCACGGCGGTGAACGTGCAGCACTACATTATTTCTGCCGGGCAAAAGGAAATTCTTGAAGGCGTTTCGATTCGCAAATACTTCAAACAAATTTACGCATCCGAATATCACTTCAACCAATACGGCATTGCCACATTTCCGAAGCTCTTGATTACCGATACATCAAAGACGCAATTCCTTTTTCGCATCAACAAGGGTAAGGAGGCGATGTCGGAATCGATCAACGAACATATGCCCGAGGGCGAGCGGCCCATCCCGTTTTCCAACATTATCTACATCGGCGACGGCATGACCGATGTACCGTCGATGGCGCTCACCACCAAAAGCGG
>JANOQY010000034.1:0-9961 GCA_031414995.1 Betaproteobacteria bacterium
CATGAAGCGCGGAATGACGACTGACAAGCCGTTGAGGAAACCCTCCCAGTTGATCGACACCATTTGTTTTGCGACCTTCAAGTCCAGCTCCCACGCGCGCATCGCGGTGTAGTCACCGGCCATGAATACAACCAGATCGTAACCGCCCCAAGCCGCGACCAGTTTCGCTTCGGCGGCGTTGATGGTGTCAACTTTTGTGATGTCCAGCGGCAGGGCTAACGCATTGGCGGCACCCAGTCGCGCCACGATTTCACCGAGCTTGTCGGCGCTGCGTGCGGACAGCGCCACTTTGGCATTGAGCGCATGTAATTGGTTGGCGAGTGCTGCGCCGATACCGGTCGATGCGCCGACAATCCAGACACGCTTGTTGGCCCAATCAGTGATTTTGGTGTTCAGTGCCATGCGTTGCGCCCCCATATATTAAATTACGTATAACAAGCACTGGAGCGGCTTTCAGGACATTATTGCCCTTAGAAGCCCGCCAATGCTTGTGTTTATCTATTTTTCACGGATCAGCGTTTCCTGAAGAAAATGCTTATCTCCGCCACCTTCACCCCGAACTTCGACATCGTGGTGCGGTTCGCCAGCGTCTTTTCGTCAATCATCCACATCCAATCGTCCATATTCATGTGGTAAGTCGAACCATCCACCGGCAAAGCCAACACGTAGTTCCAGCGCAGCGTGTTGCCAGCCGCTGCACCGACGGCCTCGCCGACCACATCGCCTGCAGTGCCGATGTAACGGTCGCCGACTTTGCGGATTTTCCAGACGCGTTTTTCAGTTTTGCCATCGGACCACTGAAACGATTCATCGAGTACACCCTCGTTGCCGTTCCATTTGCAATCGATCTCAACGACCATCCGCCGCAACACTTTCCCGGAGCGATCCTGCACCATGCCCCAGCCATCCACCTTGCCGTTGAAATAGGTGGCGAGATCGAGCTTCGGCGTTTCTTTCGCATAGTCCTGCGGCGTGACTGTGGCGCACCCGGTCATCACAATCGCCATACCAACGGTTAACAGCCAGCGCGTCATGGTCAAGCTCCTTTGGGGTTTTGCAGTGAATTGTCACTGCGACTAAAAAATGGTGATTTGATCAATGCGAGTACCGCGAATGCTTTCAATACGCAGGGCAGCAATGCGTAGACACCCGACAAATACACTAACGCGCCGGCCGCCTGCGTGGCGCCCGGCTGATAGCCCAACAACGCCAGCGATGGCAGCGCAATACCAGCGGCCAATGCCAGATTCATTTTTGTGACCAGATTCCAGAGCCCAAAATAGGCACCTTCATTGCGCGCCAGTCCGCGCTTTTCGTCGTCGTCAATCACGTCGGCCAAAATCGACGGCGGCAATGCCAAATCCGCACCCAGCCCCAGGCCAGAAAGAATGCAGATGATCATGAACGGCGTTACATCACCCGCTTGCAGCGTGAACGTCCACACAAATGCGATGATTGACACAACCATGCCCACGCACCACGCGCGACCCTTGCCGATCCGCGCAGAAAGAAAAACCCACAGCGGCATGCCGAACGCGCCGGCAGCGAAATAGGCGATCAGAAAATGTGCGGAAAGCTCAGGTGCTTTGATGACATCGCTGATGAAAAACAACACGAGCGTCGCGGGAATTGACGCGGCGATGCCATTAAACACAAATATAACCAGCAGCTTCTTGAATAGCGGATTCTGTAGAGGCTTCCACATCACGCGCAGCGCGTCCTTGGTTGCGGCTTCGGTACGCGCCACCGCGCGTGGCGAAAAAATGACGGTGACGGCCACCATCACAAACAGCAACGGCACGAAGATCGTCGAAAACTCTGCAAAGCCCTGACGCGGCCCGTGTTGCTTGGAAAGTATTTCAGGCAGTGCGGCGGCAAGAAAAACACCGACCAAACCGAGGCCCTCGCGCCAAGAAGTCACACGGGTGCGCTCAACCGGATGGTCGGAAATCTCCGCGCCGTAAGCCTGATAGCTGATCTGCAACATGCTGAATGCGGTATAGACCAGAAACAGCATCGCCACCAGCCACCAAGCCATGACGCTTTGTTCCCATCGTGGCGGATGAAACAAACCATACATGCCGATTGCCAGAAACGGCGTACCGATCACCACCCACATCATGCGACCCATGCGGGCATCGCGAAAACGGTCACTCCAATAGCCGAGTAGCGGGTCTTGAATGGCATCAAACACGCGTGCGGCGAGCAGTAACCCGCCAATGGCAATGAGATTGAGACCAACTACGTCAGAATAAAATTTCGGCACATGGACGTAAATCGGCAACGCCGCCATTGCCAGCGGAATGCTGGTGAGACTATAGGCCAGCAAACGCCAAGTTGATACTCGGGTGGTGGCCGAATCGGCTGTGATGGTCAGACTAATTTCCGATTAAAAATCGCTTGAAAAAAGCGATTCGGCTTTCGCTACGGCGCGCCAAGTAATTTGGCGCGCAACTTTGGCTCGCTCGATTTTTCCGACAACCAGATATCGAAAAACGCCCTGGAGAATTCAGGGTCTGGCACCGTTGCAATCAGTTTTTCGCGATTATAAAAACGCGCTTCCTTGCCTGGTATCGACATGCCGATCAGCGTATCCCCCTTCTTGATGTCCGGGAAAATCTTCGTCATCTCGTCGCCCCAGCGCTTCAGCTTTGCCTCATCGCTATAACCCTGCACACGCATTTCCTTGACGCTCCGGTCGGCAATATCTTTGCCATTGAGCGACATGTCGTATACCAGCTCAACAGCGAACGGATCGGAGTGAGCAAATGCCTTCATCTGCGTCCACAACCGCACGTCATACACTTTCAGGCCGATAAACCGCATCGTGGCTTCGCCGCGCATTGAGAGCCCCATAAAGTCGCGAATGACTACTTCCGGCAGGCTGTTGGCCGACGCCATCAACGCGCACATTGACAGCAAAACGCCGCAGATTCCATTGATAAGTATTCGCATATCGACTCCTGTTCCTAATTTTCTCTGGTCAATTCTATCTGCATCACGTCGGTTCGTCCTGTACGAAAGCCAGCCTCGCAGTAGCAAAGATAAAACCGCCATAGTTGCAAAAATTTTTCATCGAACCCGAGTGGTTTTGCTTCAGCCACTTTCGCGTTGACCCTCTGCAACCACCATTTGAGCGTTTCTGCGTAGTCAATACCAAATCGGTACGGCTCACCGGCACTCAGTCCCGCTTTGCGTGCATCCGCAATAAAGCGGGGAATCGGTGCCAGCATGCCGCCAGGGAAAATATATTCACGAATGAAATCGCTGGTCTCGCGGTAGCGCGCAAACACTTCCTCGGCAATGGTGATGGACTGAATCACCGCGCGGCCTTTGGGCTTCAGGCGATCATGAACAGCCTTGAAATAGGTTGGCCAGTAGCGTTCGCCGACAGCTTCAAACATTTCGATGGAAACGATATGATCGAATTGCCCCTGGACGTCGCGATAATCGATCAGGCGCAAATCCACAAGATGATCCAATTGCGCATTGCTTATTCGTTGCCGCGCAAATTCCAGCTGCGCGTTTGATAGCGTAATGCCAGTCACCTTTACCAACCGCGATCTGGCTGCATACTCTGCAAAACCGCCCCAGCCACAGCCAATTTCCAGAATCGTGTCGCCAGGCTGGGGATTGAGCAACGCCAGAATGCGTTCGTACTTGGCGGTCTGCGCGTCGACCATCGGTTGGGAATAATTGCCGTTGAATACCGCGCTCGAATAGGTCATCGAGTCATCGAGCCACAACCGATAAAACGCGTTGGACAAATCGTAGTGCGCGGAAATATTTTTCCTTGCCTGCGCCTTGGTGTTGGAGCGCAAAAAATGTTTGAGACGAAACAGCAAGGCGACCAGCGGCTTGCCGTAAAACACGGCTTCCAATGCTTTCTCGTTTTCAACACAAAGTACTAAAAATGCGGTCAGATCTGAGGTAAACATGCGGCCATCGCGATAACTCTCGGCCACGCCGATTTCAGCAGACTTAATGGCTTCGCTCGCGACGCTCCAGTCGGTAATACGTAAATCCGCGTGCGGCCCTTCGTGCGCGCCACGAAACAACGTTGTGTGACCCTCAGGAGACGTAAACGTGAGCGAGCCCCGGTCGAGCCGCTTCATCAAGCTGTAAAACAACTTGGCGATTGCCGGCAGCTTGGCCGCTGGCGGAAGTGAGGAAAGATCGTTTGTGGTTGTATTCATGGTGGCGGGTGGTGGAAGGTTGGGATGAGTAATGAGTAATGGACAATTCAGCGGGTGGTTTCGAGCGATGGCGGCTCGGGCTTGGTAAAAAACGGCACGTGTTTTAGCCAAAGTTTGAGCGCGTGCCAGTGGATACGGGCTACAACAGCGAACGTCATTAACGGATGGCTGAGAAATGCAAACAGCGTTGCGCGCGACGTCAGCGGCTCCACCGCGCCATGCATGGTGGTGACGATCAACTTGCCCGCGTCACCCGACGTGGAGTCATCAACGGCGTCACTTGCGTCGTAGTAATCAATCTGGGCGAAAGCGCGCTCAGCGATTTGTTCGAAACGGAAACGGTAGTGGCCTTTCACATCGCAAAACGGCGAGACATGAAACACCTTGCGCGAAGTCAGCCAATCCCCTGCGACGATTGGGCGCTGATCGGCGTGTGTGACCAGATAGTTATGGCGCTCGCCGAATGTGTTGCTGACTTCCGCGAGTGCCGCGCGCAGTTGGCCGCGTTGATCAAAGCAGTACCAGATGCTAATGGGATTAAAAACGTAGCCAAGCAAACGCGGAAAGGTCTGCAGCACGATTTCACCATCGGCGCTGTCGACGCCTTCGCGCGCGAGCAATTCTCGCATCCATTTTTCCAGGCTAGTGCCATCGCGGGGACCGTAGTCGCGCGTCACGAACGACAACAAATTGAAGCGATCCCGCGACAGCCAGCGGTTACCCAACGTATTGAGCGTTGACAGAGGCAACCTGAGGAAAAACACGCTGTACGAAAACTGGTGTTCCACAGGGCGAAATCGTTTGTGGAACACGCGTCCCACGCACAACTCTGCTTGCGCATTGTCGGGCCACACGCTCATACATCCACACCCGGATACGGCACGCCAAGATCATTTGCGGCGGGCACGTTGGTCGCCCACGGCACAGCGGCGCCAAGCGCTTTCGCTACTGCGATGCCTGACATCAATCCGTCTTCATGAAATCCGTAGCGCGTCCAGGCACCCGCAAACCACGTGCGCTGCTGCCCTTGAATGCCACGAAGCGCGCGTTTGGCCACCGCACTATCGGCAAGGAACACCGGATGATCGTAGTGGATCGTTTTGATCACCGTGGATGGATCTGGCGCAACTAGCGGATTCATGGTGACAATCACCGGTGTCGTAAATGGGAGGGGTTGAAGACGATTGATGAGGTACGACAATGATACCGATGCCGATGTATCTACACTTCCTCTTTTACGCGCTTGTGCAGCTTCCGGATGCCACGCCATGTAATTCCAGGCGGCCCATGCACGGGGGCGGTCGGGCAGCAACCGTTGATCCGTATGCAAAATGGCGGTGTTCGGCTGATACGGAATTTTCGACAATACGGTTTGCGCTGCGCCGGCATCATTACCCAACAGTGCCAACGCCTGATCGGTATGACAAGCGAACACGACTTGGTCAAAGGCTTCCACGCCTGCCGCTGATGCAATCGTGACTCCGGTTGCGTCGCGGGTCACGCGGGTCAACGCAGCGTTAAGACGAATATCGGCAACGTCGGCGGCAAGTTTATTGACGTAATGTCGTGCGCCGCCCTTGACCGTGCGCCATTGCGGTCGATCATTTACTGAAATCAGCCCGTGATTGCGACAGAAGGTGATGAACGTCTCGAGTGGGAAATCATTTATTTTTTGCGATGGCGTCGACCAAATGCAGGCAGCCATCGGCTTCAGATACCAATCGCGAAATGCCGGTCCGTAATTGTGTTGTTGCAGATATTCGCCCAGCGTCCCGCGCATGTCCGCTTTGCCGTCGGCGAGCGCGGTAGCTGCGCGATTAAAGCGCAACATATCTTTGAGCATTCCCCAGAATGCCGGATTGAGCAAATTTGCGGGCTGCGCAAACACGCTGGAAATATTATCCGAGCCGCACCACTCCAGTTTTCCGCGGCCTTGCGTGTCCAGCAATTTGATGCCGAACGACATGTTCGACGGCGCCACTTCGACATCGAGGTGTTTGAACATCGCGATCAGATTCGGATACGTCCAATCGTTGAACACCAAGAATCCGGTATCGACCGGATAATCAATGCCATCGACCGTGATGTCCACGGTATTCGTGTGACCGCCAAGTGTGGCGTTTTGCTCAAACAGCGTTACCTGATGCGCATGATTTGCTTGCCGTTCGAGCAGCCACGCGGAAGAGAGCCCCGCGATGCCAGCACCGATGACGGCAATTTTCATACTTTTACCTGTGCGCCGATTTCGTTCACGCGCGGCTATTTTGGAGAAGTCTGACGCGGTTCGACCTCGACCATCACCTCGTTGCGCCGCAGAAACCAAGGCATCATTGGTGGATCATAACGGGCAAATTCGATCCCGCCGCGTTCCACCCAGCCCGCCTTGGCGACCTCCTCCCGTAGCGCCGCCTCATGCTCTGCGTAACGGGCCATACTCCAGGTGCCCGAATAAGCCAGCACGGCCATCGTGCGCGACGGTACCTCCCGAACGCTTACGCGCGCATCAGTCGGTCGCGGAATGTTGTCGCGGTTGTAACGTGCGGGCATCGCGAAGCTGATGACGAAGTTGCCTTCGCTGTCCATCGTGGGCGCTTGTGTCACGGGTGCCGTCATGGCGATTTTCTCTCCTGCGTCGCGCTCTGAGAATTGGCTCACCGGCGCGGTCATGTCGATCTTTTCCTGCCGCTGATTTTTTCCCGAGATGTAATTGAAGAGCGGCCGAAATGCGAGGTTACCCGCCTCGGCGAACTCAGCCTTCACGCGTGTTTCTGCGACCAAATATGGCGAATACTCGCGAAGTTCCATTCGACCGCTTTTGCCAACCACCTTGAAAGTCGGTTCCTCAACAGCCATCACGGACGTCGACGCAAACGCAAAAAGGGCGGCGCACACGGCACCACATGCCCGCAACTGAAATCTTTTCCACATAAATCACTCCGTTTTTTATCGCCCACAATTATTCAACCTGAAATACTCAGTTGACTGCTGATCTCAGCCCACATCTCAGTCCTCATCAAGTCACTACGCGCTCGATAAAATCGACAATTACCGCCTTCCGGATATTGGCCTCTTGGATTTCACCCGCATTGGTGGCACAATTCGAAATAATCGTGTTGGTCAAATAATGACCAACAAGTCATATAATGAACCAATAAGTCCGAAAAAGTCAACGCCACATGCTATCTATTAAACTTCCCTTTAAAAAACAACAATTTGAAGCACGCGAAGAAGCAATTCTTGACGCTGTAAATCAGCTTCTGTCGGAAAAAGGGTTTGACCTCATGACGATGGACGACGTCGCCGATGCAGTCGGCGTTGCCAAGGGAAGTCTATACAAACATTTCTCATCCAAGGAAAAACTCGCTGCTGCTGTCATGACCCGGCTGCTGAACCAGACCGTTGACGTGCTTGATCTTATGCCTGCCGAATGGCGCGCCGCTCGGCGGCTGGAAGAGATTTTGCGTTGGTCTTTGCAGCACCGCATGCGTGGCGGCGTGCCGCACCTGCCCTCAACGCGCGGCGCGCTCCAGCGTGCGCTGATGTTCAATCTGGAATACTTGGCCTTGGCGTTCAAAGTAAATAAGCGGTTTTACGCGCTTGTGGCCGACGCCAAAAAGGATGGCGACATCAACAGCAAAGTGCCCGACGACGTGATCGTTTACACCCTTTACGCCCGCTCCTGCGACCCAACGGTCGAATATCTGCGTCGCGACGGCAAACTCACCGACGAGCAAATTGTCGAGGCGATGGTCGAGGCCACCTTTCACGGCTTGGTCGGCCGAAGTGTTTAACACGCCTATGTGGTTCACCGAACTGTCTTGTTTCCATGTTTCAATACAATGTTGTTTCGGAAATGCGTCATCTGATACACGATATAAGTCGTAATATAGAAATAATCTTAAGTGTTTATTTGATAGTTTTTTATCCAATGCGGGTACTTCAATGAATCCCAATTCCTCCACTCAGGCCATACCGATGCTTTATCCCGACTTGTTTCGTGATCTCGAAAAATCACGCTGGAATATGGCGAGCGATATTCCGTGGGAATCTTTCGATCCCACGCGCTTGTCCGACGAGCAGGCGACAACGATCAAGATGAACGCGATCACCGAGTGGTCCGCTCTGCCTGCGACCGAAATGTTTCTGCGCGACAATCAGGACGACAGCGATTTTTCGGCGTTTATGTCGATCTGGTTTTATGAAGAGCAAAAGCACTCGCTGGTGCTGATGGATTACCTGAAGCGCTTCCGGCCAGACATGGTGCCGACCGAGCAGGAACTGCACGCGGTACGTTTCCCGTTTGATCCCGCACCCGCGCTGGAAACATTGATGCTCCATTTCTGCGGTGAGATTCGTCTCACGCAATGGTATCGGCGTGCCTCCGAATGGCATACCGAGCCTGTGATCAAAAAAATCTACGACACCATTTCCAAGGATGAGGCGCGTCATGCCGGCGCCTACTTTCGCTATATGAAGCGCGCCATTGAAAAAATGGGTGGGGAAGCCAAACTGGCCTTCGCCAAAATCGGCGTGCTGATGGCAAGCTCAGGAAAAAGCGGCAAGCCATTGCATCCGACCAATCTGCATGTCAACAAGGGCTTATTCCCGAACGACACCGTGCAGTCCCGGCTGCCCGATCCGGAATGGCTGGAGCGCTGGCTGGATACGCAAATCCAGTTCGATAAGGTCTGGGAAAACCGTGTGGTTAACGGCATTCTCAAACAGATGTCGAGCCTGTTCGACCGCACGTTTGAGACCTCCACCGATCTGAATCGCTTCCGCAAAGAATTGATCGCAAGCCTTTCACAGCCCACCGCGAAGGTTCTCGCGGCCTGATGGAATTGAGCATGGCGGTTACAATATCGCTATGCGTCCATCATTCGAAAACAAGTTCTGCGCGCCCGGTGAGCTGACGGTCCGCGCCAAGCTGCTCGACCGAAATCGCGTTTTCACCAACGGTGTATTCGATGTCCTGCATCGCGGCCATGTCACTTATCTGGCCGAGGCACGCACCTTGGGTGGCTCACTCATCGTTGCCTTGAATGCCGACGCCTCAGTGAAGCGACTAGGCAAAGGCGAAGACCGCCCGATCAATGTGCTTGAAGATCGCATGGCCGTGATTGCCTCGCTCGAATGCGTGTCGCTCGTCACCTGGTTTGACGAAGACACGCCGTTGCAGCGCATTCTCGAAGCGCATCCGGATGTGTTGGTTAAAGGTGGCGATTGGCCAATCGATAAAATCGTCGGCGGGGTGGAAGTAAAAAGCTGGGGCGGCAGCGTGCACGCGATTGCGTTCCAGTTTGAGCGCTCCACCACCGCGATGCTTGCAAAAATCCGCACCTCGACATGATCGACGCCGTATTCATCGAACGGATTCGCACCATCGTCGGCGACGCCGGCGTTATTACCGATGCGGCCGATATTGCCCCTTACGTGCGCGACTGGCGCGGCAACTATGTCGGCAAATCCTCACTGGTGGTGCGGCCCGCCAACACGCAGGAAGTCGCCGACGTGGTCAAGCTGTGCAATGAGACGCGAACGCCCATCGTCCCGCAGGGCGGCAATACCGACATGGTCGGTGCCAGCGTCCCGGATAGCACCGGCAGCGCGATTGTCATTTCGATGACACGCATGAACAAGATTCGCAGCATCGATTTAGCCAACAACGCCATGACGGTTGAAGCTGGCTGCATTCTTGTTGCCGTGCAAGAAGCCGCGCTCAATAACAACCGCTACTTTCCACTCTCTCTCGCCGCCGAAGGCAG
>JANOQY010000035.1:0-5392 GCA_031414995.1 Betaproteobacteria bacterium
CCTCGCGCTGTTTTTCGTGCCTTGGGCACCACCACTTCCTTTGGCAATTGCGGCATTGATATTGGCAATCCTAGGTTTCTATCACTTCGGGTGGGCTTGGCAGTTACTGCTGCCGTTGCTGATAAGCGCTATTTTTTTCACGTTTTGGTGGGCACAGCGTAAACGTTCACACTAGATTCCGATCATTCAACATTTCGCACGGAAATCTAACCCGCATGACAACGAACTCGACCCTGCCCCCAGGCCAACGTGAAATCAAAAACTTTCCGCGCTTCGGCTTAATCCCGTTTGCCGTTCGGTTTCCAACAACCATCGAAACAGCGAGCATTCAGATCACCGGCGACGTTGAGACGCCAATTGAAGTCGGTATCGAGCTTGCACAAATTGCGCGTGTCGAGCAGTGCTCCGACTTTCATTGCGTCACCACGTGGACGAGCAAAGCACTTCAATGGAGCGGCGTTCGCTTCTCGGACTTTTACCGACAGATCGTGGTGCCGCTTGCGGGCCCGTCTCCGGACGCAACGTTTGTCGTTCTACGCGGCCAGGATGGCGCACGGACGAGCCTGCCGCTCGAAGACCTGCTGGCCCCGGATGTGCTTCTCGCAGATCGTTTGAACGGCCAACCACTGTCGATCGCGCATGGCGCACCGATGCGATTAGTGGCGCCTGCCCACTACGGATACAAGAGCGTCAAACACGTCAATCGCATCGAGTTCTGGCGCAGCAGCGCGAACTATCGCCCCCTCGGCTTACGATTCATGGTGCACCCCAGAGCCAGAGTCGCCTTCGAGGAGCGTGGTCAATGGATTCCGGGGTGGATATTGCGCTATCTATATCGTCCGCTGATCGGGCCAACGGCGGCGCGGTTTGATCGGGCTATGCAGCAGTACATTGAGTCTCATCCGCGGAAATGAGAAGTAGTAGTCGTTCAACCGTTGAATATTAGTCTGCCGTAATCACCTACAGAGGCACAGACATTCGACTTATTTCTTTCCGCCAGTCGCAGGACGAGGAGGTAACGGTATATGAAAGCTAAAACTTTTGATAAACAGTTTGACGCTGACATGAACATAGCTGCTACGTTGGACTTGTCCAAAGCGCGGCGCGTTTTGCAGGAACGAAAGCGTGTGAATGTTGATTTTCCTAAATGGATGATTGCGTCGCTGGATCGAGAAGCCGAAAAATTCGGCGTTACTCGACAATCCACTATCAAGGTATGGCTTGCTGAACGCCTTGAAAAATCCACTTCTCAAAAACCAATCGGCCGCACGCCGCGCAATAAATCCGCACAGCGCGGGTGAATTCGGGCGTTGCACTCACGTATGCGAGTTCGTGCCAACTCAATCGTCGCCGACTTTTTAATGGGCTTCGCCCTGCTGCTCGCAGTTGTCTGGGTCGCGCTGGGCACGTATCAGCTTCGCAGTTATGGATTCGATCTCACGACTGGCGCAATCTACTTGCTGATGGGATTGGCAGCGTACTTTATTGTCTTGTTGGCGGGAGGGTTTACCCTTTTCACGGTTCTCCGCGCCCGTGGTGCCGGTGCGCGAGTAAGCACAAGAACTGCTTGCCTGAGCGCGCTTACGGCAGTGGTGGTCGCCGCTCCGTGGGTGCGCTGGCTTCTCTAGCATTGCTGCGAGGGTAATATACGGATGTTGTGCTCCCTGAATTGAATTAGGCCCGAGGCAAGATTGTGGGAAATCTGATCGCAAAACCCTTCTCTGTTGAGCGTATCGATCACATCGTTTTACGCGTTCGAGACTTGAACAAGAGCATTGAGTTCTACCGCACCGTGTTGGGCTGCGAGGTAGTTAGGCAGCGCGAGCATCTCGGGTTAGTTCATCTGCGCGCCGGCGTTTCCATGATTGACCTTGTAAGCGTAGGCGGCAAGCTTGGGCAGCGCGGAGGTGCTGCACCGGCTAAAGACGCCAGGAACGTTGATCATATTTGTCTGCGCATTGAGCCATTTATTGAGTCGGACTTGGTTCTGCACCTGAAAGCGCATGGCGTGTCGCCGCTGGGCAAGGCAGAGGTCAACTTTGGCGCTGAGGGTGACGGCCTTTCGATCTACTTCCAAGATCTAGATTTTAATGTCATCGAATTCAAGGGCCCTGCCGATCAAGTGGTGCCAGAATTCCAGAAACTTTACGAATGAGGTAGTTCAAATGTCGAAAGAAGTACCGATCAAAGGCCCCGCCTCTTACTTCCCCTCCATTGAGAAGACATATGGCAAGCCTATCGCTCACTGGATCAAAGTGTTGGATGCCATGAAGGGGGAAAAACACATGGAGATGGTTGCCGCCCTGAAGTCCGAGCACAAGATGGGTCACGGACATGCAAATGCTCTTGTTGCTTACCACCGTTCAAAGAGCGGGGCATAACACCATACAAGTTCATTCGCTTCGCTCACTGGCATCCGCCAACAACGGTGCATCCGTTACCTTTCATTCGTTAGACCACGAAGCCACCCTCTTCGAGTAAATCATGCACCAATCCATACTTCAATTCTGGTTTCAGGAGATTGCACCTGCGCAGTGGTGGAAAGTCGACGCAGCGTTCGATCAACTGATCGTGGAACGATTTTCTGAGCTCCACGGACGCGCAGCGCGCGCGGAGCTGTTCGACTGGCGCAATGAACCCAGAGGACGACTGGCTGAAATCATCGTGCTCGATCAGTTCTCGAGGAACATGTACCGAGGCGACAAGCTCGCTTTCGCAGCGGACACGATGGCATTGGCATTAGCTCAAGAAGCCGTCGCGTCAAAGGCTGACCTCACGCTTTCAGCGGACGAGCGTGTCTTCCTGTACATGCCGTATATGCATAGCGAGTCGAAGGCGATTCACGAAGTCGCGGAGCGTTTGTTCAAGGAAAACGGGCCGAAGGGTAACTACGATTTTGAACTTCGACACAAGGCGATCATCGACCGCTTTGGTCGTTACCCGCATCGCAATGCAATACTCGGGCGCCAATCTACGGCGGAAGAGCTTGCATTCCTTGCTGAACCGGGGTCCAGCTTCTAGGGCCAGCGCATGAGGCTTTGCCCGACACAGTAATTTCTTCGGAAATAAACGCCACTATCATTTCGAACGAAGAGAGAAATCTGCTTTTGCAGGAATCACGACAACAGCAGATTTCTCACCCGATAAACCCGGGTTCGAAATGACAGGGTTTGATGTTGTGCAGACGCGCGCCATCGCAGTTCGACGCTCAAAGACGTGGCCATCGTCTTGCGGTAGCGCCATGACGGTTCAGTTTCCAGCCATCAGTACTGACTACGCAACAACGTCGAGTATCCCTCAGTTACAACCTGCAATCTCATCAGCATGAAAAGTTTTAGATCGCCATTTTACGGACTTCACAGGCACAAAGTGCTCCAGAACCCCCGCCAGTGCTAGAGTTTGTTAAAATATTCATGTCGTTGCCATTCATCACTGCTGCACGAAGCAACTCTTAAAAAACATCGCGGGTCTTCACAAAATATCCCGCACCCCACCAGCCCCGCTTCATCCCGCCGCGCCTGATTTCGTCACATCGCCAACGACAATTTCCCGCCGCCTGATATTCTTGCGCCATCGACAACATCGAACGGCGCATCGCTTATGAAAACCAGCTTCTTCTTTATCGCTCGACTCGTCTTTGCCTGGTGGGTGGCGTTCGTCATCGTTTCGATCATTTGGACATCGATGAGCAGCACGGGAAGAATGCCGTGGCAGTTATTTGTCGGCGGCCTGATTGCGCTCGTTTTTATCATCACCACGGCCGCATCGCATTTGCGCCGCATCCGCCTAATTGTTGGCAACGCCGATGCAAGTTCGCTGGCCAATCGTCAGCGGCGGCAGATTGAAATTCCGTTTGAGGCCGGTGAGGCGTTCGATATCGTTGACGCCACCATCCGCGAACTGCCGCGAACTGAGAACATCGAAAGCGCACGCGATAGCCTGCAACTACGCGCCAAGGTCCAGCGCATCGACCCTTACGGAAGCACCATACCGCTTTGGAAAAAAATCTCCGGCTGGCTGGGCGTGCAGCGTAACCAGATATTTGTCACTGTCACTCCGCGCGATGGCGTCGGCAGCGTGACGCTCATCTGCGAACCCGAGGGCGGCGCGTGGAGCGACTGGTTTATGGTCGATGACGGCACAAATCTGGAGAACGCCGAGGCCATCACCCGCGCCATTTCGCGCCGCATCGCAGAGCGCCGGCGCAACGAGCAGGCGACGGTCAAGGAAACCGTGACGGAAAAAGAACTCGCCGTTGCGAAGCTGGGATTGCTCCATGCGCAAGTTGAACCGCATTTTCTTTACAACACGCTCGGCAGCGCCAAATACCTCATCAAGAGCGATCCGGTGCGCGCCGAAGAAATGCTCGATAACCTGATTCTTTATCTGCGCCATTCGTTGCCGCGCACGGAAGATTCGTTGTCAACACTTGCCGAAGAACTCGAACGCGCACGCGCCTATCTCGACATTCTGCAAATCCGAATGGGCGCGCGGCTGCGCACGCAGGTTGAAGTACCGGATGAACTGAAATCGGTGCCCTTCCCCACGATGATGTTGCAAACGCTGGTGGAAAATTCGATCAAGCACGGGCTGGAACCGAAATCCGGCGGCGGCACCATCTGGATACTGGCACGTGCCAACGAACACGGCGTCGCGGTAACGGTCGCCGATGATGGCCGCGGTTTTAGCACCGAGACTGCGGGAACCGGTATTGGATTGAAAAACGTGCGCGAGCGGCTAAAGCTCGCCTACGGAGGTGATGCCTCGTTCAACATCGTTGCTAATTTCCCCACCGGCATCGCCGCGACTATCACCGTACCTCTTGCAGGTCCAAAGACAGACGCCAAGGAGGCCCAATCATGAGTAAGCACGTCACCTGTGTGATCGCAGAAGACGAACAGATTTTTCGTGATGCGCTGATCGATCTGCTGCGCGTGGAATGGCCCGACCTCGAAGTGCTGGCAGCGTGTGAAGACGGTGGCGCGGCGCTGGAAGCGATTGGCGACCATCAACCTGACATTGCATTCCTCGACATTCGCATGCCGGGCCTGACGGGCCTGGAAGTGGCCGCCGCGATGGCGGAAGTCAGCCCAAAGACGCAGATCGTTTTTGTCACCGCATACAATCAATACGCGATCGACGCCTTCGAGAAAGGTGCGGTTGACTATCTGCTGAAACCCATCGTGCGTGAGCGCCTTGTGAGCACAATCGAGCGCCTGAAGGCGCGTGCCACCAAAGGCGCAACGGATGCGGATGCCATCGCCGCACTGATCAAACAACTCAGCGGCGCGCTCCCGGCAAAATCCACAGAGCCGCCGCTGGTGTGGCTGACCGCCAGCGCAGGCAAAGAAACGCGCCTCATCATGGTTGACGATGTCGCTTACTTTCAGTC
>JANOQY010000036.1:0-7250 GCA_031414995.1 Betaproteobacteria bacterium
CCGCTTGTGGCGCTGGCATCAGTTGCATTGCTGGAACGTGCCATCAAGCGCTATCGCGATGCCGGTGGCGTTGTGCCCGAAGGGCTCTCACAAGTTCTGATCGGTAAGGCCGATGTCGGCGAGGCGATGGTCGATAACGCACGCGTGGCATTGATTTCTGCAACCGGCTCGACACGCATGGGTCGCGCTGTAGCAACCAAAGCCGCAGCGCGATTCGCTAAAACCATTCTTGAGCTCGGCGGCAACAACGCCATGATTGTGGCGCCGACCGCAGATTTGAAAATGGCACAAACCGCCGCCTTGTTCTCGGCCGTTGGCACCGCCGGGCAGCGCTGCACGTCGCTCAGGCGATTGATCGTTCACGCCAGTGTTTACGATGAACTCGTGCCGCGTCTCCAGACCGCATATGCATCCATCCGTATCGGTGATCCGCTCGACGCCAATACACTTGTCGGCCCGTTGATCGATGAGGCGGCGTTTAACGGCATGCAATCAGCGTTGCGCTCGGCCAGTGCCGAAGGGGCAATCGTTACCGGTGGCGACCGCGTGCGGACAAGCGAATCGCCGAACGCGTGGTATGTGCAGCCAGCCATCGTTGAAGTCTTATCGCAGACGCCAACGGTATGCCATGAAACGTTTGCACCGATTCTGTACGTGTTGCGCTATGAAAACCTGAGTGAGGCAATCGCGCTGCAAAATGCCGTGCCGCAGGGCTTGTCGTCATCGATCTTCACTAACGATATGCGTGAGGCGGAATTATTCTTGTCAGCAATGGGAAGCGATTGCGGCATTGCCAACGTCAATATCGGCACCTCGGGTGCTGAAATTGGCGGCGCATTCGGCGGTGAAAAGGAAACCGGCGGCGGCCGTGAGTCAGGATCCGATAGCTGGAAGGCTTACATGCGGCGTGCCACCAATACTATCAACTATTCCCGCGAGTTACCGCTCGCCCAGGGAATAAAGTTCGACGTCTGACGCAGGCAGGCGGGATTTCGACTGTAAGGATCTTTTCAAACCGACGACTGAGTGGTTACGTGGCCGGCAGGAGGGAATGAATTACTTCCTTTTACCGGTCCCGCCCAACCTCACCACACACAATCGAAGGAGTATCAAAAATGAAGAAATCTTTGCTGAAAGTTCTAATGGGTTCCATCGCTGTTTCCATGATGGGTTTGGCTCTGCCGTCGTTTGCCGACAAATGGACGCAAGAAGATGTCGAGCGCTTCGTCGTAAAGTACGACGTTAACAAGGACGGCATGCTTTCAAGAGTTGAAGTCATGAAACGCGCAGCTGAAATGTTCGACAAGATGGATACCGGCAAGAAGGGCATGCTGGAAGAAAAAAAGGCCAAGGCGTTTCTGTTTGAGTTGCAAATGGGCGATGGAGCGCCCAGCACTTATATGATTTCGAAGGCCGAAATGATGAAAAAAATCGAAATGGCATTCGACAAAATGGATGCGGACAAAAAAGGCATGCTGAACATGAAGCAGGCCGAGGCATTCCTGCGCGAACTGATGAAAAGCGGCTCGTAGTCTGCTGCACTACCTCCTGTGAGGGACGGCAGTGCCGCCGTCGGGAACTGGGCGTTCCCACGGGCGCGGGGTCGGCGCAAAACAAAACCCCGCGTCCACTTTGCCGTTCCAGCCTGTTTCGTCCTGTGAGGCCCGCCAGTGCTAGAGTTTACTCAATTAATTTAATTTTGACGCAAGTTGATTCGCCAGCCCAGTGTAGTTCGCGGGTGTGAGCGCCAACAGCAGTTTTTTGTCAGCTTCAGGAATGGATAACTGCGCAATGAATGCGTGCAACGATTCGCGCTCAATGCCGCCTTTGCCGCGCGTGAGTTCTTTGAGCTGTTCATACGCGTCGTCGATACCGTATTTGCGCATAACGGTTTGAATCGGCTCGGCGAGTACATCCCAGCATGCATCGAGATGCGACCCAATCTTCAGGTTATTAACTTCCAGCTTGTCGAGTCCGCGCGCCAGTGAATCGTAGGCCAGCAGGCAATAGCCCAACGCGACACCCATGTTGCGCAGCACCGTGGAATCGGTGAGGTCGCGCTGCCAGCGGGAAATCGGCAGCTTCTCGGCCATATGGCGCAGCAATGCGTTGGCCAATCCCAGATTGCCTTCGGAATTTTCAAAATCGATGGGATTCACTTTGTGCGGCATCGTCGAGGAGCCGATTTCTCCGGCCTTGGTGATTTGTTTGAAATAGCCGAGCGAAATGTAGCCCCAAATATCGCGGTTGAGATCGATGAGAATCGTATTTACGCGGGCGATGGCATCGAATAATTCGGCCATGTAATCGTGCGGCTCGATCTGCGTCGTGTAGGGATTGAACGTCAGGCCGAGGCTTTCCACGAACTGTTTACCGAACGCGGGCCAATCAAGATTTGGATACGCTGAAATGTGGGCGTTGTAGTTGCCTACAGCACCATTGATTTTGCCCAGCATGTTGATGTCAGCGAGCGTTTTGCGCGCGCGCTGCACACGGTAAGCGACATTGGCCATTTCCTTGCCGAGCGTCGTCGGCGAAGCAGCTTGGCCGTGTGTGTGTGAAAGCATGCTGACGGTCGCATGTGCATGTGCCAGGGATTGCAACTTGGCGCCGATACGCGTCAGTGCGGGCAGCAGCACAGCCTCACGCGCGGATTTGAGCATCAGGGCATGCGAAAGATTGTTGATGTCTTCTGACGTACACGCAAAGTGGATAAACGCCTGCGATTTTTTCACTTCGGCAGCATCGCGGAAACGTTCCTGCAGCCAGTACTCGACCGCTTTCACATCGTGGTTGGTGGTGGTTTCAATGGCCTTCACACGCTCGGCGTCGCTGACTGAAAAATTGGTGGCTGCAGCGCGCAAGGCATCAATCGTGTCCTTGGAAAATGCGGCACATTCGGCAATGGTTGGTTCACTCGCGAGCGCAATCAACCATTCGATTTCAACATGAACGCGGAATTTGATGAGCGCAAATTCACTGAAATAGTTGCGCAGCGCCGCGACCTTGCGCTCGTATCGTCCATCTAGCGGTGATAAAGCGGTGAGGGCGTTAAGAGAAATAGGAGTCGGGGGAGAAGGCGGTGATGCGGTCATGTGAACACCTGGAATGCGTCAACAATGATTTTAACACCCGCACATTTTTCTCCCAGCATGCGGCATATTCAAAGCACCTCGACAGCACATTTATAGGAGGGAAGACGAATGTCGCGATGATATAATTTTTATCCAGTCACAGCGCGAGAAGCACAATGAAGTTGTATGGATCCCGCACCAGCCCGTACGTCCGGAAAGTTCGTATCGTGATGACCGAGAAGCGCATCGAATGCGATTTCGTTGAAGAAAATGTCTGGAGCGCCGACACCTCGGTGACGCTTCATAACCCGCTAACGAAAATCCCCGTGCTGGTTTTAGACGACGGCATGGCGCTTTATGATTCGCGTGTCGTTGCCGAATATCTAGATGGCGTCACGCCTGTATCTAGACTGATTCCCGATGGCGGACGCGAACGCGCACTGGTCAAACGTTGGGAGGCGTTAGGCGATGGCATTGCCGACGCTGGCATTGCCATGTTTCTGGAGCGCAAACGCGAGCTTAGCCTGCAGAACAAAGACTGGATCACGCGCCAGCTTGGCAAGGTGAA
Organism: Betaproteobacteria bacterium; assembly: GCA_031414995.1. GTDB lineage: Bacteria > Pseudomonadota > Gammaproteobacteria > Burkholderiales > Usitatibacteraceae > UKL13-2. The sequence goes on from JANOQY010000036.1 coordinate 3,643, forward strand.
TTCAGCTATTGTTGCTGCGGCCCGCGAACTTGGTGATCGCGAATACTGCCATGGGCTTTCACTGACGCTTGGCGATATTTCCCTTGCCTGCGCATTGCTATGGATGGAGTTCCGCATGCCGGAAATTCAATGGCGCGCAAATCATCCCAACCTGAAAAAATGGGTTGAGCGTTTGGAAGCGATGCCGTCCTTCGTGGATACCAAACCGCCTGCGTAGGCGAAAGGCTGTTTTGCGGGCGACGTCGGCCTCTAGCGCGAGATGACGCCCCCACCCAGACAAATGTCGCCGTCGTAGAGCACGGCGGATTGCCCGGGCGTAACCGCCCATTGTGCTTGCTCAAACCGTAACGCGAAGGTGCTGTCAGACGTTGTATCGTCGGCGACCCCAAACGCGCAGCTTGCATCAGCTTGCCGGTAACGCGTTTTCGCGCCGTATGATTTTGTCACCGGTATCTCTCCACTGACCCATACCGCATCTTGCGCTTGCAGCTCAAGCTTCAGCAGCGCCGGGTGGTCGTGCCCTTGCACCACCACGAGCTCATTTTGATCCAGATGTTTGCCCGCAACAAACCAGGGCGCGCCACTACTATTGACGGTACCGCCAATCCCCAATCCTTGACGTTGACCGATCGTGTAATACATCAGACCTTCATGGTGCCCCATTATTTGCCCGTCCTGCGTGACCATATTGCCGGGCTCGCGCGGCAGATAGCGCTGCAAGAATTCCCGAAACGGGCGCTCGCCGATAAAACAAATCCCGGTCGAATCTTTTTTGGCGTGGTTCGGCAATCCCACCGCCAGCGCCATCTTCCTCACCTCAATTTTGTGCAAGTGCCCGATAGGAAATACCGCCTTGGATAATTGGTATTGATTGAGCCGATGCAAAAAATAGCTTTGGTCTTTGCCCGGGTCCAGTCCTTTGAGCAGCTCGAAGCGCCCATTGATTTCGCGTACGCGCGCATAGTGGCCCGTGGCGATATTGGCAGCACCAAGTTTAAGTGCGTGATCGAGAAACGCTTTGAATTTTATTTCAGCGTTGCAGAGTACATCCGGGTTTGGTGTGCGCCCGGCGGCGTATTCGCGCAGGAATTCAGCAAACACACGGTCTTTGTATTCAGCCGCAAAGTTGACGGCTTCAAAACCGATACCGATTACATCGGCGGCGGCGGCGGCATCGATGAAATCCTGACGAGTTGAGCAGTACTCGTCGTCGTCATCGTCTTCCCAGTTTTTCATGAAAAGCCCGACCACATCGAAGCCTTGCTGCTTCAACAGCAATGCCGATACGGCGGAGTCCACGCCACCGGATAAGCCGACGACAATCTTGTTGTTCATGGAAATTTTCAGTGCATCGATATCGATGCAAAGGGATCAATGTTGGAAAAGCAGAAGGGCGAAACCGAAGCCTCGCCCTTCATCTTACTTGCTAACCGGCCCGGGATAATCCGGGCCGCGAGGAATTACTTCTTAGGTGCGTCTGCTTTTGGGGCAGCAGCTTTAGCGTCGGTCTTTGCTTCAGCTTTTTTCGGTGCGTCGCTTTTCGCTGCGGCATCGGCTTTAGCTTTTTTAGCTTTGGCTTTTTTGGCTTTCTTTTCAGCTTTTTTCTCAGCAGCGGCTTCAACTTTAGCCGGTGCAGCAGCTGGTTTAGCCGCCTCTACTTTTGCAGCGGGCGCGGCGACAGGGGCAGCTTTTGCGGCTTCAACCGCTTTTGCTGGAACTGCAGCAGGTGCTTGTGCGCCAGCATTCAATGCAACAGCTGCAAACAGCGAAGCAACGATTGTGGAAATGGTTTTCATTTGTGAGTCCTTTGAGAGTGAGTGAGTGTCGAAAATCTTTTCAGACAGATTGGTAAAGTTCCGTCGCTGTCAGGGCGATTAACGCGCAGAATTATAGCCGGTTGACACCTGAATGAGAACGAACTTAAGGTTGGCGAACGAAGGTAACTGGCGGCCGATAAGCACTCAGTTTCTTTGGGGGGCGATGTTGGTACCCGGCAACGACTTTGCGGGGGCCTTGATCTCGCGCCAGTCTCCCGGGGCCAGATCGCCTAATGCCCAACCGCCGATCGCGACCCGAATCAAACGCAGCGTGGGCAAGCCAATTTTGGCTGTCATGCGGCGTACTTGGCGGTTTTTCCCCTCTGAAATCGTGATTTCAAGCCAGGAAGTGGGAATCGCTTTACGAAAACGTACCGGCGGGACGCGTGGCCACAGTCCCGGTGGCACAGAAATTACCGTTGCCGTCGCCGGGCGGGTCACAAAATCGCCCAGATCGACACCGTCCCGTAGTGGTTGCAGATCAACTTCGCGAGGCGCACCTTCGACCTCTACCCGGTACATTTTTGGCAATTTATGTCGCGGATCGGCAATGCTGGCCTGCAAGCGGCCATCGTCGGTGAGCAGTAGCAGGCCCTCGCTATCGGTATCGAGCCTGCCAGCGGGGTAGACGCCGGTTAGCGAGATAAAATTTTTCAGGGTCGGCTTATCCCCCGAGGGGCTGAACTGACAAATCACGCCGTACGGTTTGTTAAATTGAATCAACATGCCAATTTGGGTAGTTAAAATGAAAAAGCCCCTTGCAGCTTTCGCCGCAAGGGGCTTTACGGGTGCCGTAATGCTTACGGATTGCCGATATTTGAAGCCTGTTTGCCCTTAGGGCCCTGGGTGACTTCAAAACTGACTTTTTGACCCTCTTTGAGAGTTTTAAAGCCGTTCATTTGAATCGCCGAGAAGTGCGCGAACAAATCTTCGCTGCCGTCATCGGGTGTGATGAAGCCAAAACCTTTGGCGTCGTTAAACCACTTTACTGTTCCAGTTGCCATTGCAGTTGCATCCTTTTACGAAAAATCGGGTTGGAGACCCCCGGAATCGTTTTGCTATCAAGGCCCGCAACCGCCAAGGCAAATGCAGTAAACCTGAAGCCAAACTCCAACCCGCCTTTTACCGGCTATATTGAACCAAGTCAATACTTTGGCTAATTTTTTGCCTCCAACGGTTGTATGCGCGCAAATTCAGCCAGAAATTTCCAGATAAATGCCGTGTTGGCATGGACTCACTGGTAAACGCAGGGCTTGAATGTACCGGTCGCTGCCCCTATTATTAGACACAGATTAATAAGCATCCAGAATGGCGACAAAGCAACCCAAACCCAACGGCCCCGGCGATACATTGCTGCAGGAAACGCCGGCAAAGACCAAGCCGCCATCGATGTGGCAGGTGGTGATGTACAACGACGACTACACGCCGATGGAGTTCGTGATCGAGACGTTACAGCAGGTTTTTGGGCACACCTATGAACGAGCCACCCAAATCATGCTCAAAGTACATACCGAGGGGCGCGGCATATGTGGCGTCTATCCGCGCGACGTGGCGGCAATGAAAATGGAACAGGTCGTGGACTACGCGCGGCAAAACCAGCATCCGCTGCGTTGCGGCATGGAAGAAGTTTGAATCGGCAACGCCGTGTACATCGTATATCAAGGTATTGCGTTGTAAGCTTTGAGTAGTAGTAAGCTGTAACCGATTTGATCGGTTGCATGCGTAGCTTGGCTGCACATTAGAAAGGACCATCATGATCGCGCAAGAACTCGAAGTCAGTCTGCACATGGC
>JANOQY010000037.1:0-3877 GCA_031414995.1 Betaproteobacteria bacterium
ATTCCCGGTGGGGGCGCTTATTCCGCCTCCAAGGCTGCGGCTATCCGCTATTGCGAATCGTTGCGTGTGGAGTTGCGCAGCGAGGGCATTTCGGTGGTCACTATTTGCCCGGGCTACATCAAGACACCGATGACTGCGGTGAACAAATTCAAGATGCCATTTTTAATCGATGTCGATGAAGCGGTGGTGCGGTTCGCACGCGCCATCGATGCGAAGACATCGTTTACTGTGATCCCGTGGTCAATGGGGATTGCGGCAAGAATATTGCGCGTAGTGCCGAACTGGTTGTATGACCGCGTCTTTTCCAGAATGCCCAGAAAGCCCAGATAATCCTTGCCCCCTATTCAACCTCAACTAAAAATAAAATGACCGCACGCTACCAAGTTCAAGAAAATATCGCCATTATCACCATCGATAATCCACCCATCAACAGCATGGGGCTATCGACCCGCCAAGGTATGGAGGCCGCGCTGAAGCTGGCGAATACGGACGCTGCTGTACGGGCCATCGTGATCACCGGTGCCAATGGTGTGCTGACCGGCGGCGCGGATATTCGCGAATTCGGCAAGCCCATTGCCATGGAGTCGCCGACATTGCACGATTTGATCCGCATCTTTGAAGCCAGCGCCAAGCCTGTCATCTCGGCGATCAATGGCGTATGCATGGGCGGCGGGACTGAAATTTCGCTGGGGTGCCACTATCGCATCGCCGCACCTGGCGTGATGATCGGTTTGCCAGAAGTAAAGATCGGTATTTTGCCGGGTGCTGGAGGCACGCAGCGCTTGCCACGTGTGGCGGGTGTGGAATTGGCGCTCAATATGATCGTTTCCGGTGACCCGGTGAAATCCGACGTGCTCGCGAACACCAAGTTCCTCGATCGATTGATCGAGGGTGATTTCATGCCGGGAGTAATGGCGTTTGCGCAGCAGGTCATCGCTGATGGCGCAAAATTGCCGCGTGTCCGCGACATGAAAATCGACATGCCGAATTCGGCAGCATTCTTTGCCGAGTCGCGCGGAAAAGTTGCGCTAGCCAGCAAAAATTTCCCCGCACCCCTGAAGTGTGTCGATGCAGTCGAGGCATCTGTATTGCGCGAGATCGAGGATGGACTCGCGTACGAGTTCCAGTTGTTCTCCGAGTTGGTGGCCACGCCGGAATCGGGTGCACTACGCCACGCTTTTTTCGCCGAACGTGCAGCCTCAAAAATTTCCGATGTGCCCGAGTCCACACCGATTAGACCGATCAAATCCGTCGCCGTGATTGGCGCGGGCACCATGGGCGGTGGCATCAGCATGAATTTCCTGAATGCGGGCATTGCCGTCACGATGCTGGAAACGAAACAGGACGCGCTCGAGAGAGGTGTGGCCACCATCAGAAAAAATTATCAAAACAGTGTTAAACGCGGCAAGCTCACCCAGGAGAAAAGTGACCAGCGCATGGCACTTCTCAAGCCGACGTTGAGTTATGACGAAATCAAAGATGCCGATCTGGTTATTGAGGCGGTGTTCGAGGACATCGGCGTCAAAGAGCAGGTATTCGGCAAACTGGACAGCGTGATGAAGCCTGGCGCGATTCTCGCCAGCAATACCTCGACACTCGACCTGAACCGGATTGCCGGCTTCACAAAGCGCCCACAGGATGTGGTGGGGCTGCATTTTTTCAGCCCGGCAAATGTGATGAAGTTGCTTGAGGTGGTACGCGGTGCCCAGACATCGCATGAGGTATTGGCCACTGTGATGAAGCTTTCCAAAAAGATAAAGAAGACAGCGGTGGTTTCCGGTGTGTGTGACGGCTTTATCGGCAATCGCATGATCGAACAATATTCGCGTCAGGCGATGTTTATGCTCGACGAAGGCGCATCGGTGGAGCAGATTGATCGCGCGATTGAAAACTTTGGATTTGCCATGGGGCCCTTCCGCATGGGCGATCTGGCGGGCAATGATATCGGCTGGCATATTCGCCAGAGGCGCTATGTCGAGCGGCCGGAACTGACGTACTCCCGGGCCGGAGACCGGCTATGCGAAATGGGTCGCTTTGGTCAGAAGACTGGCGCGGGCTGGTACGACTACAAGCCCGGGGATCGGCAAGCTTATCCCTCGCCCGTTGTTGCCGGGGTATTGAGTGAGTACCGTCGCACATCCGGTTTTGAAACACGACCAATTAGCGATGAAGAAATTTGCCAGCGTCTGGTTTATGCGCTGGTCAATGAGGGTGCACATATTCTGGCTGAGGGCATTGCACAGCGCGCCTCGGATATCGATGTCATTTATTTGATGGGGTACGGTTTTCCGCTTTGGCGTGGCGGGCCGATGCATTACGCCGAGTCGGTCGGTCTTGCCAATGTCGTTGCCGCCATGAATCGATTCGCGGCAAATCCGCACGCCGATCCTGCGTTCTGGAAACCTGCCCCTATCCTCGACGCGTGCGTGAAATCAGGCAAAGGATTCGACGCCAAATGAGCAAGATTCTCTCGCAACGCGATTTGGCGTTCCTGATCTATGAATGGCTGGATGCCGAATCGCTGACCGCGCGCACGCGCTTTAGCGATCACTCGCGGGAGACGTTTGATGCCGCGATTGAAACCAGCCGACAAATCGCCACGGAGCTGTTTGCGCCACACAACAAGAAAAGCGACGCCAACGAACCGTTTGTGGTCACCGATAAAAATGGCGAACACGTACAACTCATCCCCGAGATCAAACAGGCCGTTGACGCTTATAGCGCAGCCGGGTTGATCGCTGCCGGGCAAAATTTTGAACTGGGCGGCATGCAGTTGCCGTGCTTGATTGAAAAAGCCTGCATGGCGTGGTTTATGGGGGCCAACGTCGCGACCGCAGCCTATCCATTTTTAACGACCGCCAACGCAAACCTGTTGCTTGCGCACGGCACCGAGGAGCAGATCAACACTTATGTGCGGCCGCAGTTGGCGGGACGCTTTTTCGGCACCATGTGTCTATCCGAGCCGCAGGCGGGCTCGAGCCTTTCTGACATCAAGACCCGGGCGGAATCCGAACCCGATGGCACGTATCGCCTCACCGGCAACAAAATGTGGATCTCGGCCGGCGAGCACGAGCTGACTGAAAATATTGTTCACCTCGTGCTGGCAAAAATCCCCGGGCCGGACGGCAAGTTGATCGCCGGGGTGAAGGGCATCTCGCTATTTATCGTGCCGAAATTTCTGGTCAACGCGGATGGAGCGCTGGGGCCGCGCAATGACGTGGCGCTGGCCGGATTGAACCACAAGATGGGCTATCGCGGTACCACCAACTGCCTGCTTAATTTTGGTGAAGGTAAATTCCAGCCACTTGGCAAGGCCGGTGCCGTTGGCTATCTGGTGGGTGAAAAACACAAGGGTCTGGCCTGCATGTTTCATATGATGAACAAGGCCCGCATTGGTGTGGGTCTCGGCGCCACCATGCTTGGGTATACCGGCTATTTGCATGCGCTCGACTACGCGCGCAATCGACCACAAGGTCGTCCTGTTTCGGCGAAGGATCCATCAACACCCCAGTCACCGATCATCGAACACGCCGATGTACGCCGTATGTTGCTGGCGCAGAAAGCATATGTAGAAGGCGCGCTCGCACTAAATCTTTATTGCGCACGGCTGGTGGATGAGGAGCGAACCGGTGCAGATGAAAACGCCCGCCGCGAGGCGCTGCAGTTGCTGGATATCCTCACGCCGATTGCCAAGAGCTGGCCTTCGCAATGGTGCCTCGAGGCGAACAGCCTGGCGATCCAGGTGCACGGTGGCTATGGCTACACGCGCGATTACAACGTCGAGCAGTTTTATCGCGACAATCGGCTGAATCCGATTCACGAAGGCACCCACGGCATACAGGGCCTGGATTTGCTTGGGCGCAAAGTGGTGATGCAG
>JANOQY010000038.1:0-2492 GCA_031414995.1 Betaproteobacteria bacterium
CGTGACGGTTGAAGGCATCGTCACCGCTAATTACCAGGGCCCAGGCACGCTGCTCGGTTATTTCATTCAGGAACCAGACAATTTGGCAGACGCCGATCCGACGACATCGGAAGGTGTTTTCGTGTTCACCAATGCCACCCCTGCCAGCGTGGCTGTGGGCGATCTGGTACGGGTGACTGGCATGGTGACTGAATTTGTTTCTGGGGCTGCTGCCCCGCCAAACACGCTGACCGAAATTGGCTCGCCAACGCTCACGCCCATGACAACGGTGCTTTCCTCCGGCAACGCTTTACCCGCCGTCATCACCGTTTCCCTCCCCATTGCCGCCGTTGGTGATTTGGAACGATACGAAGGGATGCGCGTTCGCTTTATGCAAACGCTGACAGTGAGCGACAATTTTAACCTTGCCCACTTCGGTGAAATAACGGTTACTGCCAATGGTCGCGCCATTCAGCCGACCAATGTTGTAGATCCCAACGACGATCCAGCGAGCGGGACCACCAGCAGTGGCAATAGCAACGTGGCCGCAGTCACTGCTCTGAGCAATCTCAATGCGCGCTCCGCCGTCATCATAGACGGTAGTTTCCAGATTTATCCCGCGACGATTCCATTCCTCGACCCGGCAACCAACACTGTCCGATTGGGTTCAACACTGTCGGATGTCTCAGGTATTTTGGGTCAGATCGGTGGAACGCACCGCGTGTATCCGGATGTCCCCCCCGTGATTACCTACGCGCCACGACCACTGACTCCGCCTGTGGTCGGCGGCGATGTCAAAGTGGCGAGCATGAACGTGCTTAATTATTTTAATGGTAACGGTCTGGGTGCGGGCTTCCCGACTTCGCGCGGCGCAGATACTGCTCTGGAATTCAGTCGCCAGCGGGCCAAGGTGATAGCTGCGGCAACGGGCATTGGTGCCGATGTCATCGGCTTAATGGAAATCGAGAACGACGGCAACTCGGCGACCTCATCAATTCAGGACCTAATCAATGGTATGAATGCCGTTGACGGCCCCAGTGCCTGGGCGTTCATCACGGATCCGCCTTTCATCGGCACGGATGCGATTCGCTCGGCGATCATCTACCGCACCGCAGCCGTCGCACCCGTAGGTTCGGCGATATCGAGTGCCGACACGGTGTTTAACCGGCCACCCATCGCTCAGACTTTCCGCCTTCTGTCCAGCAACGAGCAATTCACGCTGGTAGTGAACCACTTCAAGTCGAAGGGCGGCAGTGGCTCAGGGCTGGACAACGACCAAGGCGATGGCCAAGCGGAGTTCAACAACACCCGCCGCCAGCAAGCGCAGACCCTGCTGACGTTCATGGGCACGCTCACTGCCACAGCCCGCATCATCACAATGGGCGACTTCAACGCTTACGAGCAGGAAGACCCGATCGACATCCTGCGTGCTGGGGGTTTCGCGACCATCATCAACGGCGACAACTCATACTCGTTCGGTGGCCAATCAGGCTCGCTGGATCATGCACTGGGTAACGCCGCGCTGACCACCACCATCACCGGCGCGGGTCATTGGCATATCAACGCCGACGAACCAATCGTGCTCGACTACAACGTCGAAACCAAGAACACAGTCGGCTGCGTACCCGTGCTCCCAAACTCTCCGTGCACATCGCCAGATTTCTACGCCGGCTCGCCTTTCCGCGCCTCCGATCACGATCCGGTACTCGTCGGTTTATTGCTACCGGGGCAATGTCAGCCGGGCTATTTTTCTGCAACGGGTAATTCGCCTTGCACAGGGGCCAGCCCAGGAAGCTTCGTCGCGATGGCAGGTGCGACTGCACAAATACAATGCAACGTCGGCACATTTCAGCCTGCCAGCCGTGCAAGCTCCTGCAATCAAGCGCAGCCTGGCAATTTTGTTGCTGTCGTCGGCGCTACCGTTCAAACGGCATGCGTTGCGGGTAGCTTCCAAATGAACAGTGGCGCGGCTTTTTGCGATCAGGCGCAACCGGGTAGTTTCGTTGTCGGTGGCGGTGCCACCTCGCAAACAGCATGCTCACTGGGAACGTTCCAGATGAACGCAGGCGCGACATCTTGCGATCAGGCGCAACCTGGCAATTTCGTTGGCGTCATCGGTGCGACCTCGCAAACGGCCTGCCTGACTGGGACCTTCCAAGCCAGCAGCGGTGCATCGTCCTGTAGTCCAGCCCAACCCGGTAACTTCGTCGCGGTCAGCGGTGCGACTTCCCAAACGGCGTGCATTGCCGGCACATTCCAAATGAGCAGCGGCGCAATATCTTGCGATCAAGCGCAGCCCGGTAATTTCGTCGCTACTGCCGGTGCAACGTCTCAAACGGCTTGCCTTGCGGGCAGTTTCCAAATGAACAGTGGAGCTACTTCCTGCAGCCAAGCGCAGCCGGGCAATTTCGTTGCTAATGCTGGTGCAACTTCGCAAACAGCCTGTCTGGCAGGAACCTTCCAAGCCAACAGCGGCGCAACGTCTTGCGGTCAGGCGCAACCGGGCAATTTTG
>JANOQY010000039.1:0-16590 GCA_031414995.1 Betaproteobacteria bacterium
GCTCTCCGGCACGCTATCGTCTGCCGCCAGCGGAACCACAATCACCAGTTACCGCTGGAGCGTGACGCAGCGCCCGACCAGCAGCACCGTCATGTCGGTTCCGGTGGTAACAACTACGCCAACGCTCCCGTTCACGCCGGAAGGCGCCGGCGCCTTCCGAATTCAATTGGAGGTGACCAGCAATCAAGGCGCCGTCAGCAATCCGGACAGTGTGCAATTCACGGTGGTCAACGCGCTCCCCACCGCGATCATCGGGGTCACACCTGACAGTGGTGTCACCGGCGTACCGATGACGTTTTCCGGCGACCGATCATTTGGCATAAGTGCGACCATTACCAGTTACCACTGGAACGTCATTCAGCGACCGGCCGGCAGCATCGTCTTGCCCGCCCCGGTGGTGACAACGAGCCCGACACTGACCTTCACACCGGATCGCTCCGGGACCTATCGGGTTCAATTGGAAGTGATGGATGGTAACGGTAACATCAGCAGCCCGGACAGCATTCAAATTGCAGTTGTCGCGGCGGAAGTTGGCCTGAACGGCACGGTGTCACGCAAGACACATGGCGCTGCGGGCACTTTCGATCTGCCCATCGACAAAGGCATCGCCATCGATGGCGCAGTAACGGTTGAGCCACGCGTTATCGGCGGCGGCCATACCATCGTCTTTCAGTTCGACCAACTGATCGACAAAGCCGGCGACGTAAAGGCACAGGACGCAGAAGGGAAAGATGTCGGCACGGTATCAGCCATTGAGGCGGGAAATACTGTCGAGGTGACACTCAAAGACTTGCCGGACAACCAGCGCGTCGCGATTACGCTCACCGGCGTCAATGGGACCAATACGGTTTTTTCCATTACGCTCGGCTTCCTGGTGGCGGACGTGAACAATTCGAGATCGGTGAACTCAAGCGACATCAGCGGCGTGAAGTCGCGCGCCGGGCAGACTGCCACCGCTACCAATTTCAGGTTCGATGTGAACGTGTCCGGAGGCATCAATTCCAGCGACATATCGGCAGTGAAAGCACGTTCGGGGCGGTCACTGAAGTAGGCTGCAAGCGGTCTGACGCTACCCGCATATTTCTGGTCAACTCTAGCACTGGCGAGGCTTTCAGGCGTGAATCCCGCCAGACAGCGCGCCAGCGCTAGAGTTTATGCTTCGGAGTGGCGCCCGGTTTTTGTCACTCGATAAATCGGCAAACTCCAGCATCCACGGGCATCGTGGCAGCATTTGTGCCTGAAAGGCGCGCCGGTGCTAGCGCTTAAATTTTCACTTTGGATTTACCGCAAAAGGCTTGCTGTTAGCAGCATGGAAGCGGCAACAACGGTCAGCACTGTTCGCAAAGCAAAGAACCATTCCGGTATCGGCGCGATTTTGGACAGAACCCTGTCAAACACGAAGCATGCGACGAGCACAAAAGCTTGCACCCTTAAACACGTCGGGACCGATAGTGTCAGTGAGGCCCACGCTGCCAGGCCCGGCAAAATACTCCAACCGTACTGAACCCACGACCAACCGCCACGAATGTCGCTGCGCACGCCGTAGCCCCATTGCAATGCACCAACAAACGTAACAATGATGGCGCCATATTGGGTAAGGCTCGTCAAGAAAAAATAACGCTGTTCAAGCGGGCCAATGCCAACTAACAGAGTGAGCCCCAAAAAGGGAATCAAGCCACCAAGGCCAAAGACCAGCGCAGGCGTCGGCGACGAGCGCCACAATTGGACAAGTCTGCTGGTTGGATGCGTCAACCTGAAATCCTCAGCCGATCAAGCATAAGAATACTTTCGTGCTGATTTCTGACACGCCTGTTGCGGGTAATGCGGGCAGCAGATCGCCAAGCGGCAACCAAGAAATTCAGGGTCAACATGGGCGCTAATTCGTACGCGTTGGTAGTGGCAGCCCTTCGGCGATTGCAACGCGCACCAGCGCCGCCTCCAACATTACCCGGGCATGACCGGCCGTGTGCTGAAGGTCGCGGTGTAACAGCGCATCGCCGGGACTTCGATTGGCGCAATCGTTACTGTATCGCTCAAAGGCACCAAGGTTCATCACCAATTCAGCCAACTGGCGCGGACACTCGCAGAATACACTGCTGTCCGCACCTAGCAGATCCATAAGTTCATGATCATCGAACATCGGCGCAGCCGGTGGAGAAGTCAATGTCACCGGCATACCAGCGGTTGCCGGCGGCTGCCCCAGCAAACTCAGGCACATCGATGCAAGTTCGGCAACGTCCGATGTGGACCGTGATACCGCGACGCCAGCAGCTCGAAGGCGGCGAATAATTGCGCTCGGCGCAAAGCGATAGAACACAACAGCCCGTGTAGTGCTACTCGCAGCCTTGATGCTATCAATCAAGGCAATGGAATCATCAATAAGTATCGGCAACTCGATGATAAGGTTATCAGCATCGACTTCGAGGAATGCAACCGCCGCGTCAATTGGATTGGCACAGCTACCGACGACAGTTAACGTGCTCCCAGACAGTATCTCGGCCATCTTTGCGCTACTCAGCAATGGCCCCACTAGTACCGTGCGGCTGGCAAGCTTTAGCCCGCCATTACGCTCCAGGACACTAGCTTCAGATGGATTGCCCAACGCATGCATGCCTGCGAGGGCCTCGGTTGACATTGGCGCGATGACGCCGATGGAATGGCCCATGTCAGTAAGCCGTTTCACGATCGTCAGACGGCGAACATCTGCCGCTGAATAAAGCCGCTGGCGGCCCTCGCTGAGCCCAGGACGCACGACGCCATGACGACGCTCCCAAACCCGCAAGGTCTCGACCGGTATCCCCGCGAGGCGGGCAGCAACCCCGCTGCGGTAGAGCCCAGTCGGTTGTGGCTTGGCGAGAACATCTAAATCCATGAGTTCACCCTTAGTAGCTGTTTCTGGTAGATGAATATATCACAATGAACCGATAATGAATCGTTAAATTCGCTTATTACGGTTCAAATACTAAATTTATTGGTAATTTCAACTGTATATTGGTAAAAACCAGTTCACTGAGTCTCACAGCGTAACGACAATGTCAGGGTCTCCAGTCCAAGAAAAATGTAATTTTTCTCCACGTTTCTTTCCAAAGAAAGCAAAAATCATGATCACAAGACGCCAATTCGTTTTCAATTCCATTCCGCTGACTGCCGTTCTTCTTGGCGCAGCGCAGACGGTTTCTGCGCAACCGGCGCGATTGTAATAAAGCGACTCGGTGGCAACGGCACTGGGTTACAAACACGACGCGAGCAAAGTTGACGCAAAAAAGTATCCTACCTACGCCGCAGGACGAAATTGCGCAAATTGCCAGCTGTATCAAGGCGTCGCCAATGCACCCTGGGCAGGCTGTGGTGTGGTTGCTGGCAAACAGGTCAACGCAAAAGGTTGGTGTGTGGCTTGGGTCGCGAAAGCGTAGCAGCCTGCCGGATGCAAGGGCAATCGGTCGCAAGATTATCCAGCCGCTCTTCGAATAAATAGTTAGACGATGCAGACTCTCACCATCTATTACGATGGCCTCTGCCCGCTGTGTATGGCGGAGATCACGCTGCTCCGGTCTAGAAATGCTGCGGGACTGGTGAATTTCGTCAATTTCCGCGATAACGCGTTCGACGAGGACGAGCACCAGATTTCATGCAGCAGAGCAATGGCAACCATGCATGGGCGCCTGGAGGATGGGCAAATGTTAACGGGTGTACGCGTGTTTGAAGAAGCCTACCGACGCGTCGGTTTGAATTTTTTGGCTGGACTCTTATCGATTACCATACTGCGGCCAATATTGGATAAGGTATATGTTTGGTTTGCTGCCCATCGCCATGCCATATCAAAAATGGTGGGGCGGCCTATGCTGGCATTCGCAGTTTGGCGCTATGGCGAGCGTAATCAGCCGGTCCGAAGTCCACACGCTACCAAGGCGTCACCTTCAGCGGAATAGCTCGAGAGCGGTGTGTTGCGCTCAACACCTTTAAATCAAATGCGCTGGCTTCAATTCATGGATGAACTAGTATGACAACGAAGGCGGACCTGGCTATGCAGTCTTTCCCACAAGACTTCCGCGCAATCGTCATTGGTGCGTCCGGCGCGATTGGATCGGCCTTCGTGGAGGCACTTGGCACCGATCTGAAATGTGCAGCGGTTGTCGGCTTAGGGCGCCAAACACAACCCGCCATCGATTTTGATGACGAGGGCAGCATTGCGTCTGCCGCCGAATCGCTCGCCCGGTCGGCACCATTCCACTTGATCATCAACGCCGTTGGCGTACTCCATTCATCCGAGTTCATGCCGGAAAAGAAATTTGGCGATTTGCACTACGAACAAATGGCCAAGACGTTTCGTGTGAACGCCATCGGCCCGGCAATGGTGATGCGCCATTTCTCCAAGCTGCTTGATCCGCACAGAGGTGTCATGGCGTTCCTGTCCGCGAAAGTAGGCAGCATTGAAGATAACCGCCTGGGTGGTTGGTACAGCTATCGCGCCTCCAAGGCGGCCCTGAACATGTTTATCAAAACGGCCGCCGTAGAAATCAAGCGAACCAACCCGAATGCGGTGATCATTGCGTTACACCCGGGCACCGTCAGTTCGCGGCTATCGCAACCCTTCCGCGGCGCAGAGATTGGACGCTCTGCGCGCGATGCGGTCACCGATATGCTCACAGTGATCGACACCTCGTTACCTGGTGAAACCGGCCGTTTCTATGCCTACGACGGAACACAGCTGCCATGGTAGAAAAGCAACTCAGGTGCACGCTCAGCGCGGTCCAGCGAACGATGCCAGCACATTGCGCGCCAGCGCCCTGCCGCTGATCCAGGCACCTTCCACCTTGCCACCGTTTAACCAATCACCACATATACCCAAACCCGCCTTTGCGTCCCAGGCAAACACCTGATCCATGGCCGGCTCAGTATCGGCGTAGCGCCAGCGGTGCGCTGACCATTGTGTTGGTGACGGCCCGCCAAATACGCGGAATGCCTCAAGCATTATTTTGGCGACACTTTCCACCGGCTCATCCAGATGACGTTCGCTCCATTCTGCAGTGGCGTGGAGCAGCCATGTTTCTGGTCCGCCGCGCCCCGGCTTGTTGCTGTCACGAGCCATCCAGCGTAGCGGGCCAGCATTGATAAACGCGGCATCAAACGGCAACGAAACCGGCACATCAAAACGCAACATCAAAGCCCAGCAACCGCGCATGACTGCGCTGGACGCGATGGCAACCAACTCTGGCGCCCACCCTTGCAACAGCGGCACGGCTTGTGGGGCAGGTATGGCGATCAATACAGCATCGAATCGTGCATCACATAAACCCTGCTCAGTTGAGTGCAAGCGCCATCCCTCTGGTGCGCGCTGCAGTTGCGTGACAGTAGTCTTCGCCTCTATGGGAAGCGCCAAGGCCAAGAAATTTGCTGGTGCCGTCATGCGCGGAAAGCCGACAAATCGCTCCTCAGTCGAGCGCGAACTCCGCGTGGATACGTCGTCGAGTGCGCAAATTCTTGGCAGCCAAAGCTGCGCCACACCCGCATCCGTCCAGCGATCTACTTCAGCCCGGAAATCCGGGTCGCGGGCGGTAAAGTACTGGGCGCCAGTATCGCATTGCCAGTCCTCGCCACGACGCGTGCTCATGCGACCTGCTGGGCCGCGACTTTTTTCAAATAATCGAACAGTATGGCCTGCCTGCTTCAGCACCGTCGCACAAGATAGACCTGCCATGCCGGCGCCAACGATGGCAAACTTTAGTGGTGCACTCATTCAGTGGGCGTTTGAATCTGAAACACAGTGTTTATCGGGGTCTGAATTTATCGGATGGCGCACAGACGGTCAAACGGATTGCATCGCTCGCCGCACGCGGGCAAAGCTCAATCTGCCGAAGTATAGAATAAAAGAATCAAAGAAAGAATTAAAGGGGTCATGGTTATTAGTTTCACAACTGTAGCACTCCTTGCCCTTCAACCTGTTTCGCCAAGCCAATGCAGATAGCTGGTGTAGTCCTCCTCACCAAAAAAGCAGGCTTCGCGGTTGTGCCCGCGCTGCACGATGTGGAGCGGGACACCATTGAGTTGTATGCGGGGGCGGGGGGCATAATCCAAAAATATCACAAACAAATTGACGATGACCCCTTTAATTTCTATCCAGCAGGCCGCCCGGCTTCGCTGGAATGCTTTCCAGCCAGGCTTGACGGCGCCCCTGCCGAGTCCGCGAACGACCACACGACAGAATGCAGACATTGTTAGCCACCGTCGGCTCAACTGCGAGATAGTGCGAGATGACGGGGTAAACTTGAGACCGATTCAACCGATAATTAACAAACACGTGGCCGACCCACAATGCAGACTGCGCATGGCGCGGCAAGCTGGGCTACATAAAGACAAAGTCAACTGACGCAAGATGAGCGAGTCGCGCACAATCGCCGGGGCGGAAACTATTGCGGGGGCAATCCGTCGCTGCACGGCGTTTTTCCAGGCGGCGCTACTGCTGACGGCGATGCTGCTACCGACGCTGGTCACCGCTGCCGAGCAACGGATAGTGCGCGTGGGCGCCGCTGACAATCCGCCGATCGCCTTCCGCGGTTCAGACGGCAAGGCACAGGGGATCGCGGTCGATGTTCTGAACGACGTGGCGCAGAAGGAAAATTGGCGCCTCGAGTTCGTGCATGGCCCGTGGCAAGACGTGCTCAAGCAACTTGAGCGGGGCGAGATCGACTTGCTCACCGGCATCGCATACACGCCCGCACGCGCGAAGCAATTCCAATTTACCAACCAGACGCTGCTCAGCAACTGGGGCGTCGTGTATGCAGCTCCCGGCAGCAAGATTCGGTCGTTGCTTGATCTTGAGAACCGGCGTGTTGCGTTCGCCGCCGCCGCAACGCACAGCGACGCCCTCCAGCAAATGCTCAAAGAGTTTGGCGTCCACGTTGTTCCGGTCACCGGCAAGGATTACCAGGAAGTATTCGCGCTCGTCGCCAGTGGTGCAGCTGACGCCGGCGTCGTCAGTCGCGTTTTTAGTGTCATGAACGCGGCGAGCTACCAGCTCGAATCAACGGGGATCGTGTTTAACCCGATCGAAGTTCGTTACGCCGCGCCGAAAAATGCCGATCCCATGGTAATCAGCACTCTCGACAAACACCTCGAAGCGCTGCTCAATCGGGGGGACAGCGCTTACTTCGAGTCGCTCGACCGGTGGCTGGGTGCCGCCAAAACGAGATCACTGCCGGTCTGGGTCAAATGGGTTTTGATCGGCGCGGCGGGTACCTTGGCCCTCGCTGTGTTTTTTGTGCTGTTACTTCGTCGACAGGTCAACGCGCGGACTGCGGCACTGCGCGACGTCGAAGAATCGTTTCGGGCCACGTTCAATCACGCGGCGATTGGTATCGCGCGGGTTGGACCGGACGGAAGTTGGCTGGATGCAAACCAGCGGATCTGCGACATCCTCGGCTATGCCCGCGAGGAACTGTTAAAAGGATCCTTTCAGGACATCACTCATCCGGACGACCTGGCCAACGACCTGGCGCATGTCAGCCGGTTATTGTCCGGGGAGTCCAGCGCTTACAGTATCGAGAAGCGCTATATACACAAGTCCGGACGAACCGTCTGGGCCGAATTGACCGTCGGGCTGGTGCACAAGGAGGACGGATCACCGAAGTACTTCGTGTCCGTGGTTGAGGACATCACCCGGCGCAAACAGACCGAGCAGGCTTTGCGCGAGAGCGAGCGACTGCTGGCCGAGTCGCAAACCATCGCACGCGTGGGCAGCTGGACGAAGGACATCAGCACCGGCAAGATGGCCTGGAGCAAGGAAACGTTCCGACTGTACGGGCTATCACCCGAGACCGACCGGGCGCCGCTGGCCGACGAATTCGTGCAGCTGCTGCACCCGGATGACCGCCTGTCCGTGCGGGAGTGGATGAACGCTTGCCGGTCCGGTGCGCCAAATGCCGCTCTGGAATTCCGAACCCGGCCGGTCGACGGGGTGAGTCGCTGGCTGCTTGGTCACGGTGTGCTGGAGAAGTCGACAACCGGTGAGCCGCTGCGCATCATCGGGACGACGCAGGACATCACCGATCGCAAGGAAGCGGACGCCGCCCGTGGCGCGCTCGAAGTACTGTTGCGCGAATCGCAGAAGATGGAAGCCATCGGCACGCTGGCGGGCGGCATTGCGCACGATTTCAATAATATTATCGCGGCCATCGTTGGAAACGCCGAATTGGCACGGCAGGACGTAGGGCCAGCCCACCCGGCGCAGGAGAGCCTGGGGGAGATCGGCAAAGCAAGTCGCCGGGCGAAAGAACTGGTGCAACAAATACTTTCATTCAGCCGTCGCCAAGTGATGGAGCGTCGCGTGATTTCGCTCGCGCCGGTCGTCGAAGAGTCTACGCGCCTGCTTCGCGCCGCGCTGCCGGCAGGGCTGAACTTCGAGGTGGAATGCGCGCCGAACGCGCCGCCGGTGCTGGGTGACGCCACGCAGATCGAGCAGGTGCTGCTGAACCTTTGCAACAACGCGTGGCAATCGATCCAGGGTCAGTCGCGCCCGGGAAAAATCGCGGTTCGAGTAGAGGCGCACGAGAGATCGGTGGGCCAGACGCAGGATGCCGGGTTCGTCTTTGTCATGGGTGATCTGCCGCCGGGCCGCTATGCCTGCATCACGGTGAGTGACAACGGTTCGGGCATGGACACCGAGACACTGGCACGCATGTTCGAGCCTTTCTTCACCACCAAACCCGTCGGCAAGGGAACAGGACTCGGCTTGGCGGTGGTGCACGGCATCGTCAAAGAGCATAGCGCAGGCCTTGAGGTCCGCAGCGCCCCCGGCGAGGGCAGCACATTCCGCATCTACTTTCCTGCCGCGCAAGCTGCCGGGCTGGACGTTCCAGCAAGTGCTGCAGCAAACGCGCCGGCGCGTGGTCTGGGACAGCACGTGCTCTATGTGGACGACGATGAAGCGCTCGTATTCCTGGTCACGCGGCTGCTAGACCGTCAGGGCTATCGCGTCAGCGGCTACACCGATCCGCGTGAGGCCCTCGCCGCCGTGCGTACCCGGCCGCACGAATTCGATCTCGCTGTCACCGATTACAACATGCCCGGCATGTCCGGACTGGATTTGGCGAGGGCGCTTCGCGAGATTCGCCAGGACCTTCCGGTGGCGCTCGCCTCGGGCTACATCACAGAAGAATTGCGTGCGCTGGCGCCGGCCGCTGGTGTGCGCGAAATCATTCACAAGCCCAACACCGTCGATGAGCTGTGCGAAACCGTCGCGCGACTGGCACAGGCGGTCGTGAGGCCATCGCCGCCGTCGTGACACGGCCGCTTTGATTGTTCACCGCTCTGCCCTTCAATAACAATAGATTACCTTTGGATTCGCCTTGAAACCTGAATCGAGCCGAAAGACCAGATCGACGCGCTGCTTCTAAAGCTCCCCGGGGTCACCCGAAGAAAGTTCAACGGCCTTGATGCCAGGGTTTAAAAGGGGTCAGGGTTATTAGTTTCACCACTCTAGCGCTCCTTGCCCCTCAACCTGTTTCGCCTCCCTCTACAAACGCGGCCTGCCGCGTTGCCGCGCTTCCCGTCTCACCCCAGTTGCCTTCTCAATTCTGGCGTAGAAACGCGAATTTCCCAGAGGCTGATTTTGATTCAGCGCCAGCCGAATATCATCTATTGCCGCAACGTCAAGCTGCGCGCGGAACAAAGCACGGTAAGCAGTCTGTCTGCTTTTGTCTGTCAGCCCCAGCGCCTGATACAGAACATGCGGCGTAATGCGACTATCTGCGGCGCCTAGCGCATTGTGCCGATAGCTCGTCCAGCGGTAATGCGCCGGGTCATCGACCATCGCAGCGCGTACCGGGTTGAGTTCAATGTAGCGCTGGCAGGTAAGCAAATAGGTGTCCGCCTGAATAACAGACGATTTGTAGCGACTGTCCCACAAGGTGCCGGTACGCTTGTAGGTGCGGTTGATGTACTGCACGTAGCGCCGCCCCAGCGACATGATGAGCCTCGGCACTGCTTCCGCTCTTTTAGGCGTGAGAAGCAGGTGTACATGGTTGGTCATCAACGCATACGCATGAAGCTGACAATCCGTATCGCCAAGCGCTTCGCCAAGCCAATGCAGATAGCTGGTGTAGTCCTCCTCACCAAAAAAGCAGGCTTCGCGGTTGTGCCCGCGCTGCACGATGTGGAGCGGGACACCATTGAGTAGTATGCGGGGGCGGCGGGGCATGATCCAAGAATATCACAAACAAATTGACGATGACCCCTTTAATTCCTTCTTTAATTTCTACGGTAAGCCTCGCCAATTCTGTGGGTGAAGCCAGCTCCTGCTTGCAATCTTTCTGGCATAGGTCTACTGTAGCTACAACGACCGCATTTGCTCCAATGTCATCTCAATCGGGCCGTGACGACGAGTATTTGCACAGGCTGACGGGATCTTTACGATGGAACAAAAGCCAGCAACTTCGTTCAACAAAAGGAAATCGAATTACGCGAGAGGTGGCCTACTCGTCGTTTGCCTGTTGATTGTCGCGGTTTTTGTGTGGATCGCCAAACCGTGGGCGCCTCGCGTCGCTGAATCGCTCGAACCGGTGACCATTGCATATACGGGATATGCAGGAACTTGCCCGATCTATGTGGCGGTGGACAAAGGATATTTTGCCAGTGAGGGTGTACTGATCACGCTTCAGCCGCACTCCAACGGGAGGCTCACGCTGGACGCCGCGTTGCGCGGGGGGCGAATTTGGCGACAGCGGCGGACGTGCCGGTGATGTTCGCCGCCGTGAGCGGCCAGCCCGTGATGGTCGTGGCGAATATGTTCGAGGCGGAAAAGGATTTTGGTGTTGTCGGTCGAAAGGATGCTGGAATTTCCATCGCCGCCAGCGTCAAGGGCAAGCGCATCGGCGTCAGCCTGCGTACCGCCGGACATTTCGTACTTGCTTCGTTTCTTAATCGACAAAAACTGTCCGCGGGCGATGTGATGATGGTCGATCTTAAACCGGACCAGTTATCCGCGGCGCTGTCAGAAGGGCGTATCGATGCGGCCACAACATGGGAGCCATTTTTAGGGTCATTGCTTACGCAGCTCGGTGCCAATGGTGTGGTTTTCTCCAGCGAAGGCCTGTACCACAGCGTGTTCGCACTAGCCGGCGCGCGGGATTACGTCGTTTCGCATCCCGAGACGATACAAAAAGTGTTGCGGGCGGTGATCAAGGGAGCACGGTTTTGTCAGGACGTGCCGGATCAGGCAATCGAGATCAGTGCCGCAGCGATGAAAGCCGACCCAGTGAAACTCAAAGCGGCCTGGCCCACCTACCGCTTCCGCGTCACCCTTGACCAGAGCCTGCTGCTTGCCCTTGAGGATGAAACCCGTTGGGCGATCAAGAATAAACTGACTGACAGAACCGAACCCGTCAATTACCTGCATCACATCTACCTGGATGCCATGAATGCCGTTTCTCCGGCGACCGTGACCGTCATTCACTAAGAACACGCAGATGAAAATTTCGACGCGGCTGATGCTGACCGGACTATTCTCTGTTGTAGTCGTTGCGATTATTACTATCGTGCTTTTAACTTCCACGCAGAAATTGAAAAGAGAACTCGACAAGGAAGCGGCGACGGTTGAGTTTATCAAGGCGATCACTGTCGTCCGGTTCCTTGCGCTGGAATACATGATGCGCCACGAGGAACGTCCGCTGGCGCAATGGCTACTGAGTCATGCGTCTCTGTCGACGCTGTTGGCCAATACAACGGCGTTCAGGGGCACCAAGGAACAGGCTGTCATTGATGGTTTCGTTAGCGCACATGACAGCATCGGAAACCTGTTCTTACAACTCGTCGCGAATCAGAGCGAGCGTGTGGCCAATAAGGAAAACACTGCGGTACTGGAAGAACTGGACACCCGCTTGACAGGACAGATCATCACCAAGGTGCAGTCCATGATTTCGGAGGCATTGATCCTATCCGAACGAAACCGGGTGGGCGTGCGGGAAGCGCAATGGCTGACCATTGTTGCAGTGCTATTGTTTGGCGGGTTGTCGGTGCTGGTAGTGGGTGCCACCATGTTTGTCACCATTAGAAGGATCACGCGTCCGCTGAATGAGTTACACGATGGTATTGCGGTCGTCGGCGCAGGAAATCTCGACTTTCGATTTGACATGAGCGCCCGCGACGAAATCGGCGATCTTGCGCGAGCCTTTGATGCAATGACTGAAAAGCTGAAGGGAACAACCGTCTCGCGCGACCAACTGGCTGAAGTCAACGAAGTGCTGAAGGGAACGACCGTCTCCCGCGACGAACTGGCGAAAGTCAATGAAGCGCTGAAAGTTGAACTGGATCTGCGGCAGCGCGCTGAGGACGAACTGAAGCAAAATGAGGAACGGTTGCACAGCGTAAACAGCGCATTGGAAATGAGCAATATTGAACTGCAGCGCTTCGCCCATGTGGCATCGCACGATCTGCAGACTCCGTTGCGGAGTATCGCAGGCTTTGCCCAACTGCTTCAGTCGGAATACGCGGGTCGGCTTGATGCGCGCGCCGATGAATGGATGCGCAGGACGGTTCACGCCACCAAGGTATTGCAGACCTCTATCCAAGATCTGCTCGCGTATTCGCGCTTACATGCACAGGAGCACGCTCTCGAGGAAGTATCGTTCGGTGATATTTTCGACGACGCCATCCTGCTGCTCGATGCCGCCATCAAGGACTCCGGAGCCCAGGTCACCTGTAGCGAACTGCCGACGCTGCTGTGCGATCATGCGCAACTGGTTCAGTTGATGCAGAATCTTATCGGCAATGCGCTCAAGTACTGTACGGAGAGCCCGCGGATTCACGTGTCGGCGCGAGCTGATGGCGACAGCTGGCTGTTTTCGGTTCGCGACAACGGCATTGGCATAGACTCAAAGCATTACGAGCGCATTTTCGAAATCTTCAAGCGATTGCACAATGAGCAACAATATCCCGGTAGCGGGATCGGATTGGCAATATGCCGCCGTATTGTTGATCGTCATGGTGGCAAAATCTGGGTGGAATCCCAACCGGGCCTCGGCAGCATTTTTTACTTTACGATTTCCGAAAGGAAGGTAGACCCCGATGAGTGAATCTGTTCACGGCCGCCTCGCGGTTATTCTGATCGTCGAAGACAATGAAGACGATGTCGAATTGATGCGCATCAGTTTTGCCAAATCCAGATTGAAGGTGGAACTTCATCATGCCGGCGATGGCGAAGAATGTATGGCGTTTTTGCGCAAGGAAGGCAAGTTCGCGGGGGTACCGGCACCCGATTTAATTTTGCTGGATTTGAATATGCCGCGAATGGATGGGCGCGAGGTACTAACCGCGATTTCGCGCGACCAGCAATTTTGCCATTTGCCGGTCGTCATATTGACGACCTCCGCATTGGACAGTGAAATTCTCAATATGTACAAATTGCGCTGCAGCTCTTACATCATCAAGCCGGTCGACTTCGAGAAGTTCCATCGGGTAGTTCAGGCGATCACCGATTATTGGTTTGCGGCGGTGGTTCTTCCCAGCGATTATCGGGGGACTGGGAGCGAATAGGCTGCACGGCTTTGGTTGAGGCGCGCACGCGCCGCACCGACTGAAACTTCAAAACTCAAGTACTGGCGCGCTTTTTCAGCCAGCTATGGCATGAAAGGCTCGCCGGTGCTAGTGTTTGCAAATTTACGGGGAATTACGCCATGTGTCCGTAGAACACCCGGGTGTCGTATTCAAAATCGACTTTCCCATTAATTTGGTGCGCATCAAAAATCTCTTTTGCGCGCATTGTCATGGCGGCATGGCGGGGATCATCGCGACCGGGCACGTACGATGAAGAGTTGATGCGCCCCATCAGGCTCTCAAAATCAAAACGTTGAATGTTGTCGAACACGGCCTCGCTCGGCGGCGCGCCAAAGAAGGCGGTGAACACGGCTTTGTCCTGCACGTTCTTGTGATTGATCTCGTTGTAGTCAGTGCCAAATTCCTGTAGCAACGCCTCGTAGGCGCGCAGGAACGGCGTCGAATCCACGCGTCGATCATTCCACACCAGCACCACCCAGCCATCGTCTTTCAAGACGCGTTGAAATTCAGCGCGGGATTTGACTTGATCAAACCAGTGAAAGGCTTGGCCGGCGATGATGACGTCCGCCGCTTTGGGGGGCAAACGTGTCGCTTCCGATGTGCCGTCCACACTGTTGAAACGCGCATACTCAGCCAGATACGCTTCACCCGCTTCGCGCATTTCCTTGTTGGGTTCGACGCCAATCACCGGATTACCATTCTCCAAAAATAGCCGGGTAAGAATGCCGGTACCAGAACCGATATCGGCAATCACGCTTTCCGGCGTCATGTCGCATTTCGCGGCGAGCAGGTCGATGATCTCGACCGGATAGTGCGGACGATATTTGACGTAATCGTCGATGCGGGAGGAGAAACGGGTGGTGGAATTTTTGGCGGTCATGGCGCGATTTTTTTCGTCGTTAAAACCAGTTGTCTTTCATTTCCAGTGTCGTCGTATCGAGCGACTCCAGCAGGCTCAACATGGGCCGCACTTTCGGCAGTTCCCAGTGAATAAAGTATTGGCATGCCTGCAATTTACCGCGATAAAAGTCTTCATACTTGTTTCCAGCACGCGTAGCCACCAATGCCTGTTCCATCCAAATCCACGCCATCACGACATGTCCGAACGCTTCCAGATATACGGAGGCGTTGGCGAGCGTTTTTACCACTTCGCCTGCCGCGTGCAAGTCGCGCGTGGCCTCGACCAGATGATCGAGCATCGCAAACACATCACCCGCCCATTCAGTCAGATCGCCGTCCTCGTCGGCTTTATGCAGCGTCGTTTCGATACGCGACACCAGCAACTTGAACGCCGCGCCATCCTGCATCACCACTTTGCGACCGAGCAAATCCAGCCCCTGAATGCCATGAGTGCCTTCGTGAATCGGGTTGAGGCGATTGTCGCGATAAAACTGCTCCACGTTGTAGTCACGCGTGTAACCGTAGCCACCATGCACCTGGATCGCCAGGCTGTTCGCCTCCAGGCACCATTGCGAAGGCCAGCTCTTGGCAATCGGCGTCAGGATATCCAGCAACAGCAACGCGTCGCGACGACTGTTTTCATCTGACCCAGTCCGTTCCTCATCGACCAGCCGTGCACAATAAAGATTAAGCGCGAGCGCGCCTTCAACATACGTTTTCTGCGCCAGCAACATGCGGCGTACATCGGCGTGTTCGATGATCGGTGACTGCGGTGTTGATGGATCCTTCGCCGAGACAGGACGACCTTGTGGTCGATTGCGCGCGTAGTCGAGCGCATGCAAATAGCCGGTATACCCAAGCATGGTGGCGCCGAGACCCACACCAATGCGGGCCTTGTTCATCATATGAAACATGCAGGCCAAGCCCTTATGCTTTTCACCCACCAGATAGCCAAGGGCACCGGCCTTGCCAAGTGGCTGGAATTTGCCTTCACCAAAATTAAGCAGGCAGTTGGTGGTACCGCGATAGCCCATCTTGTGGTTCAGTCCGGCCAGCGCCACATCATTGCGCGGCCCCAGGGTTCCATCCGCATTGACCAGAAATTTCGGCACGATAAATAACGAGATGCCCTTCACACCGGCGATCAACTTGCCGTCCGGCCCGGGAATTTTTGCCAGCACGAGGTGAATAATATTTTCAGTCAGCTCGTGCTCGCCGGCCGAGATCCACATCTTGTTGCCGGTGAGGCGGTACGTGCCATCAGGTTCAGAGTCTGCCCGGGTTTTAATATCAGAAAGACTCGAGCCCGCTTGCGGCTCGGAGAGACACATCGTGCCAAAAAAACGCCCCGCCAACTGCGGGCGCACATAGGTGTTGATCTGCTCCTCGGTACCGTGCGCCAGCAACAGGTTTGCGTTGGCCGTTGTCAAAAACGGATAGGCTGCCGTCGCGACATTGGCACCCATAAACCACGCCATACAGGCTTTTTCGATTACGCACGGCAACTGCATGCCGCCCATTTCAAAACTTTGCCCGGCAGCGATCAACCCCGCTGCGCTATAAGCGTCAACGGCCTGTTTGATTTCAGGAATGAGTTGTACGTGTGTGCCATTTTTATCAGTGACCACAAACGGTTCGTTGGCGTCGCTTTTCTTGTTGTGTGGCGCAAACAGATCCGTGGCGATTTGTCGGCTGGTTTCAATCGCGGCATCAAACGTCTCCCGCGAGTGATCGCTAAAGCGCGTGCGCGCGGTCAGCGATTCGGCGTCCAACCATTCATAGATGAGGAATTCCAGATCGCGTTGCGAGAGAATCTTGCTCATTTGGCATCGAATCCTTTGCCCGACTTCACGCAGGCTTCGAGGACCGGAGCAGGTTTCCAGAACGCGGGATCGGCGTGCGGATTTGCCGCGAATCGATTCATGGCGGCAACGACATTGGCAAGACCGACCGACTCGGCGCAATGCATCGGCCCGCCACGCCAAAGCGGAAAACCGTACCCCATCAAATAAATGACATCGATATCCGAGGCGCGCTGGGCAATCTCCTCAGCCAGAATATGTGCGCCCTCATTGACCAGCGCATAAACCAGACGCTGGCAAATTTCTTCATCGCTAATTGGTCGTGTTTCAAAACCGGATG
>JANOQY010000040.1:0-3664 GCA_031414995.1 Betaproteobacteria bacterium
CATCGATTGGAAAATCCGGGCGTCGTGAATCTGGTGATGATTGAAGTTCAGAGCGGCGAGTATCTGGGCGAAGATGATATTGTCAGGTTTCAGGATGTTTATGGCCGTGTGTAGCCTTCGCATTTGTAAGATCAAACGCCACCACTCAAAAAAATAGGAAACTGACTTGCAAACCACCAACAGCACAGGGCAAAAATCGCTCAAGGCCCGCCTAGCCAGCGTCAACGTCATCCTTTGGTTTACCGTCATCATCCCCACTGCGCTTGCAGTCATTTATTTTGGGCTGATCGCTTCTGACGTATATATCTCTGAATCGCGCTTTGTGGTCCGCAGTCCGCAGCGGCAATCTCAACCGGGACTGGTTGGTGCGCTGCTACAGGGATCAGGATTTTCGCGTTCACAGGACGATACCTATTCTGTCCACGACTTCATCATGTCGCGCGATGCGCTCAAGGAGCTTGATCAGCGGGTTGGCGTGCGCAAATCATTCTCTAGCAACACCGTTGACGTTATCAACCGCTTTCCAGGATGGGACTTCGACAGTAGCTTTGAAGCGCTATATCGCTATTACCGTAATCGCGTGACGGTTGATTACGATACTGTCTCATCGATCACGGTGCTGCATGTGCGCGCCTACACAGCGGAGGACGCAAAAAACATCAACGATCTTCTGCTCAAGATGGGCGAGCGTTTGGTCAATAACCTGAACGACCGTAGCCGCCAAGACTTGATCAAATCGGCTGAGCAAGAGGTACAACTTGCGGAAGAAAAGGCCAAAGCTGCAGCCCTTGGTCTGTCAGGTTTTCGTAGCAAGCAGTCAGTTTTTGACCCGGATAAGCAATCCGCAATTCAACTGCAAGGGGTATCTAAATTACAGGAAGAGCTGATCGCGACGGAAACGCAACTTGAGCAGATGCGGAGATTTTCGCCGAACAACCCGCAAGTCGCGTCGCTGCGTAGCCGCGCTGAGTCGCTACGCAATGCGATTTCTTCGGAAACCGCGAAGGTAACAGGTGGCGGTAGCTCGCTGACTTCTAAATCCGCCGCGTTCGAGCGCTTAGCACTTGACCGTGGCTTTGCTGACAAACAGCTTGCATCCGCGATGGCATCGCTTGAAACGGCGCGGAGTGAAGCGCAGCGTAAGCAGCTTTATCTTGAGAGGTTAGTTCAGCCGAATCTGCCGGATAAGGCCGTTGAGCCGCGACGCATTCGTTCGATACTCATGGTGTTAGCACTCGGTTTGATTATGTGGGGCGTGGTGAGTTTGCTAGTGGCGAGTGTGCGTGAGCATGCTGACTAGTCCGTCGTCCGCATTGCCGCATCGTCCCTCTTTCCTTAGTTGCCTTGGGGTGCAGCTGCGCGTCCTTCATGCGCTGCTGATGAGAGAAATTATCACCAGATACGGTCGTGAAGGCTTAGGGTTTCTTTGGGTTTTCATTGAGCCCATGATATTCACACTTGGCGTGACCGCGCTATGGGCTGCTGCGGGCATGAACCATGGCTCAAGCTTGCCGATTGTCGCGTTTGCAGTTACAGGTTATTCATCGGTGCTGTTGTGGCGGAACTGTGCGACAAGATGCACTATGGCGATACCGCCAAACATCGGCCTCTTATATCACCGGAACGTGAGGGTGCTGGACCTGCTCTGGACAAGAATCTTGCTTGAAATATCAGGGGCAACAATATCATTCATTGTTCTATCCTTGTTTTTTATTTCGATCGGGTGGATGCCTGAACCAGCCGATTTACTCGGTGTGATCGAAGGGTGGGTAATGCTTGCGTGGTTTGGCACAGTTTTGGCTCTTACTATTGGTGCGGGTGCGGCCTACACGGAAACAGTTGAACGTTTATGGGGACCGGCATCCTATTTACTTTTCCCGCTTTCCGGCGCGGCATTCATGGTGGACTGGCTGTCACCAAGTTTTCGCGAAATAATCCTACTACTTCCCATGGTGCACGGCGTCGAAAAGCTGCGTGAGGGGTACTTCGGTTCTGCAGTTCGGACCCACTATGATATTGGCTACATGACAATTTGCTGCCTTGTACTCTCTTTGGTTGGCTTGTTTTTGATTCGAGGAGCTAGCAAACGAGTGCAAATCGTATGATTTCTCTCGAGAATGTGTCGAAGTCTTACCACACTAGAGCCGGTCAAAAAACGGTGTTAGATTCGATAAACCTGCAAGTGGCCAAGGGGGAGAAGGTAGGCATTCTCGGACGCAATGGCTCTGGGAAATCGACACTCATTCGGTTGGTGAGTGGTATAGAACACCCTACTTCCGGGCATATCAAGCGCGATATCAGCGTCTCTTGGCCGCTCGCCTTCGGTGGGGCATTTCAAGCGTACCTCACCGGGCTTGATAACCTGCGTTTCATTTGCCGCGTGTACAACGTGGACTACAAATCAATCGTCCCGTTTGTGGAGGAGTTCACCGAGCTTGGCGTCTATTTTCGCGAACCCGTCATGCACTACTCAACCGGGATGCTGACGCGTCTTGCATTTGCGCTTTCGATGGCGATTGAATTTGATTGTTTCTTGATCGACGAAATTATCATGGTGGGGGATAGCCGCTTCCATGAGAAATGTAATGTTGAACTTTTTGAAAAACGGAAAGATCGCGCACTGATTCTGGTTTCACACGATCCTAATTTAATCAAATTACACTGCACCAGCGCGTCGGTGCTGGATAAGGGCAAGTTGCATTCGTTTCCGGACGTGGATGAAGCGTATGCGTTTTACTTGCAGAGTACGGGATAGCGTTTTGTTGAAATATGGCTACTTCCCCCTTTGAAAAAGGGGGATTGAGGGGAATTGTGGCTGGCCGCACTTTAAACGACTACCTACAATCCCCCCTGCCCCCCTTTGCGAAAGGGGGGAACAAGAGCCATGCGTACGTGTACGCATGCGCGCTAATGTACTTTGCCGTAAAAATGGAGTTTCTTTGAAAGTATTGCTTGAACTGCGCCCTGCTCTCGATAGCCATGCGGGCATCCCTCAGGAAACGCGCCTGCTTTTTCGCGGCCTAAGCCTGCTTGAGGGCGTAGATGCAGAGGGGTTGATCATCCATAGCGGACGCGTACTTGCCAAAGGTCTGCCTGCTAACACTGCATATTCAAACCGCCCACTAAGTGCTGACCGTGAAATATTCAAGCTGTCGCGCGTGATTATTTCGCTTGAACAAAGCTTGCACCCGACGCTTTTGCGCAAGACCGGTATTGAGATCGACCGGTTAACAGGCTCTTTGAATATGGTCTTCACCCATTTGCTGGGCGGAAGCCAAAGATTGACGAAATTCGCGCCCGAACATTTCCACGATTTTATCTGGCGAAATTTTTTTGCGAAAACGTTACCACACAGCGATTTTGAGTTGGTGACGAAGGCCAAATACAGCATCGCTTCCCTGCCCTGGACGATGATGCATCTGTGCGGCCTAAACTCCAAACAATTTGGCTATCACTTCTACCCCAGATTGGATACGAGTGATTTTAATATTTTAATTTCGCAAACGCCGTTCCCAGGGACTGTATCGGCGAAAACAACGTTGGTGGTGCGGTATCACGATGCCATTCCTGTGCTGATGCCGCACACGATCTCGGACAAAATTTTTCATCAGGCTTCGCATTACTATGCGTTGAAGCACAACGTAAAAAACAAAGCCTACTTTGC
>JANOQY010000041.1:0-4790 GCA_031414995.1 Betaproteobacteria bacterium
GTCCGATGTGGTGCTCGCCCTCAGACAGTCCTCGCGGACATCCCCCGTCGCTTCTGCGTTACTCGGCGACTCTCATCGGGACTTTGTCGTCTGCTCACTATCGCGTCCATGGCGAACATTGTTGCGCTCTTTTTTGCGCACTCGTGCTGGCGATAGCATTAACTGCCTGTGGCACCACACCAAAAAAAATCGAGCCGCCTAAACAATCAACCACATCAACCGCCAAACCGGGTGCCTACTACCTCGACGATGGTCCCGGCGAAAACCCGCCGCCCAATCTCGATGCGATCCCCAACGCGGTGCCAAAAACAGAAAAGCTGCACAGCGGCGCCAATCGCACTTACACCGTATTCGGCAAAACTTATGTGCCCAACGTTTCAAACGAACCGTTTCGTCAGCAGGGAATAGCTTCCTGGTACGGTCGCAAATTTCATGGTCAGAAAACTTCCATCGGCGAGACCTACGATATGTACGCCATGACTGCAGCGCATCCGACGCTGCCGCTGCCGTGTTACGTGCGTGTAACCAATCCGGCCAACGGAAAATCAGTGGTGGTGCGTGTGAATGATCGCGGGCCGTTTCATTCTGACCGCATCATCGACCTTTCGTACACTGCCGCAGCCAAGCTTGATGTCGCACGCCGTGGCAGCGCGAAGGTGATCGTTGAACGTGTCTTTGCAGGTGGCCGCGACCAAACCAGCACCGTATCCACTGCTGCTTCTACGTCGGTGGCACCGCAACCGGTTGCGACGGCGGTAGTGGTGTCGCCCATTGTCCCTGAAGCTGGCGCCCTTTATTTGCAACTGGGTGCGTTCGGTTCGATGGAGAATGCGGAAATTTTCCGCGCACGGCTCGTACGTGAGCTGGACTGGAACCGTGAACCAATACAAATATCACGAAAGGACAATCTCTACCGCGTTCGCATGGGCCCATACAATTCCCGCGACGAGGCCGACGCCATCGTTGCACAAGTAAGGCGCTCACACGATTTTTCACCCGTCATCCAGCAACCTTGAAAGTAAACATCACTGTGCTAAAAAAATTAACCGCCTCAAATTTCGCCGTCCCCTTTGTTGCGGCACTCGTCACCTTCTCAACGTTAAGTTTTTCTCAATTGCCCAGCATCAGCGCCGATATTCCTGCGCCGCCGATTGCCGCGCGCGCCTATGTATTGTTTGACGCAGGCTCCGGCCAGATACTCGCGCAACAAGCCGCGAATGACCGCTTCGAGCCGGCTTCACTGACCAAGCTGATGACAGCCTATCTTGCTTTCCAGGCACTGCGTGACAAAAAACTCACCCTCACGCAGACCTTGCCGGTGTCCGAACGCGCGTGGCGGGCGGAAGGTTCGCGCATGTTTATCGATCCCAAACAAACGCCAACCGTCGAGCAATTGCTGCGCGGCATGATCGTTCAGAGCGGCAACGATGCCTCCATCACGCTGGCGGAAGGCATTGCCGGGTCGGAGGATTTGTTTGCGCAATTAATGAACAAACAGGCGCAAAAACTCGGCATGAAGAACACCAACTTTACCAATGCCACCGGCCTGCCGAACGCGCAGCTTTTTTCGACCGCAGAAGACATCGCCATTCTTGCCAACGCGCTCATGCGTGAATTTCCCGGCGATGTGGGTTATTACAAGGAGCGCGAATTCACCCACAACAAAATCACGCAGCCCAACCGCAACCGTTTGCTATGGCTGGACCCAACTGTTGATGGCTTAAAAACAGGCCACACGGAAGCAGCCGGATTCTGTCTCGCGGCCACCGCCAAACGCGGTGAAGGCGACAAAGCGCGCCGGCTGATTTCGGTCGTCCTTGGCACCGCGTCCGACGTGGCACGCACGCAGGAAAGCCAGAAGTTGCTGAATTTCGGTTTTCAATTTTTTGATTCGCAAAAGCTCTACAAGAAGGGTGAGCCGATTGCAACACCGGAGATTTTTAAGGGCACGCAAAACACCATCAAACTTGGTTTTGATCGCGACATCTGGCTCACGCTGCCCAAAGACAAATTTACCGGCATGAAGGCGACACTGACCACGATGCAGCCGCTAATCGCACCCGTTGCCCCCGGCCAAAAAGCGGGCGTGATGAAATTGACGCAGAATGATAAATTGATCGCCGAAATCCCTGTTGTTGCGCTGGAGAACGTGCCCGTTGCAGGCCTGATCGGCCGTGGCTGGGATGCGATCCGGTTGCTATTTAAATAGCGGTTATTCGATTTTCTGGAAAAAACATGACGACCCCACAACTCTGCCTCCCCACTGTTTACCTCAATGGCAACTTTCTGCCAATCGAAGAGGCGAAAATATCACCGCTTGATCGCGGCTTTATTTTCGGTGACGGCGTTTATGAGGTCATCCCCTTCTATGCCGGTCGCGGCCTGCGCATGCGCGAACACCTCAAGCGCCTGCAACGCAGCATGGATGAACTTGAAATCGAAAACCCATACGCCATCGAGCACTGGGAAACGATGATCACCTCCCTCATTGAAAAAAATGGTGGTGGCAATGTTGGTGTGTACATTCAGGTAACGCGCGGCGTGGCCAAGCGCGATTTCCCGCCGCCGAAAGGCATCACGCAGACGGTATTCATGATGGTCAATCCGCTGGCCACGCCAAAGCCGGAAATTTATACCAAAGGAATTTCGGGTGTCTCGCTCGACGACAACCGATGGCTTAAATGCCAAATTAAATCGGTCGCCTTGCTGGGCGCAGTGCTGTTAAAGCACGAGTCCAATCAGGCCGGCGCAGACG
Source organism: Betaproteobacteria bacterium (assembly GCA_031414995.1). GTDB lineage: Bacteria > Pseudomonadota > Gammaproteobacteria > Burkholderiales > Usitatibacteraceae > UKL13-2. The sequence goes on from JANOQY010000041.1 coordinate 2,756, forward strand.
AAGCGGTATTGTTTCGCGACGGCTATTTGACCGAATCCTCGGCGTCCAATATCGCGGCGGTGAAAAACGGCGTGATTCTCTGCCCACCAATGGACAACCTGATCCTTCCGGGCATCACCTATGAACTGATGATCGAGCTGGCACGCAAAAACAATATGCCGCTGGAAATTCGCCGGGTCGCACGCAAGGAAGTGAAGAAGGCCGACGAATTGTGGATCATGTCGTCCACCAAGGAAGTGGTGCCGATCGTATTGCTCGATGACAAGCCCATTGGAACCGGCCAACCTGGCCCCATCTTCAAGCAGATGTATCAACACTTTCAGGACTACAAACGTTCGCTGTCGATCATGTCAGCAGCGGCTGAATAGAACAATCGCGATGACGACAACACAGCACCCGAAGAACATTGGTGAAGGCGAGGAGACTCTCCTCAAGTTTCCAACCCCCTTCCCGATCAAAGCGATGGGTCGCATGAAAAATGACGCCTCTGATGAGAGCTTCGCGCAGGTTGTGCTCGCCGTCGTGTTGAAACACGCACCGGATTTCGATGCGACAACGGTCGAGATGCGCCCGTCGAAAAACGGTAATTTCATCTCTGTCACCGCGACCATCAACGCGCAATCGAAAGCGCAGATCGATGCGATTTATCTGGAACTCACCGGTAATCCTCTGGTGCTGATGGCGTTGTAGTCGTTGCAAACGCCCACCATCAAGCGCCTGGGTCTTGTCGAGTTCGAACCCATCTGGCGCGCCATGCAGCAGGCGAACAAATCGCGGCTACCAGAAACACCGGACGAAATCTGGCTGCTCGAACACGAGCCCGTATTTACGCTAGGCCTCGCAGGCAAACCTGAGCACTTGCTCGCACCGGGCGACATTCCGGTGATAAAAATTGATCGCGGCGGGCAAGTGACTTATCACGGCCCGGGGCAACTCGTTGTCTATCTGCTGCTCGATATCAACCGCTTGGGCTTTGGTGTCAAAGCGCTTGTGAAACGAATCGAGCAATCAGCAATCGATTTGCTCGCAGAATATGGAATTGAGAGCTTTCGGAAAAATGGAATGCCGGGGGTGTATGTGAAATCCCCATCTGCCGACGCCAAAATAGCCGCCATCGGTCTGCGTGTCGCCAACCACGCCACCTACCACGGCCTATCGCTAAACATCGACATGAACCTCGAACCATTCTCGCGCATTAACCCCTGCGGCTATGAGGGCTTGGCTGTGACCCAGATGAAGGATTGCGGCGTCGATTTTGGCAACAAGGATAAAATGCAGACTGTCGGCAACAAGCTGATCACGCATCTGACGCAACAACTTTACGGAACGCATCATGGCTGAAGCCGGTGTCAAACAAACATCCGAATCAAAAATGGCCCGCATCCCCATCAAGGTGGTGCAGACCGAGCGTCTGAAGAAGCCCGAATGGATTCGCGTCAAGGCGGGCTCCACCAATTCGCGTTTCTACGAGATCAAGCAGATTCTGCGCGACGCCAAATTACACACCGTTTGCGAAGAAGCGTCCTGCCCCAACATCGGCGAATGCTTCGGCAAAGGCACCGCTACATTCATGATCATGGGTGATCTCTGCACGCGCCGCTGCCCGTTTTGCGACGTCGGCCACGGCCGTCCGCTGCCGCTCGATGCCGACGAGCCGCGCCACCTTGCCGAAACCATCGCCAAGCTGAAATTGAAATACGTCGTCATCACCAGCGTAGACCGCGATGATCTGCGCGATGGCGGTGCGGAACATTTTGTGAATTGCATCCGCGAAACGCGTGCGCTGTCACCAACCACACAAATCGAAATCCTCACGCCAGATTTTCGTGGGCGGCTCGATCGCGCGTTAGGTATTTTGCGCGCAGCACCGCCGGACGTGATGAACCACAATCTCGAAACCGTGCCACGTCTTTACCTGCAAGCGCGTCCGGGCTCCGATTATGCGCACTCGCTGAAGCTGCTCAAAGACTTCAAAGCCGAACATCTCAACGTGCCGACCAAGAGTGGCGTGATGGTAGGACTGGGCGAAACCAAC
>JANOQY010000042.1:0-1500 GCA_031414995.1 Betaproteobacteria bacterium
CAAGTTTGGAACAACTCAATGCTGCGGATCATTCACGAGCGTCTAGAGTCGTTCCAAACTTTACTGGCACTGACCACGCACCGCTCACTAAAGTGCAGATCACAATAATTCTGCTATCTTCGCCAAATGCACCTCTCACACTCAAACGCCGCATCGCCCGCATGAAACTCGCCCTCATCCGCGCTAAGTACGACCCTTTCGGCGGTGCCGAGCGATTCCTGAACAGCGCGGCCGAAGCACTGGTTGCGCAGGGTGCCTCACCGACCATCATCACCAGAGCCTGGCCGCAAAGTGCCAGTGCGGCAATCGCGCACAAAATCGTCAACCCGCGCTATTACACCTCCGCTGGTCGTGATCGTGGCTTTGCGCGGGCGGCGTGTGAATTACTGCAAACAGAAAAGTTCGATCTGGTGCAATCGTATGAGCGCATCAATTGTTGCGATGTGTTTCACGCGGTGGACGGCGTGCATGCAGAGTGGCTCACGCAGCGCAAACGCGTGCAAAGCCCGCTCAAGCAATTCGGCGTGCGCATCAATCCGCATCATCGCTACGTGCTGGAAGTAGAGCGGCAGATGTACCACTCGCCGCGGCTCAAAGCGGTGATCTGTATCTCGCAAATGGTAAAGCAGGATGTACTTCGGCATTACGACATCGCCCCTGAAAAATTGCATGTCATTTACGGCAGCATCGATACCGAAACGTTCCACCCACGTTTACGCGATGAGCATCGACGTGCCATGCGCAAACAGTTGCGCATTCCGCAGAACGCCCCTATCGCGATCTATGTCGGCTCAGGTTTTGAGCGGAAGGGGGTGCTGGGGTTTCTCTTGTCGGTCGCGAAGATCGACGGCGTGGGCGCGATTGTGGTCGGTCGCGATAAAAACATGTTCCAGTATCAGGCGTTTGCGGATTCGATTGGCATGACTGATCGCGTGATCTTCACGGGTGGCATCAGTGATGTGCGGCCTTACTACGCGGCGAGCGATGTATTCGTGATGCCGACGCTATACGAACCCTTCGGTTTGGTGTTCGGTGAGGCGATGGCCTGCGGCTTGCCGGTGGTGGCGAGCACGCAATCGGGCGCGGCAGATTGGATTGAGCACGGCGTTGATGGCTTTGTGGTGGACGCGCTGGATACTTTGGCAATTGAGCAATCCATTAAAGCGGCGCTGGCCGATCCTGATATGGGAGCTAGAGCGCGGGCAAAGGTGCTGCCTTATACGCAGGCGGCGACGAGCGCCCAGTATGCGGCGCTTTATCGGCAGTTGTTGACGTAACCTCGCAAGGCAGTCGCGATGCGCAGTGGGGGACTGTAAAATACCCACAGATAAAAATCGCAACAACCGAAAGCTGGACCATGGATAAAGTATTGGTAACGGGCGGCGCAGGGTTTCTGGGCTCGCATTTGTGCGATCGCCTGATCGCGGGCGGCGCCGATGTGTTGTGTGTCGATAATTTCTTTACTGGCAGCAAGGCAAACATCGCGCATCTGCAAAACAA
>JANOQY010000043.1:0-1634 GCA_031414995.1 Betaproteobacteria bacterium
GTACGCAGATCAAGCCCGGTTGCTTTGGCGCTCTGCTCCAGTGCGCGCACCAGACGGTCGCCGTCGAACATCTGACCGACCGACATATTTACCGCGAGCCGGATATCGCGTCCACTTTTATGTTGCCATTCCGCGATTTGCTGGAACGCGCGTTCAATCACCCATTCACCCATCGGCACGATGAGCCCCGAGTCCTCGGCCACGCCGATAAATTTGTCCGGTGACAGCAAACCATGACGCGGATGCTGCCAGCGAATGAGCGCTTCCACCCCCGTGACCTGACCGGTCTTGAAGGAAACGCGCGGCTGGTAGTGCAGCAGCAATTCATCGCGGCGAAGCGCCAGACGAAGATAATTTTCAATCGACAACCGCTCCTGTGCCTTGGCGTTGAGCTCGTGCGAAAAAAACTGGTAATTGTTGCGGCCCTTGGCCTTGGCGTCGTACATCGCCACGTCGGCGTGCTTCATCAGCGTTTTCGGGTCGGGGCCATCGGTCGGGTAAATGCCGATACCGATTGAACATGATGTGGTGAGATGGTGGGTGTTGATCATGATCGGTGAGGCCAGTGCTGCGATCATTTTTTCGGCGACGTGCTGCGCGCCCTCTTGTACGTCGCGTCCCTCGGCGCCGGGGAGATTTTCCAGAATCACCGCGAATTCGTCACCCCCCAAACGCGCCACCGTATCGCTGACGCGCACACATGCAGACAGTCTGGCTGCCACCCGCTTGAGGAGTTCATCGCCCACATCGTGGCCGAGCGAATCGTTGATTGTTTTAAAGCGATCGAGATCGATAAACATAAACGCGAGACCAGCACGCTTGCGCGCCGCATTGGCGACACCCTGTTCAAGCCGGTCGTTGACCAGCATACGATTTGGCAAGCCGGTGAGTGGGTCGCGCGTAGCGAGAAATTCGACCCGTTCTTCGGCACTTTTTCGCTTGGTGATATTGGCAGTCGTGCCGGTCATTCGGACTGGATGGCCGCTCGCGTCGCGATTGGTCACCTTGCCTTTTGAATGCAACCAGACCCATTCCTGCGTCTCGCCGGGCACGCGGTACTCGCACTGAAAATCTTCCGCGCTACCACTTGCGGCCGCATTCACCGCTGCCTGAAAGCGTTCGTGGTCGTCCGGGTGGCTGAACGTCGCCACTTCTTCCATGGGATAGACGATACGCGACCCTTCAACCTCGCGCGCACCGAGCAAGGCGCGCCAGTTATCGCTGAAAAATACCTGATTGTTGACAATATCCCAGTCCCAAATAGCGAGGCCTGAGCCGACCAGCGCCAGATCGAGCCGCTCTTTGGCGCGGGTCATCTCGCGTTCGGCGCGCTTTTGCTCGCTAATATCGCGTCCCGCGCCAATACAGTAGCGCTGGCCGTTTAAGTCCGCAGCGCGGCCGTACATCGAATAGGGAAACGTCGCGCCGTCTTTACGACGCATATGCGCCTCAATGGCAATTTCTTCACCAGTTTCAAAAATGCGGCGGATCGCATCCGCAACCATCTCGCGATCATCCTCACTTATAAAATCAAGCGCACGCATTGTTGCAAGATCTTTTGCGGTGTGACCGGTATTGGTGGCAAATTGAGAGTTCCAGCGCACCATCTTGCCATCGCGTTCGAACATAAAAAA
>JANOQY010000044.1:0-12523 GCA_031414995.1 Betaproteobacteria bacterium
CAAGCAATGGGCAAAGCCGCCAGCAGCGACCGCGAAGGCCGCGCCATCGCCCGGCTTTTCGAAGAATTTCCCACGATGGAGTCCACTGCCCTGTTTTTCACTGCCCAGCCTGTGCTGCCGGAGGGCCTGATGCCCCTGCTGTGGGCTTGGCAGGATTTCTACACGCGGCGCGTTTTTTTGGGTAAAAAAATACTTGACGCGACGCTGGCCTGCTCCACAAAACTGCCTATTGGCGACCACGCTTGGGCTTTGCCGGTTTTTTGCCAGGAGGCGGGTACGGCGATGGGGTTGGTTTCTACGGCAGTTGGTGTCATTGGTTGATCCACGTCGCTCAGGTTGAAATAAACATGCCATCATTGCCAAAACCACCCGATATGTCAATTTTAGACACAGCAGCAAACGACAATCGTTAAATTATTAGGCATATTGATGTTCCGCTCAGCTTCTCTTTCATCCGCCATCAACAGCGTACTTTCGCGGGATTGCACGCTGTGCGGCGTGCGTTCGCAAGAGAGTCTCTGCAAGGATTGCCATCGCGATTTACCTTTTCGTCAAGCAACGGGCTGCCCGCGCTGTAGTGCCCAAAGCGCCGACAATCAAATCTGTGGCGCGTGCCTGTCCGACCCGCCAGATTTTGACGATACCACCAGCGCGTTTCACTATTCATATCCGCTGGATCGCCTGGTACAAGCCTACAAATTCAACGCCAACCTCGGCTTGCTGCCATTGTTCGCTGATTCACTTGCTCGCGCCGTTCGTGCCAAACGTAAGCCTGCCAACGACGGGGCAACACAACCCGATCTCGTCATCCCGCTTCCGCTCGCGCCCAAGCGTCTGGCCGAACGGGGCTTCAACCAATCGGCCTTGCTGGGAGAGCAAGTATCGAAAACGTTAGGCATCAGGTTTGAGGCACGCGGGATGCTGCGCGTTCGCGAAACACCGCCGCAGACGGGGCTGAATCGCGAAGCGCGTTTAAAAAACCTGCGCGGCGCATTCGATTGCGTGCATCGCCTTGATGGCAAACATGTTGCCGTTGTTGATGACGTGATGACGACTGGTGCAACGCTGTCGGAAGCGGCTAAAGCACTCAAAAAAGCCGGGGCCGCGCATGTGAGCGCGTGGGTGATTGCGCGTGCGGACAAGGATCAGGCATTGACCACGGCGGGATTGGCAACGGTTCCGTTCGACAACAGTTAAAACACATCGACTAAAACATGTTCAACGTTGTTCTCTATCGTCCCGAGATTCCGCCCAATACGGGCAATGTCATCCGGTTGTGTGCAAACACCGGCGCGCGCCTGCATCTGGTACACCCGCTGGGCTTTGAGTGGGACGACGCACGCGTCAAACGCGCTGGTCTCGATTATCACGAATTTGCCGACGTGGAGCATCATAAAAGCTGGGCGGCATGCCGCGAGGCGCTGGGTGGTTCACGACTGTTCGCCGTGGAAACACGCAACGGCACGCGCTACGATCAGGTTTCGTTTCAGGCGGGTGACACCTTTGTGTTCGGGCAGGAAACGGCCGGGCTGCCCGCGGAAATCATGGATGAATTTTCCGAAGAGCGGCGGATATGGCTACCGATGCAACCGGACAATCGCAGCCTGAACTTATCCAACTCTGTTGCCGTGATGGTGTTCGAAGCATGGCGGCAGCACAGCTTCGCGGGAAGCGATGCTTCATCATTCCCGCCCTCGGGCAATGTGCTCGAGGGCGGGTGACCGCAGAAATGCCGGTCCGAGACTTATTGAATCACAACCCGCTTGGCGCTGACGGGTATCTTTTTCGGTAGCACAAGTGACAGTACGCCGTCGGCATATTTCGCTTCTATTGCGGCTTCATCGATGTCCTGCGCGACGCTAAACACGCGCGCTGTCTTGCCGTAGAAACGCTCTGAGTGCAGCAGCCGCCCACCATCCTTGTCGGCCTCGACTGGTGACGCAGTTTCGCGTTTGATTTCTGCTGCGATTGATACTTCGTTTTTATCCACTTCAACGTGAATGTCTTCTTTCTTCACACCCGGCAATACGGCGCTAACGCGATAGGCGGCCTGATCTTCTGTTACCTCGATTTTGATCGGTGCAACTGCGCCACGCGTCTCGCCTGAAGCAGGTTTGAAAAACCCCGCGAGCAAATTGTCGAGGTGTTGTGGAAAAGCGGCAGAAGCTGGATCCAAACGTCCATTTAAACGTACTAATGTGTTCATATTGACTCCTTAAAATGTTGTAGGACAGTGAATATCAATTGCGGGTGACACCGTGATTTTTCAAGACCCTTAAATCCGTGAAGGCATCCCTGTCCATTCAGCATCACGTAAACGTTCGGATTCTTATAAACTGGCAGCAAGTACAGGAAAAGACACTTATGGGCGCACAGAAGAATAGCAACCCCAACGAAAAACAGCATGCACTTTTTGCTGAAGTGGAAACGCATCGCAGTTATTTGCTGCGGTTCGCGACGGCGAAATTGCGCGATGCAGATCAAGCCGAAGAGGTGGTGCAGGAGGCACTGTTAGCGGCACTCGATGGCATCGAGAGTTTCTCGGGGCAGTCAGCGTTAAGGACTTGGCTAACATCGATCCTCAAATTTAAAATTATCGATCTGCAGAGACGCGTGATCATCGAGCGTGCCCACTTTGCCAGCAGCCCGCAGGAGGAGGATTCGGCCGACCCGGAGTGGTTCGACAAGATGTTCGACGATACCGGACACTGGCAGCCGAGATTGTCTGCGTGGGCCAATCCAGATGGCGCATTTGAGCAAAAACAGTTTTTTGACGTTTTTGAACGATGCATGGATAAACTACCCGTTACGACCGGTCGGGTGTTTTTCAAGCGCGAGGTAATGGGCGTGGAAACCGACGAAATCTGTAAGGAAGAGGGCATTACCGCGTCTAATTGTTGGGTCATGCTTCATCGCGCGCGGTTGGCACTGCGAGAATGCCTTGATCGGCACTGGTTCCAGGAGACTAAATCTTGAACTCCGAGAATATTGAACTGTCTTGCAAAGAAGCCGCCCGGCTGATGAGTCATCGTCAGGACCGCGAGTTGTCGGAAATTGAGGCGGCGAATTTGAAAGATCATTTACTGATCTGCTTGAGCTGTAGAAATTTCGACAGTCAACTCGGTTTCATCAGCCGTTTCGCCCGCCATTACGGAAACGATGACCCGCCGACCGAGACGCCTCCGTCTGCCTAATTGTGTAAAATGTGTGAATCTGTCTCGTCACCAATTACGTAGGACACTGCAGTTGTGCAACCGGGCGGACAGCATGGGCAGAAAAAAATACGCTACGGTCGCCGGTTAAACTGCGCAAGCCGCTGTCTTAGCAGTCTCGATCACTCTTCAAACCACCTTGAAAAGGAATGCAAAATGAATAGCAAACTGATCCTCTCCTCAGCCATCGCCGGACTTGTTGCACTCGGTACCGTTAGCGGCAGCGCAATAGCACAGGAAAAGAAAGCTGAAAAAGAAAAATGTTACGGCGTCGCCAAAAAAGCAGCAAACGATTGCGGTACTGCAGCCCACTCTTGCGCAGGTCAGGCAAAAGCTGACAACGTGCCGGAAGAATGGAAATTCGTTGCCAAAGGCAGCTGCGAAAAAATGGGCGGTAAGCTGAAAGTAGCCGCAGCGGCTCCTGCCAAGAAGTAATTCACGTTTTTATTTCAGGAGCACATCATGAACACGACTAAGTTGATTGTCTCTGGCGCGATTGCGGCCCTGTTGTCGCTTGGGGCTTCCGGTGTTGCGGTCGCACAGGAAAAGAAAGCCGAAAAAGAAAAGTGTTTCGGTATCGCCAAAAAGGCCGCGAACGATTGCGGTACTGCGGCCCACTCCTGCGCAGGTCAGGCAAAGGCCGACAACGTGGCGGAAGAGTGGAAATTTGTCGCCAAAGGCACCTGCGTGGCGATGAAGGGTTCGCTCAAGAAGCCGGGCAGCACGACAGAGCCGCCGAAGCAGACTTATTGAGGCTTTCGTTTTGCAGTAATGAATCATTTGCAAGTCCCTTGAGATTGATGCCCTCGCAGTAAAACGCGGGGGCATTTTTTTAGTCACTGCCATAAACGCGAATATGTGTCCCACAGAGGTTTCAATTTCGTCGCATGCAGGCATCGGCTTGCGACCGCCACACTATCAGGCGATTCTTGCAGAGGCGCCTCTGGTGTCGTTTCTGGAAGTACACAGCGAGAATTTCTTTGGCGATGGCGGGCAGCCGTTGAAGTACCTAGCAAAATTTCGCGAGGATTATCCGATCAGCACCCACGGTGTTGGTCTGTCGCTCGGATCGACCGATTCGCTTGATCCGCACCATTTGCGAAAACTGAAGCGCCTCGTCGATGCAATCAATCCGGTGCTGGTCTCGGAGCATTTGTGCTGGGTAGGTGTAAATGGGCGATTTCTGAACGATCTGCTGCCAATCCCGTACACCCGTGAATCGCTGGCGCATGTGGTGAGTCGCGTCGGCGAGGTGCAGGATTTTCTCAAGCGACCAATCCTGATCGAGAACGTCTCCAGTTACCTCGAGTTTGTCGATTCGACGATTCCAGAATGGGAGTTCGTCCGAGAGATTGCAAGCCGTGCCGGCTGCCAGATTTTGTTGGACGTAAACAATATTTACGTTAATGCCGTCAACCACGACTTCGACCCACTGCACTACCTCGATGCCATCGCGCCTGGCAGCGTTGGTGAAATCCATCTCGCTGGTTTTCAGAACACCGGTGAAATACTCATTGATACCCATGGCGCAGCGGTGAGTGATGACGTATGGCGTTTGTACGAATACGCCATTGGGCGATTCGGCAATGTACCGACCTTGATGGAATGGGATACCGATATTCCCGAATTGGCGGTTTTGCTCGGCGAGGCTGGGAAAGCCAATCGCATACTTGAACACGACGCGAACCAGCGCAATGCTCATGCTGCGTGATACGCAAGAGACGATTGCGATCGCGCTGCTTGCCGATAATGTTGAGCGCGCTGCCGAGGCTACATCGCGTATTCGCGCTGGCAAACTGAGTGCTCTGCGTCGGCTGGAAATTTATCGGCATAACGTTTATTCAAATCTGCGCGGCACGCTAAAGGATATTTATCCGGTGATTCTTGCCGTGGTTGGCGACGCATTTTTTCATCATGCGGCGGACCAATTTATCGCTGTAGAAGCCTCCCGCTCTGGAGACTTGAATCAATTCGGTGGTGAATGGGCTACGTTTCTGGGCGCCTATCCGCATGCGGCAGAGCTGCCGTATCTGCCCGATGTCGCACGTCTCGAATGGGCCTGGCACGAAGCGTTTCACGCAGGTGATGCACCGCCGTTAGACCTTGTTCGCCTCGCTTCGCTACCGGCTGAAGAACATGGTGGGCTGCGCTTTTCACTGCATCCGACAGCGTGCCTGATTAGATCGGATTTTCCGATTCTACGCATCTGGGAGGTTAATCAGCCGACTTTTACCGGCGATGTGGAAGTGGATTGGGATGCGCCATCAGATACGCTGCTGGTCCACCGCGATACGGTCGACGGCGTGAGCGTGCTGATCGAGCGCCTGCCCGCCGCTGCGTATGCGTTCCTGCATGCGATTGCGCAGCACGTGACCCTTGAAGCGGCGACCGCTGCCGCGCTGGCGGTTGATGACGAATTTGAATTGCAAGAATTCCTGCTCGAATCCGTCCAATCAGGCGTTATCGTAGATTGCGTGACGCGATAGCGGTCAACTTCGGCAACGACGCAAGCTTTAGCGCTTGAATCCGGCGAGGTTAACGCTGCGTACATCTGGAGTGCTAACATCGTAAAATGATTTTCCAGAAAGCACGCAAAAAAATGAACAACCCACGTTCCATGCTGGCCGGGCAACGTCTGTGGATTGCTGCTGCCGCACTGATTTTTGCCTTTGTCGGTAACGCCACCGCGCAGCAGAAGGCAAAGCCCGCACCGAAGTTTGACGCTGCCGCCGCACTCAATACGGCGGCGCGTCAGCCGATGCTTGCCGAGCGCATAACCAAATCGTATTCCCTCATCGGCCAGAAAGTGCTGGAATTTCGTTCGCGTCGGCAAATGGACGATTCCATCAAGGAATTTGAGGCGGGCTTGAAAACTATGCAGACCACCGCGCCCACGCCGGAGATTCGTGAGAACTATCAATTGCTGGAGCAATTGTTCGACGAGTTCAAAGGCCTCACCGGCAAGCCAGCCAATCTGGAGAACGCCAAGCCGCTCGCCGAGCAGAATGAAGAACTGGTGTGGATCGCCACCAAAGGCGCGCAACTGGTTCAGCAACATGTCAAATCAGCTCGCAGTGATTTGATCGGCGCGGCGGGCGAGATGCGCACCCTCACGCAACGCATCGCCAAACTCTATTTGTTTCGCAGTTGGGGCATCCGCTCTGATGTGATTGCGAATGACCTGAAAAAAGCTGAAGCAGATTACCGGGCGGATATGGAGCGCTTGATGAAGGCCCCGCAGAGCACAGATCAAATTAAAAGTGAACTCGCGCTGGCTGAAACGCAATGGCTATTTTTGAAGCAGGCGATCGAGCGACTCAACGCGAACAAGACATCCATTACAGAGTTGGAACATGTGTCGAAGGCTTGCGACAATATTCTGGAAGTGATGGAGCGTGTGACCAGACTGTACGAGGGCGTGAAGGTCTGAGTTTAATATCAAACACTAATACTGGAGCGGCTCTCAGGCAGAAAAGGTCTGAAGAAGCTCGCCAGTGCTAGAGTTTTGCCGGCGGCTCAAGCGTCATTATTTCTCCCGCAATCGTCCAGCGCGTGGGGACTTCGCCACTGGTGTCCCGCATCCACACGCGTATGTACTGCCCCTTGCGTGCTTCACCTTTTTGCGTTTGCCCGGTAACGTTGCCGACGACATAGGCAAGATCATTCGCGCTTGACGCGCCCTTAAGTTTGGGCGTCCACGCCCAGTCACCCTCTTGTGCGCTCATGTGCGACGTGACTGCCGCCTTGCCTTCGATGGGAAACTTTCCATCGCGCAACAGCACGCTGCGATTGGTGACGTGATTCATATAGGCAGATTGCAAGCCGTGCTTCTTTATCCGATCAACGAAATCTTCCTCCGCATCGCCACTCGTTGGAGTGGACTTCTGCGCGGTTAAATCCAGCGATACCAATGGAGTCTTTGGTAACGCGTCAGGCGTGGCAGTGGGTGCGTGCGAAATGCCATGGTCGATCAGTACTTTCCAATCACCATCCTTTTGTTTTTGCCAAACTGAGAAAAACTGGCCGTGCGAAGCGGGTGCTTTGGCGTCAGCTTTGAGGCGATAAATCGACGGGCCAGCAGAAAATCCAAGATCGCCGGAAGCGGAGAGGATGGTGTGAGTCGATTTCCAATCGAGCACGATTGGTGGATCCGGGCGTGCGCGAATCCATGCTTGCGCATCCACCATGTCCGGACGAAGAAGCCACGATTGCGCAGCAAAAAACTCGATGAAGGCTGCGCGCATGCCATTCTTCACGGAATACGCCGCAAATTTTGCTTCCTCAACGGCCAAGTCTTTGGCGGTAAATTCGGCCGCGGAAGGAGACGGCATCATCGCAGCGCATATTGATGTGATGCATACAGCACGAACAAATCTGCGCATGAAAAATTCCTCACGGTTTGGCCAACATTCAAGCGATGAATTTAGCCCAATTTGTGTAACCATGCCGCAACAGTTTCCTACAAAGTGTAACCACGCCAATCATAAAACGTAGCGCGCCAAATCTTCGCTCTGCGCGAGTTCGCCCAACTTTTTGTTTACATAGTCGGGCGAGACTTCAAATGTCGCACCTTGCGCCGCGCTATCGTACGAAACTTCTTCAAGTAATTTTTCCATCACGGTGTACAAGCGTCTGGCACCGATGTTCTCGGTTTTTTCGTTGACCGAAAACGCGATCTCGGCGATGCGTTTTACGGTTTCCGGCGGAAAGGTCAAGGTTACATCTTCGGTTTTTAGCAAGGCCTGATATTGCTTAGTGAGACAGGCATCGGTCTTGGTAAGAATCGCCTCGAAATCATCGACCGACAGTGACGATAACTCCACACGAATCGGCAGGCGACCTTGCAATTCAGGAATAAGATCGGATGGCCTGGCCAGATGAAAGGCGCCGGACGCGATGAAGAGAATGTGATCGGTTTTGACCATGCCGAACTTGGTGGAAATGGTGGTGCCTTCGATGAGCGGCAACAGATCGCGTTGCACGCCCTGACGTGAAACATCAGCACCTTGCGTTTCAGTGCGGCTGGCGATTTTGTCTATCTCGTCGATAAACACAATGCCGTTTTGTTCGATGTTCTTTAGAGCGGCGATCTTGGTTTCTTCGTCGTTGACGAGCTTCATCGCCTCTTCGTCGGTGAGGAGTTTCAATGCCTCTTTGACAGCGACCTTGCGGGTTTTCTTGCGCGAACTACCCATATTCTGAAACATGCCCTGAATTTGCTGAGTCAATTCTTCCATGCCGGGCGGGCCGAAAATTTCCATGTTGCCGGAAACAGCGGCAACCTCGATTTCAATTTCGCGATCATCGAGTTTGCCTTCACGCAGCATCTTGCGAAACTTCTGGCGCGTGGTGGCGTCAGCACCCGCTGCGGCAGTGCGCGCGCCAGCCGCCGTAGCGGCTGCATCATTTTCTTTGGCGTTGCTGTAGAAATCAAAACTCCGCGCTTCTGGCAGCAGGGCATCGAGCACGCGTTCTTCCGCATGTTCCTCGGCGAGGTGACGAACTTTCTGCGCTTCTTGTTCGCGGCCCTGTTTGACTGCTATTTCGGCGAGATCACGAATGATCGAATCGACATCGCGGCCGACGTAACCGACCTCGGTGAATTTGGTGGCTTCGACTTTGAGAAACGGCGCGTTCGCGAGCTTGGCCAGTCGGCGTGCGATTTCGGTCTTGCCGACACCGGTCGGCCCGATCATCAAAATATTTTTTGGCGTGATTTCGTTTCTCAGTGGTTCAGGCACCTGCATGCGCCGCCAGCGGTTGCGCAGCGCAATGGCGACGGCGCGCTTGGCAGCGGATTGACCAACGATGTGTTTGTCGAGCTCGGAAACAATTTCTTTGGGGGTCATCATGTTCTTGGTGGGCTTGCCTGCCGCCTTTACAGGTCAGTCCAGCGTTTCAATCGTGTGATTTTGATTGGTGTAAATGCAGAGATCGCCCGCAATGGTCAGCGACTTTTTCACGATCTCGGCGGGCGGCATGTCGGTGTGCTGCAAAAGTGCGATTGCGGCGGCTTGCGCGTAGGCACCGCCCGAGCCAATCGCGAGCAGGCCCAGTTCGGGTTCCAGTACATCGCCGGTACCGGTAATGACCAGTGAGCTGGTGCGGTCCGCAACGGTAAGCATCGCCTCGAGGCGGCGCAGTATACGGTCGGTGCGCCAGTCTTTGGCCAGCTCAATTGCGGAACGCATGAGGTGGCCCTGATGTTTATCGAGCTTCGATTCAAAGCGCTCAAATAGCGTAAACGCATCAGCGGTGGCGCCCGCGAAGCCAGCGAGCACCTGATCCTTGTACAGCCGCCGCACTTTGCGCGCGGTGGCTTTTACAACGATATTGCCGAGCGTGACCTGACCATCGCCGCCCATCGCGACCTTGTCGCCGCGCCGAACCGAGAGAATGGTGGTGCCGTGGAATTGTTCAGTTTGCATACGAGGGTGCAGTGAAATAGTGCAGATAATGAAACACAAGGAAGGACAAGGTTTCTCAGCCTGTTATGGCCTGCGAGCCGCGTGGATACTAGCTATACAGATTTCTTGCGCATAAGAATGGCATGCTTAGGCATACCGAATACTTCAAGCAGTGCCGCCACCAATTCATTCAGGTTGGAAAGAATGACGCGCTTTTGCGTCAATTGAATCGCGCGGATGGCCTCGAAAAATTGCCCGGCGACCGCGAAATCGATGCGCAACAGGCCACTCATATCCACCAGCACTTCCTGTTTCGACGCGGCATGCAGCGTTAATTGCTGCAACATTTCTTTGCTCGTTTGGCCAACCACACCATTCAACGGGAAGCCCGCCTGCATTGTTGCTTCTGCATCCCCATCAACGATTGGGACAGCATCTTCGGCGCTAGTGGGGCGGGACACCGCCTCCCACGGTGGCGGCGAAATTTCGAACGCAATCGCATATTCGAGCCCAAGATCTTCGTAGTCGTTCATGCGGCCATCGAGAATGGTCAACTCGAATAGCAGGGACCACCAACCTTGGGTGCTCGATATGCCCGCGCCGCCAGCCTCGTTGATGCTTGCTTTCAACGACGCAGCAAATTCATCGAGCGCATTAAACCAAAGCACTACCTTGGCCCTGCGAAGGCGCTGAAGGACAATCGAAAATAGCTCTGCCTCCTCAGCCAAAATAGCGTTGACCTTGCTGAACTCAATCCGGCATGAGCCGATTTCCCTGGCGAAAGCCTCGAAACGATCAATCTCTGCGAGCAAGGCCCCATCGACATTGGGTGTCATCGTAAACAAATCCTTGCGTTCCCGCTTTTCCTTGCGGCGCGGATCACTGCTGTCGACCTCGGCGGTCCACATTGGCGGCGAGCGCTCGAACTTTACCGTGAAGAGCATCGAGAGCGAGTCGAATTCCTGCCGATTGTGCGTCAACTGGTAAAGATCAAACAACATCAGCCAGGTGCGAATGCTCGACTTGCCTTCCTCGGTTTTCATGTGATCTTTGAGGGTTTCCCTCGCGGCGTCGTAATGCGTGGCCGCATACAGAATCGCGGCTTCGTAAATTACCGGGAAGCTATTGGCATCCGGCGACAGCTGCTCGCTTGAAAATACGCCAGAAGCGTTCATCAGCGCCTTGGCCGAGAACGAACCCGTCGCCGAAGAAGCGCGCGCTGAATGGCCGGGTTTGGCGGGTGCAGCCATCGTCAGAGCTTGACGGCTTCGGCGTTGACGAGCCGGTAAAACAAATACTGGTCGTTCACCAGTTCCATCTTGCCGGAGATCACGATGGGCTCCCACGGCGAATACTCCACCGGATTTTTGGCGACGACTTCAATCATCGAATCCGGCCCTTGATTAACGCAAAACGGACAATGGGATGGCAATGGCGAAATCAGAAAATGCTTTTGCTTCTGGCTGGTCGATAGCGGCAGCACGAAGCCGTAAACCTTGACTTGCTTGTTGTCGAGCGCTTTCAGTTCCGCACTGAATTCAGGCAGCATCGCGGCTGCCTTTGCGCCTTTCTGTTTGCCTTCCACCAGCTTTACTTTTCGCAGCAGTTGCCAAGGAATGGTGCCGGGCGGCAGCGGATCTTTGCCGATGAAGCTGAACAATTGTTCATCCGGAATCTGGCCGGGCGGATTGACCGCTGATGAAGGGGTGGCATGGATGGCGCAAAGCAGTACGAGTAAAGCCATCATCGCCATGCTCAGACGATGTAGTGTTTGAAAACGAAATTTGCTTACGCGCATCACAAATCCTTTGTCGGGCAGCCGACAACGCTACATCAGGTACGGCTCAACATTGTCGGCACAGCATTTCGGTACGAACGCCATGCCGGAAAAAGCGCCGCGAAAATCGCAAGGCCCATTGCGCCAGCAGCCACCCAAAGCTCTTGCCGGATCAGCGTAAAACCAGTGAGCGCAATGCGGTGGGTTTTTTCGAGTGTGACACCGATCCATTCGGTGCCAGCATGGCCGATGACAACACCAAGTATAACCCCCGCGAAGCCGAGTGCGAATCCTTGCGCGATGACGGTCAGAAACACAGTTGCCCGACTGGCGCCAAGCAGCCGCAATAATGCCAAATCAGCGCGACGTTCATCGAGTGCATTCATGAGGCCTACAAAAATACCCAAGGCAGCACATAGCATCATGATGAGCGCAAAACCCTTTAATGCGGCCACGCCAAAGCCCAATAAGTTAAAGAGGCGCGCCGTTTCCATCGCTGGTGAGGCCGCTTGCAAACCGCTGTTGGCGTTCACCATTCGCGGAAACGATGCAGCGGCTAATGGCGTTGCGTATTGGATCAGGTATGCCGTCACTTCTTTGCCATCTCCATCCTTATGATCGGCTTTATGATCGGCGTGGTCTTTTGAGGGCGCAACCGTCGATTGGGCATGTTCATGCATCCGCCATACGCTTTCCACTGACGTAATAATCAAGCGGTCGATAACCGACCCGGTGGGTTTGAGCACACCAACCACGGTATAAGGATGATCAGCGTGTCCGCCTCCGCCCTCCACCAGGCCATGCGAACCCGCAAACACCGTCGATGGCTTTGAGCCCGTGATGCGCGCCACCTCTGCACCAACGACCGCCTCCAGCGGCGCACTCCACAGGCGGCCAGTGCTCAGCGTGGCACCATAGAGATCGATGTAGGCCGGATTTGTGCCGACGATGCGAAACGTTTTGTAGCTGTCGCCCAGTGCCAGTGGAATCGCGCGTTTGACGACTGGTTCCGCAATCACCTGGACAGCATCGGCAACCGAGATATTGCCGGTGGGAATATCGATATGAAATACCGTCGATAAAATCAGTTGTAGCGGACTACCTTTAGCGCCGACAACCAGATCGAT
>JANOQY010000045.1:0-2789 GCA_031414995.1 Betaproteobacteria bacterium
AAAACGCAAACGGCCCGAGTCGTAACTATCCCCTTCGAGCCTTGCAGGACACTCATCCTACTGCATTGGGCTGCAGTTCCGCCGGTGATCGGCATGCCGCTCGGAACCCCTGCTTCTCCCCCTTTCCCAAAGGCGTAAGAAAACCGGATGCAATCCTCATCACGTTGAATCGCACGCTGTCATCAAGCCGTCATTGCCTTGGCTGACCATATGTGCCTCGGAGGTCAACATGCAAAAGATATTCTTAGCGTTCACGTTGTTGTTTTTACTGAGCTGTATTCCAACAGCACACGCGCAGACAAACATTGGTAATGCAGTCGATGGTCAAGCGCGCTACATGCGGCTTTGTTCGCGGTGCCATGGTCCCACACCCGATCACCGTTCCATCAATGGGGCCAATAGCCCTGACACGATCAGATTTGCTGCGAACTCCGTGAGCGGCATGGGATTTCTGGTCGCATTGTTGACAGCCAAAGACTACGACGACATTGCTGCCTATATTGGTGACGCTGCACTGAGAGTAAATGTTGTTACGGTTGCACCCACTGGCAACGGCACAGGATTCATCACCTCTACGCCGAATGCCCTGGCTTGCGGTGGCACCTGTGCGTGGGGGTTTCCGCTCGGCGCCAACATTACGCTGCGCGCAGCGCCGAAACGTGGCTCGATGTTTGTCGGCTGGACTGGTGCGTGCCAGGGTAAAGATGATTGCAAACTGGAAATGAACGGCGGCAAAGTTGCGTTTGCCAATTTTGTGCGAAACAGTGCGGCCACAGATTACACCGGCATGTGGTGGGGTGGGGCGGCGGAAAACGGATGGGGCGTTTCAAGCACGCATCGTGCAGGGTCCGGGCAGCAAGTGGTGGCACTCTATATTTACGACCAGCTTGGCGAGCCAATCTGGCTGGTGATGCCGGGCGGGGTGTGGTCGGAAAATTTTAGCGTGATTCGCGGACAAGTCTATCGACCCACCGGTGCACCATTGGATCAATACACGCGGGACGCGTTTGTGGTGGGCGCAAGTGTCGGTGAAGTCACATTACGATTTACGTCGGACACACAAATTGAGATGACTTATCGACTCGATGGCGTGGCAGGTGACAAACGATTGCAGCGTCTAGCGTTTGGGACGCCGAATGAAAGCTCGCCAATCAATGTCGGTGATCTGTGGTGGGTCGGTGAAGAAGAAAACGGCTGGGGAATTTCGATTGCCGACCAAGGCGCACAGCTATTTGCAGTCTGGCTTAGCTACGATCGTCGAGGGCGCGCGACCTGGTTTGTGATGCCTGGCGGGGTGCGTAGCGGGACCGAATTTCGTGGAACGTTATATCAGACACGAGGCACGGCATGGCTCGGGACGCCTTATGACGCCGCAAAATTTCAAGCCAATCCGATTGGCACAGTGAGATTCAATATCAGTAATGCCGCAAAAATTGAATTCGTAACGCAGATAACGGCAGGTGAATTTGCAGGCGTGAATCAAACAAAAACGTTAGTTCGCCAACCGTTCTAATGATTTGGCAGCTCAATCCACCCCATTGGCCGGAATGATCAAATACGTCAGCACCGGTTGATCGCGGTTCTTGACCTGAATCGGTGATTGCGTCTCGGCGGTGAATTGTTGGCGGGCTTCGCTGGAATCTTTGATCATGGTCCAAGTGCTGTGGCTGACCAGCACGCCATCGGGCCGACAGGCGCTTTCGATACGTGATGCAACGTTTACGTTGTCGCCGATGACCGTGTAATCCATTCGCGTTTCGCTGCCGATATTTCCTGCGACAACCTCGCCAGAATTGATGCCCACGCGCATCTGCAAATTGCGAATACTGGCATCGCTGAGCCGGATTTCGTGAAGGCGCTGCTGCATGCGCACACCCGCGCGCACCGCTGCGGCCGCGTGGTTGTTCGAGTTCTCAGGGGTGAATACCGCCATGATGGCGTCGCCGATAAACTTATCGACTACGCCGTCTTCTTCTTCCACGATCTTGCACATGGCGGTCATGTACACATTCAGGAAGGCAACAATTTCCTGCGGGTGCAGCCGCTCCGATAACGACGTGAAGCCTTTGATATCCGAGAACAACATCGTCGCCATCACAGTGCGGCCACCAAGGGCTAATTTTTGTTCGCGGTTTTTTGAAATCGCATCGACCACGCTGCGCGGCATGTAGGCACCCATCTTGGTTTTCTCGATGGTGAGATTGCGTTCGGCCTCAAGGGCGACGCGTAAATCGTCGGCCATTCTCTTGGTGGCCTCCAAGAGGCGCGCATTTTCCAGCGACACTGCCGCCTGCGCAGCGAAGGCTTGAAGCAAGCGCTGATCGTCCTCGCTAAAACTGGTGAAGCCATCTTTGGTGCCGCTTTTGTTGGCCACCTGCACCACGCCGACCACTTCGCCTTTGGTGATCAATGGCACTGTGAGCAATGAACGGGTACGAAAGCCCGTTTGCTGGTCATATGAGCGATTGAATCGCGGATCAGCGTAGGCATCTGCCACGAGCAGCGCTTTGCCGGTAGCAGCCACATGGCCTGCGATGCCGACACCTTCGTCGATTTCGACTTCGGCAAGACCACCAGCGTTCTCGCCTTTGACGACATGAAAACGCAGCTTTCGCGTTTCTTTGTTCAGCAGTAATAGCGCGCTCGCCTCGGCGCGGGTGACGAGCTTTGAGTTCTCCATGATGAGATTCAAAATGGTGTCGACCGGCATCAGCGAACTCATCGCCAACGATACTCGGGTCATCGCATCATTTTCAGTAATCTGCGTTTTCAGGCGCAGATTCTTTACC
>JANOQY010000046.1:0-6251 GCA_031414995.1 Betaproteobacteria bacterium
GGTAAAGAATCTGCGCCTGAAAACGCAGATTACTGAAAATGATGCGATGACCCGAGTATCGTTGGCGATGAGTTCGCTGATGCCGGTCGACACCATTTTGAATCTCATCATGGAGAACTCAAAGCTCGTCACCCGCGCCGAAGCGAGCGCGCTGCTGCTGTTAAACAAGCAAACGCGAAAGCTGCGTTTTCACGTTGTTAAAGGCGAAAACGCGGGTGGCCTTGCCGAAGTCGAAATCGACGAAGGTGTCGGCATCGCAGGCCATGTGGCTGCTACCGGCAAAGCGCTGCTGGTGGCAGATGCCTACGCGGACCCAAGGTTCAATCGCTCATATGACCAGCAAACGGGCTTTCGCACCCGTTCGTTGCTCACCGTGCCATTAATCACCAAAGGCGAAGTAGTCGGTGTGGTGCAGGTGGCCAATAAAAGCGGCACCAAAGATGGCTTCACCAGTTTTAGCGACGACGATCAGCGCTTGCTCGAAGCCTTCGCCGCGCAGGCGGCAGTCTCACTCGAAAACGCGCGCCTGTTGGAGGCCACAAAGAAAATGGCCGATGATTTACGCGTCGCCCTTGAGGCAGAACGCAACCTCACCATCGAGAAAACGAAGATGGGCGCCTACATGCCGCGCAGCGTGGTCGATGCGATTTCAAAAAACCGCGAACAAAAACTGGCGCTTGGTGGCCGCACCGTGATGGCAACGATGCTGTTCTCGGACATCAAGGGCTTCACGTCGTTGTCAGAGCGGCTGCACCCGCAGGAAATTGTTGCCTTCCTGAATGTGTACATGACCGCCATGTGCAAAATCGTGGAAGAAGAAGACGGTGTGGTCGATAAATTCATCGGCGACGCCATCATGGCCGTGTTCACCCCTGAAAACTCGAACAACCACGCGGCCGCGGCGGTACGCGCAGGTGTGCGCATGCAGCAGCGCCTTCACGAAATCCGGCTCAGCGACGCGAGTATTCGCAATTTGCAGATGCGCGTGGGCATCAATTCCGGTGAGGTTGTCGCAGGCAATATCGGCAGCGAAACACGCATGGATTACACCGTCATCGGCGACAACGTGAACGTTGCATCGCGTATCGAAAACGCCTGTCGGCCCGATGGCGTGCTGGTCAGCCACAGCACCTGGGCGATGATCAAGGATTCCAGCGAATTCAGCCATCAATTCACGGCCGAAGCGCAATCACCGATTCAGGTCAAGAATCGCGATCAACCAGTGTTGACGTTTTTGATTATTCCGGCCAATGGGGTGGATTGAGCTGCCAAATCATTAAAACGGTTGTCGAACTAGTGTTTTTGTTTGATTCACGCCCGCAAATTCGCCTGCCGTTATCTGCGTTACGAATTCAATTTTTGCGGCATTACTGATATTGAATCTCACTGTGCCAATCGGATTGGCTTGAAATTTTGCGGCGTCATAGGGCCTCCCTAGCCATTCTGTGCCTCTTGTCTGATACAACGCCCCACGAAACTCAGTCCCGCTACGCACCCCGCCAGGCATCACATACCACGTGGCGCGCCCTCGACGATCGTAGCTAAGCCAGACTGCAAAAAGCTGTGCGCCTTGGTCGGCAATCGAAATCCCCCAGCCGTTTTCTTCTTCACCGACCCACCAGAGATCACCGACATTGATTGGCGAACTTTCATTCGGCGTCCCAAACGCTAGGCGCTGCAATCGTTTGTCACCTGCCACGCCATCGATACGATAAGTCATCTCAATTTGTGTGTCCGACGTGAATCGCAATGTGACTTCACCGACACTTGCGCCCACCACAAACGCGTCCCGCGTGTATTGATCCAATGGCGCGCCGGTGGGTCGATAGACTTGCCCGCGAATCACACTAAAATTTTCCGACCACACCCCGCCCGGCATCACCAGCCATATTGGCTCACCAAGCTGGTCGTAAATATAGAGCGCCACCACTTGCTGCCCGGAAACTGCACGATGCGTGATTGAAACGCCCCAACCATTTTCCGCCGCCCCACCCCACCACATGCCGGTGTAATCTGTGGCCGCACCATTTCGCGCAAAATTGGCAAACGCAACTTTTCCGCCGTTCATGACCAATTTGCATTCATCCTTGCCCTGGCACGCACCAGTCCAGCCGACAAACGTTGAACCGCGATTCGGCGTTGCGCGCAGCGCAATATCGGCACCGAGTGGAAACCCCCACGCACAGGTACCACCGCAAGCCAGGGCATTCGGTGTAGAGGTGATAAATCCTGTGCCGTTGCCAGTGGGTGCAACCGTCACAACATTCGCTCTCAGCGCAGCGTCACCAATATAGGCAGCAATGTCGTCGTAGTCTTTGGCGGTCAACAATGCCACCAGAAATCCCATGCCGCTCACGGAGTTCGCAGCAAATCTGATCGTGTCAGGGCTATTGGCCCCATTGATGGAACGGTGATCAGGTGCGGGACCATGGCACCGCGAACAAAGCCGCATGTAGCGCGCTTGACCATCGACTGCATTACCGATGTTTGTTTGCGCGTGTGCTGTTGGAATACAGCTCAGTAAAAACAGCAACGTGAACGCTAAGATTGTCTTTTGCATACTGACCTCCGAGGCGCATATGGTCAGCGAAGGCAATGACGGCTTGATGACAGCGTGCGATTCAACGTGATGAGGATTGCATCCGGTTTTCTTACGCCTTTGGGAAAGGGGGAGAAGCAGGGGTTCCGAGCGGCATGCCGATCACCGGCGGAACCGCAGCCCAATGCAGTAGGATGAGTGTCCTGCAAGGCTCGAAGGGGATAGTTACGACTCGGGCCGTTTGCGTTTTTTCGCGGCCCGCAATTCCTCCCAGCCGCATTTGAATAGCGAGGAGACAAAAACCATGTCAGTTTGAGTCGTCCCGTTCTGACGAGTTGCTACGCACCGTCCCGGTTAAGCGGACATGCAGCACTTACGTCCCTCCGCTGCCAGATACATAGATCCATCCGGTGCGCCGTTCCGGGCCTTTTCGGCCTGAAACGCCCATCCACTGGCGTTCTACGTGTTCTCCCTTTGCCCACATTTATTTTAGTTTTCTTGCCAACTTCACGAACGCCGGATCTGCCTCGCCGAGCGTAGACGTTTTACCCACGATGCGGCCTTCCGCATCGAGCAGGATGATCACGCTGGAATGATTGAATTCCCCACTGGGCAATTCGCGGTACTTGATGCCAAGTATTGCGGCGAGCTTCCTCACATTGCGCGCATCGGTTCGCGCGACGGTCCAAAGTTTTGAATCAATATGGCGTTCCTCGGCCATCGCCTTGAGCGCTGCGGTATCGTCACGAACCGGGTCGAAGCTCACCATCAAAACCGGCACTTTCGTGGCAAGACCTTCTTCGGTGCGCTTTAGCGCTTCCACGATGCGCGGGCAGACAAACTGGCAGGAGCTATAGAACATGCTGATCATGACCGGTTTGCCGCGCCAGTCTTCGAGCTTCGAGGTGCGCCCTAACTGATCGGTGAATGGCACCGATAGCTGATAGATGGAATTTGCGGGCAAAGGAGTCGCCTTCAGGGGTGCGCTCCAGACGGGCAGCGTCAACACCAGCCCAGCGGCGGCGAATAGGCAGCGCGCGAATTCGCGGCGATGTCCAAACACTTTCGTCATTTTTTCTCCAATGGCAATGGCCGAACGCAGCGGAATCCCAGATTGTTGGTCGTCGAGGTTGCGCTTAGCGAAGAGAGCAGTGCGATGCGCATCAGCACCGCGTAATTGTCGCGGTCTTTGAGACTGATGGCACCGGCACCACAGAATTGCAGCTTGTCTGGGTCGCCCTGATTGCGACTGTCCGCGCTGACCAGCAAGGCGTTGAAATCGTCCACCCATTCCCATGCGAGGCCGTGCATATCACGCACACCAAAAATATTTGCGGCATCCCCAACCGCCGGCAGCGGCACACTTGACGACTGCGAATACCAGGACAAAATGCGCGCACGCC
This sequence comes from Betaproteobacteria bacterium, assembly GCA_031414995.1. Taxonomy (GTDB): domain Bacteria; phylum Pseudomonadota; class Gammaproteobacteria; order Burkholderiales; family Usitatibacteraceae; genus UKL13-2. The sequence continues at coordinate 3,943 of JANOQY010000046.1, forward strand.
ACGCCGGGTTGCTGCGCGCGTCAGACACTTTTTCGTCTGCGGCAGCGACATATTCCCATTCAATCCATGTGGGCAAACGCCCTCCTTCACTCTCGCAAAACGCTTCCGCCGCGAACCAACTGACGTTGGTGACTGGTTGACCTGCGCTCATGCCGGCGCCAAGTTGACCTGCGCTTCGCCAGGCGTGCAGGTAGGTTCCGTCAGCAAATGTTGCAGGTGCGCGCCCGCGTTGCCACGCGCGATTTGTTTTCACGAACGCCAGATACTCTCCATTGGTGACCGGCGTTGTCCGTATGGCGAACGCCGGAATCGATGCGGGCCCGGTATCAGCGTCGTTGGCAAGCACACTGGCAAGCTTGCCGGATGGAATGTCGACATATTCGGCGGCGGCGCGAGCCGGGCCGACTGTACCCAGCAATGCACCAAGTGCCAGCAGGATGGTGCCGGCTCGCAGCGCAATCCCGCCAGTGAACATCAATGCTCCGTTTTTTGTGCCGCCACCGGTTGTGCGCGCACCTTCTTCACCTCATCGGCCGTGATGCGCCCGCCCGGATTGCCCCAACTATTGAGCACATACGAAAGGATGTTGGCGACCTCGTCGTCGTTCAACTGATTCATCGGCGGCATCACCGAGTTGTATTCTTTGCCGTTGACAGTGACCTTGCCGCTCAACCCATGCAGGACGGTGGAAATCATGCGCTTCACATCCTTGGCGATGTAATCGGATTTGGCGAGTGGCGGAAATACGCCGGCCAAGCCTTCCCCGTTTGCCTGATGGCATACCGAACATGTTCCCGTAAACAACACCTTGCCGGCGTCGATCTGCTCCTGCTGCGTCAGCGTGCCGGATGCGGCTGCTTTCGCTGCCGTAGTCACTGCGGCCAGATTGGGCTGCGCGCGGTCGCCCAGATATACGGAATCGAGCTCCTTGCCCGAGTAGATCGCCTTGTTCTCGGGTCCGTCCACTTTCAGGATGGCAAGTGCACCCTTGTTGAAGGCACGGAAAATCGAGTGATCGACGAGCACATAGCTGCCCGGCACCTCAGTGCGAAATTCGACCATCGCCGCACCGCCCGCTGGAATGAGTGTGGTCTGCACGTTGCGTTGCACATTGCTGCCACCCTCGTAGCTCACCTTGTCAAAGATCTCGCCAATCACGTGAAAGCTCGACACCAGATTCGGCCCACCATTACCGACAAACATGCGGACGTTCTGATTGGTCTTGGCCTTCATCGCCTTGTCGCCGGTCAGCGATCCCTCTGCCCCGTTGAAGAGTACGTACGTGGGTCTTTCGTCGATTGCCTTCTCCATATCGAATGGTTGCAGACCTTTTTCACGATACTTACCGGTGGTATAGAAATCGCCCTGCATCACATAAAACTCATGATCGACCTTTGACATCCCGCCGGGCGGCTCGACCAGAATCAAACCATACATGCCGTTGGCCACGTGCATACCCACCGGCGCGGTGGCGCAGTGGTAAACGTAGATGCCTTCGTTGAGTGCCTTGAACGTGAACTGCGAACGATGTCCAGGTGCCGTGAAACTGGAAGCAGCACCACCGCCCGGACCGGTGACGCCGTGCAAATCAATGTTGTGCGGCATCTTGCTGCTGGGATGATTCTTCAAGTGAAACTCGACAGTATCTCCCTGCCGCACGCGGATAAAGCTACCAGGCACTGTGCCGCCGAAGGTCCAGAACGTATAAGTGACACCTTCTGAAATCGGCATGTCTTTTTCGATCACCTCAAGTTCGACGATCACTTTGGCCGGATAGTTGCGCTTGATCGGCGGTGGGACGTTTGGCGGACTGGTGAGAATCGCCTGAATCGGCTTGCCTCGCGGTGGGCCGAAGTCGCCGGGGATTTTCGTTGGGGCAGCGATGGCTGACTCCACCGCAATCAGCGAACCAAACGCCAGTATCAATGCCGCTGCAACCGCAGTTGCGAAGGCCTTCATCGTTGTCTTCATTGCCGACTCCAATTTATTGAGGTCCAAGGCTGTACGATACTGACGCACCCATTTTCCAATTTGATCCACGTCAAACGCGACGAAGAAGGCACGAGCCGCAAACAGCAAATGGGCGCATGGCCACCAGAACAGCGACGCGTTGGAGCGCCATTTCGGGACATTCCTTGACCTTTCTTAAGGCGGCCAATTACGCTGCACGCTAACGTCCCCACATGAATCTCTGGGATACGCTGGCCGGATTTGATGAGCCACTGGAGGCGTTATCGGCCTGCCATCGGCGAATTGAAAAACAAATGTCGACGTTGACGCGCCTGCAAGCGCATATTGCACGAAGCGGA
>JANOQY010000047.1:0-3101 GCA_031414995.1 Betaproteobacteria bacterium
TTTTAGTTGCGTAGGTATCGGCATAGTTTTATCAAATTTTTGCTTCACACTTTTTGGTTCGTATTCGAGATCCGATACAGCGGTCGCGCCATCAGTGTACAAGCCACGAATTACTAATTGAATATCATTTTCGAGCTGGTAGGAAGCTTGGATGCCCTGTTGTTTGCTGCGACGGATTAGCGCGACTTTTCTTGCCGCTAGTTCTCTATATTCTTCGGCGGTTCGGGGCTTATCGAACTTACCGTGACAGGCGAGACACAAGGGGATCAAGTTATCCGGGTGGTTTATGTCTGAGTGCATTGGTGCTTCGTTCTTTAGTTCCGCTTTTTCAGCCAACGTCGGGTTAAGCGGAAAAATATGCGCCAACTCGTAAGCCCTATACGACTTGGACTTCTTTTCGATGAAGAGGTAGTTTCCACAGACTGGACATTTACCATCGACCTGCGTGGTAAGAGCCAACTCTTCGGCATTGCTGTATTTGCGTCGCTTATCGCTCACCTAGTGCCCCATCATTCAGGAAAAGAAGCCGGCGTGAATTCTTTACACCAAAATGCACTGCTCCAGCCCCACAATTTCAATTTTCACAGCAACACTCACGCCACCCACCCCTCACTCCAACGCAAAGACAAACGGCACACAAATCAACCGCATCCTCTTTAGTTCCGGCTTCGGCGTGAACTTAATTTTCCGCGCGACTTCGGTAGCGGTATCTATAAAATTGCGTTCGAATCCGGCCTTCGTGGAATTAGCACTGGCGAGGTCGATGCTATCAATCACGCCATTTGCCGGATTGACCTTGAGCATCAGGTACACACTGCCTTGCGCCCCGGCGCGGCGCGCATCCACCGGATATTTGATCGTGCGGAGCATTTCATTTTTGTTTGGCGAGATCATCTCGCGGCTCGGATCGGGGGTCTGTGATTTTGAAAGTAGCGGCACCGCCCGCACGTGATCGGAACCGTGCGCGAACTCGAAATAGACGCGATAGTTTGCTTCTGCCTGAACCGGTACGCAGCGCTTTAGCCCCGGGGAGAATTGCCATTTCGCCACCGCTTCCTGCGTCACTTGTTCAAACACTGCGTTTTTGGGTTCAGAGGTCGTCGATTTTATTTCGACCAATCGGCCATCCGCGCTGACGACCATCGTTATATCGACGGTGCCGGTCGTTTTAGCTTCGCGCTCGCTAGCGGGATAAAGCGGCATGCGAAAGTTGCGGTGTTTTGGCGGCGATATCCGATTATCTTCGCGGGCGGTTTGCACTGCCTCAGATGCTTCTTGCGCGAGCGCGGGGGCGCCAAATGTGAGGAACAGCAAAAACAATCCGGCTAATCGCATGCGCTGGATGAGTAATAGGGAACGTGCAACCATTATTTTTTTTCGCCCCTTTGTGGCACCTATTTTTTCCGTCGGATAGACAAAACCAATCGGACGTTTGCTTGGCTCCGGCACCGTCATCAGTTCTCGCAGCGCGTCAAACATCTGCTTGAGCTGCGCTTTGGTATTCCTTGCGAAGGTATCCTGTGTCATCGCCAGCGCTTCGATTTTTTGTTCCACGTCATCCAGGCGGGTTACCAGTTCGCGATTGCTTGCGAGCAGATTCCGTAGCTGTACAAATGCGCGAACAACGTAAACCCCCATCTTTACTGCTTGCGGCGAACTCAACGTATTCGCGGCCTGAATCGCGCCATGCTCTGTAAATGCGAAAGGTAAGGATTTTGAAAACTTCAGTTTGGCAAGGTGGTCACAATTTGTGACCACCTCCGCCTTCTCTTTAGCGGTCAGGCGAAACATAAAGTCGTCGGGGAACCGATCCACATTGCGCTTGACAGCTTGGTTGAGCGCTTTTGTTGTGACGGCGTAGAGATCTGCCGAGCGAGCGTGATCAGCGGCAAAAACAATCCGGCAAATCGCATGCGCTGCATTGCGGCCTCCCCAGGCGGTTTCTTATGGCGCGCATCGAATTATGGGTGCGCGATTAACAGTTGTTGTGACTTTAGCACTTGTGGTGCGGGTTGGGGAAATGGCGGTTTGGGGGAGACAGGCGCAGCGGACGGGCGCAGGTCATGGCTATTTTCGGCTGCGGGGGCTTCGATGTGGAAACTTGGGCCCCGGACTAAATCCGGGGCGACAGTTGTGATGGGCGGCTGTTTGCGCGGTTAGGCCTGATGTTGCGCAGGGCGAGTACTGGTTGTAGCCATGATCGCGGCATGCTCCGTGAACGCCAGCGGGGGCTCACGCGTACCGCCACAACTTGATATCGCAAATTGCGACTTCAAGTGTGCGAACTCTTCGGCGGTCAGTTCGTTGGGCCTGAAGCCCAACTTTCCATTGCAGATCAATTAGAATGGATTGATACAGCGACATTGTTGGGCTGATGAAACAATCCCAACCTACGCGTTATTCTTTCAAAAACCCTTCAGCCCACAAGCTCAGCGCCTCAAGCTTCGCAACAATACTTGATCGATCCAAACGCCCCGCACTTTCGAGTCCATAACGAGCCTCTACGGCGAACGGATTTAATTCATCAAGCGAATCGGAATGTGGTGGTGTGGTAAGGCCGCTATCGGTCGAGGCATCAAGCAGTTCGGCAATGTCATGCGTGCGACGATACGAGATGCCTGCGCTGCTCAATGCACATTTGAGCAGTTTTTCCACCGCTTGTTGCGCATGAAAACCAATAATTGCGTCGTGGCTATCGGCGTGACGCAAAAGTGTCGCGACCGTATCAATGTCTCGCGCTGCGCTAGTGAACATCAGCCGCGCGAGAGTTCGATCAGCCATGAACAACCTTGCCCTCGCGCATGGCCCAGTAAATAACGGTGCCAGTCGCGTCTTTCCAACGGTCGGCTTCCTCCGTTGAGCAAACCAGCACATCGACCGGAACACGCAGTGGGCGCAGCAACCGACGCAAGCGCACCATTTCGTTGGCTCGATTGCCCATGTTGTCCTCGACGACGAGCAAGTCGAGGTCGGAATCCTCACGCATGTCGCCGCGCGCGTACGAGCCAAAAAGCACGATGCGTCGCGGGTTTGCGGCTTCGACCAGAGTGCGAATCGCGGTGCGTTGGATGTCAGGTGAAATCATTGTTCAAGCTTTTGAG
>JANOQY010000048.1:0-4957 GCA_031414995.1 Betaproteobacteria bacterium
CCCATCAGGATGGCGACGTGGGTGTCGTGCCCGCAGGCGTGCATCACGCCGGCTTCCGCGCCGTTCCACAAGGTGCGTACCTGGCTCTTGAAGGGCACATCGGTTTCTTCGATAACGGGCAAACCATCCATGTCCGCGCGCAATGCCACACATGGGCCGGGCTTGGTTCCCTTCAATACACCAACGACGCCGGTGTAGGCGACTTGTTCTTTGACCTCGTCAAATCCCAGTTTCCGCAAGTGCTCCGCCACCAGTTTGCCGGTACGAAATTCGCGGTTTCCCAACTCCGGATTGGCGTGCAGATCGCGCCGCCAGGCGATCACCTGATCATTCAAGCGATCGGCGTGTTGGGAAATGGCGGTGTCACGCGCCAGAAAGGCGTCCGGGGCATTCATGGTTTTATACTCCTGAAATCGTGGCTGATTATCGCATTGAGTAACCAGACTCGCCAAGACAACCGAGCGCGTGTCGCTATAATGAAATAGCAAACTTCCACATAGACTGCAAAATCGACTTCCAAGCAGACCAAAAAACGGACTCGTAATGGATCATCTGACCCCGAAACAAACCGCCGACTTTCTCAAAAAAAATCCGACTGCGGTGTTCGTTGATTGCCGCAGCGAAATGGAGTTTCTGTTCGTCGGCCACCCGGTCGGCGCACTGATGATTCCATGGAACGACGGCCCCGAATGGGACATCAATCCGCATTTCGTGGGTCAGGTGAAAAAAGCGGTTGGTCATTCCACCCATCGACCGGTGGTGATTATTTGCCGCTCAGGCAACCGTAGTGTTGATGCCGGGTTGGCACTCGAGGCGTCGGGATTCACCACGGTGTACAACGTGCTGGAAGGCTTCGAGGGCGATCTCAATGACAACCACCAGCGAGGCAAGCTTGGTGGTTGGCGACACGCGGGATTACCGTGGGAACAGGTGTAGCGTATTCGTCCCGCCGATGCGCACGGCGATGCCACCGTTGTTGAGGCCGATTTTCGCGGCCCACCGTGTGTGCTGTCAGGGTGTCGCGAGTGCGCTACGATAGAGTTGTTGACGGCACGATTGGATACAAAAACAATAATCACGGGGATCCGCTCCCATGGACAAAATAGTCGCTATTGCGTACACCAGCCAGGCCACTGCGGAATTCGCCAACCGCGAGGCACGCCATAGACTGAAATTTTTTGCCCAAACGCAAAATGTCAAAGTAGGCGTCACGGGGATGCTGGTGTATTGCGAGGCCGTATTTGTACAAGTCATTGAGGGGCCAGCGGCCGTGGTGGATTCGTTGTACGCACACATCGCCCAAGATGCGCGCCACTACAACGTTGATCTGCTTGCACGCACCCAGAGTGATGCACGAGTGTTTGGCGCTTGGGGAATGGGTTACATTGAACCTGAGCCATCGCCGAACACGCAAACGCCGATTAGCGCTCGTTTTGCAGCTATCGCATCGTTACGCGCACATTCGCATCGTGTGCCTGTCGGTGCCGCCCAGTACATTCACGCGTTTTTGAATCCGGACGTATCGAGCACAACGTAGTCATCCGGTTTGAGCGCTAAATTCGTCTGAAGCCAGTGGCTTTTTACATGCCGAGTGGATGGCGGCGGATACGAGTTTGGTATGACTTGAAGTTGAACGCCGATTTATGCTGTCGTCTCGGGAGCAAAACTAGCCAGCGCAATCGCGGTATCCTCTGGCTGTGAAAACTTTCTATCTCATCGCCGCCATCATTGGCGCCATCGTTCCGTACGCGACTTACTTTGCTTACTTGGCAAGTGTGCCGGGCTCATCATCCGCACTGTCGCTCGCATGGGGAAACCCAATTGCGGCCGCGACGCTGGCCGACTTCACGATTTCCTGTCTGGTGTTTTGGCCGTTTGTGTTTACCGAATCCAGACGGTTCGCGATTCGGCATTGGTGGCTATTTATCGCAACCAATATCCTCATCGGCCTGTCGTTCGCGCTACCCGCGTTTCTCTATGTGCGTGAATGCAAGCTAACTGAGCGCAGGCTAACCCCCGGCAACAATTGATTTGCATTCGAATCGCGACAATCATCCGCCCCTATCGATTGCCTGGACCATGTGGGGGCTGGGCGCGGCCCTTTACTTCATCGGTTTTTATCAGCGTGTAGCGCCCGCCGTTATTACGGTGGAACTCTCCGATGCGTTTGGCCTGACGGCGGCGGCACTTGGCAATCTTTCAGCTTTTTATTTCTATAGTTATGTGGCAATGCAAATCCCGACGGGCTTGCTGGCTGACCGCTTTGGTCCGCGCTTATTGCTAACTGTTGGCGCTGCTATTGCGGGCATTGGCACAGCGGTGTTCGCGATGGCACCCGATACGTGGACAGCCAATTTAGGGCGGTTGTTGATCGGCGGCTCTGTTGGTGTTGCGTTTGTGTCGATGTTAAAACTCGCCAGCCACTGGATGCCTGCTCGGCAATTTGCGTTGGCCTCGGGCATGGCGCTGGCGGTCGGCGTATTTGGCGCGGTGTTTGCCGGCGCGCCGCTGCGGATGATGGCAGATGCATTCGGCTGGCGCGGTGTCATGTGGGCAAGTGCGGCGGTCACCATACTGTTCGGCATTTTCACCTGGCTCACGGTGCGTGACGACCCGAGCGAGCGCGGCTACAAAAGCTACGCCGATCACACGCACGCGCCTGACCAACCGCGCACCAGCATTTTTGCCGGACTCAAGGAAGCATTTCGCAATCGCAATGTTGTGCTGCTGTTTTTCATCGCAGGCGCACCGAGCTCAATCATTCTCACTTTCGCGGGATTATGGGGCGTGCCGTTTTTGACCACGCATTACGGACTGTCGGCGACGAACGCGGCGGGATTGTGTTCAGCGATGATGGTGGCCTGGGCAGTTGGCAGCTTGAGTTATGGCGCTGTCTCGGATCGCATCGGCCGTCGCAAACCGCTTTATATCGGCGGCATGGTCATCACATTGGCTTTATGGGCAACGCTCATTTACGCGCCGACGCTTCCCTATGCATTGTTGGTCGCACTGATGATCAGTATTGGCTTTTTCGGTGCGTGCTTCATCCTGAGTTTTGCATTCGCCAAAGAATCCTGTCCGGCACGTTTGGCGGGCACGGTTTCTGGTGTGGCCAATATGGGCGTCATTCAGGGGCCGATGTACATGCAGCCGTTTGTGGGTATTATTTTGGATCGCACATGGCGCGGCAACGCCATCGACGGCAAACGCGTCTTCGATCTGGCGTCATATCAGCAAGGTTTTTCGCTAATGCTGATTTGGGGGAGCATCGCAGTTGTACTGTTATTGATGACACGCGAAACCTGGTGCCGACAGCGCGATTAATTATTTCTCCGGCATTGTGCTGCGCGGTGAAGAAGGTGATCGTGACAGACGCAAATAACCTATCCAGCAAAGCAGTCCACACGCCAAAATTGCAGCCATCGCCACCGCCAGCCACTTTGGCGAATGCGACACAGCGGGCGATACGACGCCTGCCACGATGGTATTGATAATGCCCGAGACAAAACCCATCAACGAGGCCGCCATGCCACGCCGCGTGGGAAACAAATCCAGCACCCGCAACGAAATGGTCGGCATCGCCATTGCGCTACCGAGCGCGTAAAAAAAGATTGGCACGATTGCCCACGGCAGCGCCGGGGGCAACAGCAGGCTGTAGACGAGATTCACCACGGCGGCGGCGCACATAAACAAGTAGGCCCGCGCTACCGTTTGCGCAGGTTTCTGGCGGCCCGCAGCGCGACCGGACAAAAATGCGCCCGTCATGATGCCAGCGATGCCGGGCAAAAATAACCACGCGTATTCCTGTGGACCGAGCTTCAGATGTTCGGGTAAGAAAACGGGTGCAGAAAGAATGTAGAGAAAGAAACCATTGAAGTTAAGTCCCACCGCGAGCGAGAGCAACAAAAATTTCGGTGACGCACCGACTTCGCGATAGCCCAGCAACAACGGACGCGGTCGAAACGAGTGCCGTTTTTCTTCCGGGAGGGTCTCGTGAAATCCGTAGTGACTCATGACGATCAGGATCAGCGTGAAGATCGCCATAAACCAGAAAATTGATTGCCAGCCAAACCATATGTATAAATGGCCACCCATGATCGGTGCAACGGCGGGTGCCAAGCCGAACCACAGCGTCACCATCGACATCAGCTTCTGTGCCTCGGTGTCATCGAAAAGATCGCGGATCATCGCGCGACCGACCACCATTCCCGCACCAACCGATGCGCCCTGTAGCGCGCGGAACAAAATTAACTGCCCGATATTTTGCGAGAGCGCACAGCCCACCGAGGCAATGGCAAAAATGGTCAATCCCGCGAGGATGACGGGCTTTCTGCCGTAACTGTCCGAGAGTGCGCCGTGAAATAAAAACATGAACGCGAACGCACCCAGATATACCGATAACGTCTGCTGCATTTCCAGCGTCGTCGCTTGCAAATCCTGCGCCATGCCGCCGAATGCAGGCATGTAGGTATCCACGGCAAACGGGCCGATCGTGGCAAGGGCTGCCAGCAGTAGCGCGAGCAACCAGCGCGGCGTTTGGTGATGGGCGTGATCGGTTTTCATGTTTTTTATCAAACACAAGCACTGGCGCGGTTTTTCAGGCACTTTTAACCCGAGAAGCCCGCCAATGCTAGAGTTTGATCAATAATGCATTATCTTGCTTGATAGGGGACAGCAACTGTCATGATTTCATCGACATTTGAATTGCGTGATCAGCGCTTCAAGCTTTTCCGCCGATAGGGCCTTAACTGTGTCGGCGTCAATGACGTTTATTTCTTCGCGGACCAGCCGTAGCCCTTCAGGCTCGACTCGCCAAACGACGTATCCGCAGTAGTAAGGCACATTTTTGAAAGCGCCAAGAAAATCAACTGCCGCATAGTTGCCAGGGGCAACGCCGGATGGATCGCGATACCAAGTGACTTTCTTGATTCTCCTGTTGACGATGGCGCCCGCCCGC
>JANOQY010000049.1:0-6255 GCA_031414995.1 Betaproteobacteria bacterium
GGGCTGCCAAAAGCGAATCTGCATTATTACTTCCGCACCAAGGCCGCTCTCTATCGCGCTGTGCTCGACCACACGCTAACGCTGTGGCTCGCTGAGACCAGCGGCATTAGGCGCGATGCGCATCCGGCGATAGCACTAGGCGATTACATCCGCGCCAAGATGCGGCTCACTGCCGCGCACCCTGCAGCGTCGCGCGTATTTGCCAATGAAATGCTGCATGGAGCACCGCAGATTGGCGGCTATTTGCGCCGCGAGTTGAAAGCGTTGATCGATGAAAAATCACTGGTGATCGAGCATTGGGCAACGCTGGGGTTGATCGATCACATCGATGCGCGCCATTTGTTTTTTACCATCTGGGCGTCCACGCAAACCTACGCGGATTTCCAGCCGCAAGTGTGCGCGGTGCTCGGCAAGGCAAAACTCACGCGTGGTGAATACGAGCGTGCGACAGATCAACTGGTGCGGTTGATTCTGAAAGGTTGCGGCATTAAGGACAAACTCTAGCACTGGCGCGCTTTTCAGGGCATAAGTGGCCGGTAAGGCCCGCCGAATGGCGATCTACATCTTTTTACATGCTTGACATCGCCTGCCGCTTGGCGTAATGTTTGTGGTGCGCCGATTTGACGATCAGCTTGCGGGCGCCGGGAAAGATTAACTCCCAATAAATACGGCTAAAGCGGCTATCGAGAATTTGCAGTTTCAAGAAGCCCGACTAGCGCCAAGCTGATCGGGCTTTTTTATTGGCCGTCATCCTCGCGAATGCGGGAACGACGATTATTGAAGACTGCTGACTTACTTATGATCGCTTCCCCGCAGTTCGCGCACTTTGCCCAACCGCTGCCACTGGCCAGCGGTGCGACTCTGCGTGCTTACGATCTCGCTTATGAAACCTACGGCTCACTCAACGCCGATAAATCCAACGCCATCCTGATTTGTCACGCGCTAAACGCCTCGCATCACGTCGCCGGCACGTATGAGAATGAATCCGACAACCTCGGCTGGTGGGACAACATGGTTGGCCCCGGCAAACCGGTCGACACCAACAAATTTTTCGTTATCGGCGTAAATAATCTTGGCTCATGCTTCGGCTCCACCGGGCCGCTGTCGATCAATCCCGATACCGCTCGTGCCTACAGCGCAGATTTTCCGCTGGTCACGGTCGAGGACTGGGTCGATTCGCATGTGCGACTGATCGAACATTTGGGCATCACCAAACTCGCCGCCGTCATGGGCGGCTCACTCGGGGGCATGCAGGCAATGTGCTGGGCCTATCGGTATCCTGACCGCGTCGCCAACGCACTTGTGATCGCCGCCGCACCCAATCTTTCGGCACAGAACATCGCCTTCAACGAAGTCGCGCGCCAAGCGATCCTGACCGACCCGGATTTCCACGGAGGCCACTTCGCCGAACATCACATCGTGCCCAAACGCGGCCTCACGGTCGCGCGCATGATCGGCCACATCACCTACATTTCCGACGACCAGATGGAAGCCAAGTTCGGTCGCGATTTGCGCGCTGGCCTGAAATATTCGTTCGATTCAGAATTCCAGATCGAATCCTATTTACGTTATCAGGGCGAGAAATTTTCCGGCTACTACGATGCCAACACCTATTTGCGCGTGACCAAGGCGCTCGACTATTTCGATCCTGCTCGCGAACACGGCGGCAATCTTGCCCAAGCGCTTAAACCGGCAACCGCAAAATTTCTGGTGATCTCGTTCACCACCGACTGGCGCTTCTCACCGGCGCGTTCGCGCGAGATCGTCAAGGCACTGCTAAGCGAAAAGAAGAACGTAACCTACGCCGAGATCGAGGCCCCACATGGGCACGATGCGTTTTTACTTGATGATGCGCAGTATCTTGGTGTGGTGCGGGCGTTCCTCGCGAAAGCGGCAACATGATCACCCGCAAAGACTTTGAGGCGATCTCCAACTGGATCAAGCCCGCATCCTCAGTGCTAGATCTGGGTTGCGGCGACGGCGAGTTGCTTGTTCACCTGAAGGAATCGCGCAACATCACCGGCTACGGCATCGAGAACGATGACACCGGCATTCTCGCTTGCGTATCAAACGGCGTGAACGTCATTCAATCGAACCTTGAATCAGGATTGAAAGAGGTCGGCGACGGCGCATTCGATTACGTGATCCTCTCGCAGACCTTGCAGGCGATGAAGCGCACCGAAGCGGTCATCGACGAAATGTTGCGCGTGGGAACGGAGGCCATCGTCAGCTTTCCCAATTTCGGCTACTGGCGACACCGCTGGCAACTTCTCAAAGGCCGCATGCCCGTCTCGGATGCGCTGCCTTACGCCTGGCACAACACACCCAACGTGCATATGTGTACGGTGGCCGATTTCGACGCGTTTTGCGCGCGCAAGAATTTGCGGGTACTGAATCGACTGGTGATGAATGGTGAGCACGAGCAGACGCTAATGCCGAATCTGATGGGGACGCTGGCGTTGTATCGGTTGGCGAAGTAGTCAGTCGAAAGCGCTGTATCATTATCCCGTCGTCTGAATGGTGATATTGACAAGATGCAACAGCAGACCTATTTCATGCACATCAGCATTCGATATTTTTCTCTCGTTCTAGGGTCTCTGCTATTGGCGGCGAGCACCTTGGCATCCGCGTTTTCGATGACGCCGCCTGATAGAAACGTGTTCTCAATATATGTTTCTCCGCGCACCTTTACGCCGGGAACGCCGCGCACTATTTCCATATACGGTGCTACCACAAGCGGGCCAATAGCGATTGACGAGTCGGCGCTTGCAACGACTGGCAAACTGATATTGCGCGTAACGCCCGAATTTATTGGGCGCACACTGGAACCGATGGTTGTGACCTACACGCCACGAAGCATCGGCACCCTGCGGGTGACGCTCGACTTGCCCGACGGCAGCGCCGCTGAAGCGTCAATTGAAAGCGTAGCGGTGGGAGGGCGCTCGACGGTCAATCTGGATGGGATGTGGTTTGATCCGACGTCAAACGGATCAGGCATTTCATTTCATCACTCGACTGCCACCGATGGCATTTTTGGTACATGGTTTATGTATGGACAGTCGCTCTCGTTCGTTCCACGCTGGTATTCGCTGCAAAATATGCAGTGGATACAGAACGGGAACTTGCTGATCGGCCTTGCGTACGAGGCAGCGGCAGCGGTGCCAGGCTCGTGTGTGAAAGGCGATGACTGTCCGCGTGCCGCCAGTGTCAAACGGATGGGCTCGGTAGCTGTGACCGTGATTGACAAGGACAACTTGCGCGTGGAAGCGTTTGACCAATATGGCCGGAACGCATTTGTATCGTCGCTCAAACGGCTAGCGTTTTAACGACCGTTTAGCGACCCACATGACCTTCAATAAAATGCCTGAATTTTTGCCCCGTATCTCGACGCAATTGCTATTTGCGCTGACGCTGATTTTAAATGCGATCGCGTTACCTACCTACGCAAATGAGTCGCAAAATTCGAGTCAACCGGCATCTCCCGTTGCCCTTGTTGCAGGAAGCCTCGATTACTTGCTAGCAGTACATCCGGCTGTCGGAAAACCAAATCAACCTAGAACTGTTTTTTTGCAATTTGCATCCAGCGGTTGCTCGGTTTATGCAATCTCGATCGACACCTCTTTGATGGAAACTCAAAATCTGGTGGTATTACGTACGGGAGGTGCAGGTGGGATCTGCGGTGTGCCCCCGCCCCCTAGTCTGGTCAACTTTAATTTGGAATTCACGCCGACCAAGGCGGGGACGCTCACCCTTCGCTCGGATAGAGGCCCGGATACCACGATTCAGACCGTATCTGATATCGCCAGCTCCAAATTTGACATCAACGGCATGTGGTTCGATGCTGCGACCAACGGGTCCGGCATTGCTGTGCACCACCGCCGCGCCACCACCGACGTCGCGTTCGGCACTTGGTTTCTCTTCAATAACAATGGTGAGTCGCGCTGGTATACCCTGCAATCGGCAAACTGGCAGCAGGACGGAAGCGTCCTTGAAGGGCTGCTGATTCAAGTGTTCGGCAGGTGTCAAACAGCCAGCTTGGCCGCATGCCCGGCCTTGGGGGCGGTTGGGCCGTCTTCGGCCACCAATTATTGGGTGACTCCCGCACTCGCTCGCATCACCTTCCAATCATCGACTCGCGCTCGTGCTGAGGTGTTGACCTTTGGTGGCGTTGTACTGTTTACCTCCGAGTTGACGAAGCTATCGTTTTAACGAGTGCGGTAGTCCAGCCCGGCAGAGTTTTGTGTCCTTTGATTTTTAGTCAGGTCACATGATGAAGATTGTCACGACGCGACACTCTCCTCCAGCTTCTGCTGCACCTCAAACCACTTCCACTCTACATCTGCCAGCAGCGTCACGACTTCGCCCTGCCGCTTCAGCATTTCCTGCAAACGCGGTTTGCTTTCTTCGGCATAGGCTTCTTCCGTGGCGAGCCACTGCACGATGTTGTCGCGTTCGGTCGTGAGGGTTTTCATTTCTGCTTCCAGCTTAGCCAGTTTTTGCTCAAGCGGCTTCCTTGCATTGGCCACATTCTGGCGCGACGCGGCTTGCTGGCGCTTCTGGTCTTTGCGATCTGCGGGCAGCGCTTCTGTTTTAGGTTTAGCAGCAACCTCTAGCACTGGCGCGGCTACTGGCGCACTTTTGGTCTGTGAGCCGCGCCGGTGCTGGGCCTGCTGTTTTTTTACGTATTCCTTGGCCCACTGTTTGTAATCGTCCAGATCGCCGTCGAATTCCGCGACGTTACCATCCGCGACAAGCCACAATTGATCGGTGGTCGCTTTCAGCAAATGCCGATCATGCGCCACCACTACCAGCGTGCCGTCGAATTCCTGTAGCGCTTCGGCCACGGCTTCGCGCATTTCGATATCGAGGTGATTGGTCGGCTCATCGAGCAGCAGCAGATTCGGCTTTTGCCAGACGATCAAGGCGAGAGCCAGACGCGCTTTTTCGCCGCCGGAAAAAGGTGCGATGCTGGCATCGGCCTGCTGGCCGCGAAAATCGAAGCCGCCGAGAAAATTGCGAAATTCCTGTTCGCGCGTGCCGGGGTCGAGCCGCTTCATATGCTGCAAGGGCGATTCCTGCGTGCGCAGTTGTTCGACCTGGTGCTGCGCGAAGTAGCCGATCTTGAGCCCCTGTCCCTCGTACCGGCCACCGCCCTGTAACGCCAGCGTACCGGCCAACGACTTCACCAGCGTGGATTTACCCGCGCCATTGGGGCCGAGCAGGCCGATCTTGTCACCGTAAAACAAACGCCACTCCACGTTTGGCAGGATGGTTTTGCTCTCGTAGCCGAGCTTTGCTTCTTTCAAATGGATCAACTGGCGCGGCTTGGCATCGGGCTCACGAAACGAAAACTCGAACGGCGAATCAATGTGGGCGGCGGCAATCAGCTCCATCCGCTCCAGCGTTTTCACGCGGCTTTGCGCCTGCTTGGCTTTGGTGGCCTTGGCTTTGAAGCGGTCGATAAACGAATGCAGATGCGCGATCTGCTTTTGCTGTTTGGCGAAAGCCGAGGATTGCAGTGCAAACTGCGCCGCGCGTGCCCGTTCGAACGCGGAATAGTTGCCGGTGTATTCATTGAGTTTTTTGTTGTCCAGATGCACCACGATTTTCACGACGTTATCGAGAAAATCGCGGTCGTGGGTGATCAGCAGCAGCGTGCCCGGATAGCTCTCCAGCCAGTCTTCGAGCCACATCACGGCATCGAGATCGAGGTGATTGGTGGGCTCATCGAGCAGCAGCAAATCGGACCGGCACATCAGCGCCTGGGCGAGATTCAGGCGCATTCTCCAACCGCCGGAGAATGTCGCGACGGGCTGCTCCTGTCGCTCGGCATTGAATCCCAGCCCGGACAACAATGCCGCGGCGCGCGATTTGGCTGCGTAGCCGCCGATATGATCGTAGTGCACGTGGAGGTCGGCAATGATTTCGCCGGCAACGTGATTGGTCTCGGCGTCCAACAGTTCTTTTTCGACGGTACGCAGTTCGACGTCGCCGTCCATCGCGTAATCGAGTGCGGTGCGATGCGATTGCGGGGTCTCTTGTGCGACGTGGGCAATCACCCATTTTTCAGGTACGTAAACATCGCCAGCATCCTGATGCATCTTGCCGCGCAGCAGCGCGAACAGCGTGGATTTGCCGCAGCCGTTCGGCCCGACGAGCCCGACTTTATGGCCGGGGAAAATCGTCAGGTTGGCGTTTTCGATGAGGCGTTTGGCACCTCGCGCGAGGGTGAGGCTGGTTATTCTTAACAATGAA
>JANOQY010000050.1:0-1704 GCA_031414995.1 Betaproteobacteria bacterium
AATTTGTATTGGTGGTCGCAGGGATATGTGTTGCCACTGGCGATGCCGTTATTACTTATCGGCACGTTATACCTGCTAAACATGGCGTACGGATTTTTTATTGAGGCGCGATCCCGCCGACAAATTACCGGCATCTTCGGCACCTATGTGCCGAAAGAGTTGGTGGATGAAATGGCCAAAGATCCCGGCACTTACACCACCAAAGGTGAAAGCCGCGACATGACCGTTTTGTTTTCTGACGTGCGCAATTTCACGACCATCTCAGAAGGTCTGGCACCAACTGAATTAACGGCGATGATGAATGCGTACCTCACGCACATGACCGAAACTATCCAACAGGATCGCGGCACGATAGATAAGTACATCGGCGACGCGATCATGGCTTTTTGGGGCGCGCCACTGCGCGATGAAAAGCACGCGGAGCATGCATTGCACTCGGCGCTGATCATGCAAAAGCAGGTGAAAGAAATCGGCCCTGAATTCGTCAAGCGCGGCTGGCCAAGGCTGGAAATCGGCGTTGGCCTCAATTGCGGCATGATGAACGTCGGCGACATGGGCTCGACCTTCCGCCGTGCGTACACGGTGTTGGGCGACGCGGTGAATTTGGCGGCGCGCCTCGAAGGCCTCACCAAGGAATATGGCGTGGGCATCCTTGTTTCAGAAAATATTGTGAACGCCGTGCCGAGCGTGATCTACCGCGAACTGGATCGGGTGCGCGTCAAAGGCAAACTGGAACCGATTTCCATTTATGAGCCCATCGCTGAAAAAGGCGAAGTAGCCAACCAAATGCTCGATGAGATTGACCGCTTCCACCGTGCGCTGGATCGCTTTCGTGAACAGCGCTGGGATGATGCGGAAGGCGCACTGACCAAACTGCTCGAAGCGGATCCGAAGCGCAAGGTCTACCGTTTGTATATGGACCGCATCGCAGCGCTGCGCGCAAAACCACCGGGGGCAAACTGGGATGGGGTGTTCACGTTTACGACCAAGTAGTGTCGGCCCCAGCCGGATGCCAGAGAACCGGATGTATCAATAAATGATTGCCTACCCTCACGAAACACCGCCCGCAGCGGGTGAATCCATTCTTGTCGCGCCCGGCATTTACTGGATTCGTATGCCGCTGCCATTCGCGCTCAATCACATCAATCTGTGGCTGCTGGAAGACACGGATGAAAATGGCGCGCGCTGCTGGACGATTGTCGATACTGGTTATGGCGTAGCGGCCACACACGAACTCTGGGATCGCCACTTCGCCGAGGTCATGGGCGGCCGGCCAGTCAAGCGCATCATAGTCACCCACTATCATCCCGACCACGTCGGTTGCGCGTCGTGGCTGCACGAAAAAACCGGCGCACCGGTGTGGATGACCACATCAGAATATTTGTCTGCCCACGCGGCCGCTGAAGATGTGGCGGGATTTGATCGCGATAATTCTGCACGCCTTTTTGTCGCACACGGTCTGGCAAAAGCGCGGCCCGATTTTGCTGAAGCGCAGAAAGCCCGCTCAGGTGCTTACAAACGCGGCGTGCCAACGGTGCCTAAACAGTATTACCGCATCATGGAGCACGACGAAATCGTGATCGGCACGCGAATCTGGCGAGTGATCACCGCGTTTGGGCATGCGCCGGAACACGCGACACTATTTTCCGCCGACGACAACATTCTCATTTCAGGTGATCAGGTGCTGCCGCGCATCACGACCAA
>JANOQY010000051.1:0-2254 GCA_031414995.1 Betaproteobacteria bacterium
TAAGGATGTGTGTGTTTCCGCGACCGCCAGTTCGCACGCTTTCACCAGCAGCGTATTGCGGTCGGGGTTGTAGAGCAATGTATCGCGATGGGAGCGCATTTCGTCTGGCATCACGCCCGATTTCAATTGCGCCACCCAGCCTGCCATTTGGTCTGCTTCGCGTTTTTTTCTCTCAATAGAGGCCAGCGCAGCTTTCAGGTTTTCTTCGGGCGCGGCCTGATAGCGGCCCTTGCCGCGCTTGTAGAAATACATCGGCGCGCCGTGCAATTTCAATGCGGCGGCGGCGGCTTCTGGCGGCGAGGGTTTGTGGCCAAAGTATTCCTGCGCCATTTCTTCGCAGCCGAATTCTTCCTTGCCGCAGACCTGCCAGAGAAAATCCGGATCGATGTCGGCGGCCAGCGCCTCTGCTGTCGGCAGGAATTGTTCCAGCGCGGACTCGAATCGCAACAAGACGGCATTGGACTTGATCTTGCTGCGCTTGCCGGAGATTGATTCAATTTGCAGCGACGTGCCGATATCGGACATCACGTGTCCGACCTTAAAGCCGCCGTCTTCTTCGAAAAAAACATTCATGTCAATGCAGGTAAAGCGCTTAAATCCGAACGATGGCAAAGCGCGTGAAAGGAGGGCGATTATACCGGGCGGGGCAGTGCATAATTCTCGCGGAGAGGAAACAATTCAATGCAATCACAATCTCAAAACGCCGTCTTTCAAAATGGCATCGCCGTCGCCCCGCACGCCGCCGCCGCTGAAGCCGCCGCGCACATTCTGCGCGAAGGCGGCAACGCCATCGAAGCGATGCTCGCTGCGGCAGCAACCATCGCCGTGGTCTATCCACACATGACCGCCATCGGCGGCGACGCATTCTGGCTCATTCACGATCCTGCCAGAAAGCCCATCGCTATCGATGCCTGCGGTGCCGCCGCACAAAACGCCACGCTCGATTTCTATCGCCAGCAAGGTGTCGATGCCATCCCGATTCGCGGGCCACTCGCCGCCAATACCGTAGCGGGCACCATTTCCGGCTGGGATGCCGCGCTGGAAGTATCAAAAAGCTGGCGCGGCAAAATGCCCTTGTCGATGCTGGTCAATGATGCGATCACGCGTGCACGCGAAGGCATCATCGTCACCAACAGCCAGTTCGCCAGCACATCGGCCAAGCTGATAGAACTGAGTCCGCAGCCGGGCTTTGCCGAGAGCTTTCTGGTGAACAATACGGCACCAACTGCCGGTTCGCGATTCGCCATGCCGAGGCTCGCCAACACGCTGGAATACCTCGCCAAGGCGGGGCTACAGGATTTCTATCGCGGTGATATTTCGCAGAGCATCGCCAAGGATCTCGCCAATGTCGGCAGTCCGGTCTCGCGTGAAGATCTGGTCAAACACGAGGCGCTGTACCGCGAACCGTTGACCATCAAGCACTCGCTAGGCGAGCTCTACAATATGACGCCCCCCACACAGGGCGTGGTTTCACTCCTGATACTCGCCATCCTCGACAAAATTGGACTGAAGGGACTGGACCCGATGAGCACGGAGTATGTGCACCTGTGCGTCGAAGCCACCAAACAAGCCTTCGCCATCCGCGACAAATACGTCACCGATCCGGCGCACATGGCGGTGCACGCGCAGTCGTTGCTGGACGATGACATTGTTTCCACCCTCGCTGCCAAAATCCGCCGCGACCGCGCCGCACCCTGGGGTAAGAACGCCAAACCCGGCGACACCGTGTGGATGGGCGTCATCGACAAGGAAGGCCGTGCGGTATCTTTCATCCAGTCGATCTATCACGAGTTCGGCACCGGCATCGTGCTGAAGGAATCCGGCGTTAACTGGCAAAACCGCGGCGCCAGTTTTTCGCTGGACCCTAAAGCACTGCTGGCAATCAAGCCTGGCAAGAAACCGTTCCACACGCTGAACCCGGCACTCGCCCTATTCAACGATGGCCGTGTGATGCCCTACGGCACCATGGGTGGCGATGGCCAGCCGCAGACGCAGTGCGCGGTATTCACCCGCATCGCGAACTTCGGCATGAGCCCGCAGGACGCGATTGCCGCGCCGCGCTGGTTGCTGGGGCGCACCTGGGGCAATCCTTCGGACACGCTAAAGCTGGAGTCGCGGTTTGATGCCTCGGTGTTTGAAGGGCTGCGCGCACGCGGGCATGAAGTGGAAAAGCTCGGCGAGTTTGATGAGAGTGTGGGGCATGCGGGGGCGTTGATCCGGGCACGGGATGGGGGACTCACGGGTGGGTTTGATC
>JANOQY010000052.1:0-4975 GCA_031414995.1 Betaproteobacteria bacterium
GCACTGATAAAGCCGCACACGGCCATGATAATCTGCGCTTGCGAGATCGTGACAATACGGCTTTTGGCCAAACTGTCCGATACGAGAATAATATTCATCCGATACTCCTGCCCTGACCCGAGATGCCTGCTATGGCGCCCAAGAACCCAATCGACTCATCATCCCAGCGCGGTGAAAAACACCCGGGCGGGTCAAAGCCAATCCGTGCCTTGCTACGCGAAAACGAAACGCTGCTGCCGTTTCATCAGCGGCTGCGTCAGCTTTCCAAGCTTCAAAAAACGTTTGTCGATGCTCTACCGCCCGGCTTGAGTGATTCATGCCGCATTGCTACAGTGGAGGGATCAACGATTATTGTTGCGACGGCGAATGGTGCCGTGGCGGCAAAACTAAAGCAGATGTTGCCGCGATTACTTGAGAGATTTCGTGAAACTATTGGCGAAAATAAAAAGCAATATCAACAGGTTACCGCAATTTCCGTCATCGTGCAACCCGAGTTTTTTGTTGCTGAAATCCCACCCCGCCAAGGCCCGCCCAGAGAGCCCATGCCAACCGATAAACTGGCGGAACTGGCTGAATCTTTGGGAGATTCTCCATTAAAGTCGGCCCTCCAAACGATCGCGATCAAACGTGAGCGGGCGCTTACAAACAAACAGAAAAACCGTTAGGGCCGCTTAAAGTAGCAGCAGCCGCTCAGCGATATAGACCACCGCGATCACGGCGGCAAACAGTAGCGTCACTTTGATGATGTTTTTGGTCAGCTTCAAAAAGCGCGGATTTTTGGTGAACAGGTAACCGAGAAACGTCGCGGAAATCGCGAGCACGGCGACCATTAACAATAACCGCAGACCGATCAGCATTTCGTTTGTACCGGTAGTCTAAGCCGACGCGAGCGACATGTTGCCGAAGGCGGCTGGCAACTGGTCACGCTTGTCGAAGGTGACAAATTCAAAGGCGGTCTCGTCTGCCAACAACATGCGCACGAGTTGGTTGTTCATCGCGTGGCCTGATTTGATGCCATGGAACGCGCCGATCAGTGGGTGCCCCAGCATGTATAAATCACCGACCGCGTCGAGCGCCTTGTGCTTCACGAATTCGTCGTCAAAGCGCAGCCCTTCGCTGTTGAGCACGCGAAAATCGTCGATCACGATGGCGTTGTCCAACGAGCCGCCGCGGCCTAATCCCATTTCGCGCAGCATTTCCACGTCGTGCGTAAAACCGAAGGTGCGCGCCCGGGCTACTTCCTTGGCGAACGAAACCTCGGCAAAATCGATTTCGACGTCGGATGCGGCTTTACTGAAAACCGGATGATCAAATTCAATGGTGAATTTGAGTTTGAAGCCATTGAACGGTGCGAGCGAAACGTAACGGTCTTTCTCTTTCAGCTCGAGCGTTTTTTTCACCCGAATGAAGCGCTTCGCACGGCCTTGTTCTTCAATACCCGCCGATTGCAACAGGAATACAAACGGGCCGGCACTGCCGTCCATAATCGGCACTTCTTCGGCGGAAAGATCGACATACGCGTTGTCGACACCCAATCCCGCAAACGCCGACATCAAATGCTCGACCGTCGCAACTTTGGCACCGCTTTGAGGATTTTCGATGCGCGTGGACATGCGCGTGTCATTCACATTGAGTGCATGCGCGCGCACCATCGGGTTGCCGGGCAAATCGGTGCGGCAAAACACGATCCCTGTATCGGGTGCCGCGGGACGAATCAGCATTTCGACGCGCTGGCCGAGATGCACGCCGACGCCGGTGGCGCGGACTTTATTCTTGAGAGTGCGTTGTTTGATCATCGCTAAAAATGGTTGCTGGTTGCGTTACAACATTGCAGCAATTTTAGCATTTGCAAGATCGGCGCTGAGCGCGCCGGGGCCAGTCAACTTTTCTTGGGCTTGCTAGCGGACGATGCTGGCTTTGATTTTCCATCGTCCCCGGTCTTTTTTTGATCGCCAATGATGCTCTTTGCCGGACAAACCTTGAACACAGGACATTTCTCGCAGCCAACAGCGATTGCAACGGGGCAGATAACCATGATATTTCCTTTGAATGCGTTGGAGACGGGGCCATGATACATACGATCCCAGTCCGGCCGTTGGCAAGTCTCAGGTCACAAGTGCATTACATTCGTATTAAATGCGATTTAGTTTCCCACTCACCGACCAGCCCCTTCACCCGGCGACGGGGGAAGGTTGGGATGGGGGCGATGCTTGCGAACACACCCCCATCCCAACCTTCCCCCATTTTCATGGGGGAAGGAGGCGCAGCAAAACGAGATCGCGCGAATAATCGGTACGTCGTAAACAGAATGCATTCCCACTCTAGAACGCGCGGAATCTGTGGTCGTTGGCATCGAGTTCGGCCCGCAGCGCCCGATAATCCGGGCACATGCGCTCCACCTCCTGCCAGAACGCGGCGGAGTGATTCATGTGCCGCAGATGGGCGAGTTCGTGACAGACGACATAATCAATCAATGCTGACCGCGCCTTAATCAGGCGCCACGAAAAACGTACTTCACGTCGGGAATTACAACTTCCCCAGCGGCCATTTGCGCTGGAAATGAACACGCGCGGCGGCGTCATACCATGCAATTTGGCGAAAAAGAATGCGCGCTGCGCAACATGCGGCAGCGCCTGTTTTTTGTACCAGGCGACAACTGTTTTTTCAATCACCTCGGTATCGATAGCTGCATTGGTAGCCTTTTCAGCCAATTGTCCACGCACGAACAGGTGTCCCATCAATTGTTCAGCAGTGAGTTTGCGTTTGCCAGACCCCGACTCGATATCGATCATCAGCGTCAACGGATCGCCCATGAATGACAATTGGGCACCGGTTTGCCACGCCTGCGGCACAATCCGGCGATGCGACCATTCATCGAGTTTCTTCAGCACCCACGTGGCGTTTTTGTCGATCATTTCTTCAATGGCAGAAACCGGGGTCGAAAGCGATACCGCGACCGTCATGCCGCTGCCATCGACTTTCAATCCAACACCACGTCGCCCGCGCCGCCGGATAAGCCGATAATCGACGCGATGGCCTTGCAGGGCGATGCTACGCTCGGATTCTTCCGGCTCTGAGGGCTGCGCTTTTTTTAGTTTGAAAAACATGCCGCGCTAAAGCTTGACTTGATTAGCCGGCGTGAGCTTCAACATCTCGCCCTCAATCCAGTTCTCCACATCAACGATCACCTCTGACGGCTCGCGTCCGACTGTGATGATGGGCGGGCCGATACTGACGGTGATCTTGCCCGGATACTTCATGAATGCGTTGCGCCGCCAACATTCGCCGGCGTTGTGTGCGATCGGCAATATCGGCGTGCCCGTCTTGGCAGCAAGCCATGCCCCACCGATGCCATAGCGCCCGCGTTGCCCGGGCGCAATGCGCGTGCCCTCAGGAAACAGCGACACCCAAAGACCACGGCTGATCCGCTCCCTGCCCTGCTCTTCAATTTGCTCAATCGCGCGTTTGCCGCTTTTGCGATCAATGGCAATCGATTGCAGCGCATACAGCACCCAGCCAATAACAGGCACCCACACCATTTCACGCTTGATAATCCAAACTGCGCGCGGCAGCAGTGTGAGGATAAAAACAGTCTCCCAAGCCGATTGGTGCTTGGCCATCGACACACAGGGATAAGCAGGAATATTTTCAAAGCCTTTTACCCAGTAATCTATCCCGCAGATAAATTTCGCCTGCCAGATAACTGATTTACCCCAGCTTTTAGCGAGGTCGTAACCGCTGTTGTAGTGAACGAAAATAAGCGGCACGACAAAAATACCGTAGGCCACCGTCGTGACGATGGCGGCTAAAAAAAATAGCAGTGAACGGATAAAGATCATGTGCCGCGAAGTTTTACCAAGCCAGCGCGCGCGTTGGGTCAGCGACGAGAAACTTCACGGCTTCGGCTAGATCAGCAAAGGTCTTTGTGCCGCGCGGCAAACCGGCTTTTTCTTTGGTCTTTTTGCCCTTGCCGGTCAGCACCAGAATCGGCACGCAGCCCACCTTGGCCGCGGCCTCAAGATCGCGCAGCGAATCACCGATTGCAGGCACACCGGTGAGGCCGATCCCGAACCGGGCCGCGATGTCTTCGAACATTCCGGTGTCGGGTTTGCGGCAGTGGCATTGCTGCTCTGCAGTGCACGGACAAAAGAAAATGGCGTCGATACGACCACCCTGACGAAACACCAGTTCCATCATTTTGTCGTTAATGGCATTGAAGGTCGCCATGTCGAACAGGCCGCGCCCGATGCCGGACTGGTTCGTGGCGACCACGACGCGATATCCGTTTTGATTGAGGCGGGCAATGGCCTCAACCGCGCCGTCGATGGGCTTCCATTCGCGGGGCGACTTGATGAATTGATCGCTGTCGTGATTGATCACGCCATCGCGATCAAGGATAACCAGCTTCGGTGGGGATGTCATGAACCTGATTCTACGTGATCAAAATCAGCTCGTGTCATCGCAAACAATTCGGTATCGCCCAAATTGCCATCCACCTCCCGACGTTCTTGACGCATCAAAGCCTCATGCAGAAATCCTGCGCGCGGCGGCACGGCAGCACTTCGCAGGTTTTTGCTGTTACAACGAACCGTCACGCGCTCGGCACGCAAATGCACAAAGGCAAACTGTGTAATGAGTTTCACAGCTTCGGTCACGTAGCCATTGCCTTCAGCGTCGGGGCGAATCCAGTAGCCGATTTCCATCGCCGGAACCGACCAATCGATCCGATGCAATCCTGTGGCCCCGAGAAAATGATTGTCCTCTTTGCGCCAAATGCCCATCGGCAAATCCTCACGCAAAATCCATTTGGCTTGCATACGACGCACATACTCAAGCGAAAAATCGAGACTGTTGTGGTCGTTTACCCACGGCATCCAGTGCTTTAGATTTTCACGCGATGCGTTCACTGCGTCCCACAAATGCGGTGCGTGCTCATCACGCAACGCGCGCAACGCGACACGCTCGCCGATCAACT